>JBGTBA010000111.1:0-41724 GCA_041749595.1 Flavobacteriaceae bacterium | reverse complement strand
AGGTATTTATCCGTATATTCATGGACTTCAAAAGTCCAGTAAAATATGAACAAACAGCTATACAAATCCACAGGAAAGAAATCATTATTTGACGATCAATTTTCTGCTGAAAAATTATCAGAAATTGGTAATCCGCTAGATAAAATTAGCAAAGCTATTGATTTCGAAATGTTTAGAGATTTATTGGAGAGCAAACTTCTAAATGCTACCAAGAAAAATAATGCCGGAGCCAAACCCTTTGATGTAGTTTTAATGTTCAAAATCTTGATTTTACAACGTTATTACGGACTTGGAGATAAACAAGTGGAGTACCAAATATTGGACAGAACAAGTTTTAAAAACTTTTTAGCCTTAGACACGGGCGACAAGATTCCAGATGAAAAAACTGTTTGGGCATTTAGAGAGAGCCTAACAAAATCAGGCCTTATAGAAGATTTGTTTACACAATTTAAAAGTTTTTTAGAAACCAAAGAATTGATATTGAACAAGGGTCAGATGATCGATGCCAGTTTTACAATTGCACCACGGCAGCGCAATACCCGTGAGGAAAATAAAAAAATAAAAAAAGGAGAAGGCGATGATCTGTGGAACGACAAACCCCACAAAAAATCACACAAGGACATTGATGCTCGTTGGACCAAGAAAAACAACGAGAACTTTTTTGGCTATAAAAACCACGCAAAAGTGGATACCAAAAGCAAATTCATCAACACTTTTGTTGTAACGAGTGCCCCGGTCCACGACTCGCAAGCCACCGATGACCTGTTAGAGGAAAAGGATAAAGATCAGGAATTGCATGCAGACAGCGCTTATACTGGAGAGAAGCAAAAAGAAACAATTGCAAAATATAAAATGATAAATAAAGTTCACCAGAAAGGATATAAAAACAAACCATTAACAGAAGAGCAAAAGGAAAAGAACACTGAAAAATCAAGAACACGATCCAGAGTTGAACACGTTTTTGGATTTATGGGGCAAAGTATGAATGGTCTAAAATTGAAATCCATCGGAATAGCAAGAGCAACCGGAATAATCGGATTGATCAATTTAACCTACAATTTATTCCGATATGAACAAGTAGTTAGATTAAACATTTTACATATAAAAAGCTAATAATCAAAGAAATAGTTATTTTAAAAATGAAATTTTAGAGATGTCAAGTCAAAAATAAATGGAGATTTATCCGACGTAAAAATTGTTTCTACAAAACCGATGGGGATTGCTTTGTAGAAAAATCAATAAAATGAATTTTTAGAACCCACCTTAAGTAAAATAGCTGTGAGAAGGATTGGCTCATTTTTAGTACCTTTTTTAACACAAATAAAGATACATCAAATAAAAATGAAACATTTATAATTAACATATTATCAGTTAATTATATAGAATTAGGTGATTGTTTTTGATAAAAAAAAGTACTCACCGAATAAGTCACATAAAGAATAGTTTCAAATGGATTCATCTGAGTACAAACAAAATAAAAAACCCTGTAAATCAACAATTTACAGGGTTTTGCATCGTTTTGATACCTAAAAAGTGGAGCCGGAGGGATTCGAACCCTCGTCCAAACAAGCAATTACAATGCTTTCTTCATGCGTAGTCTCCATTTGGTTTTCGATGTAGGGCTGACCGGAAACCGCCCACCCTACACTTAGCTTCTTTGGGTTTTAGAGATGCTGCCAAAGCAACAACATCCTTATATTGACTTTGATGGTGCCTCTGAAAGGGACGCCGTCAACAAGGGCTTCCCAGAGACATCTCGCTTCCCTACCTGGTAGGGACGAGGCTAAATCCTACTGTAATTCGGATTAAGCGGCAAGAGCGTAATTATTTTCGCCAATTAAAAGTGTGGAAAATGAGATTTACGAGCTGTATCCCAGCGCTCGGCATGCTTACATTCCAATTGGTCTCGCTGTCAAAACCAGTCGGCCCCTCAATGAACTCTTGGGCGTTGCCCTTGTCCCTGCAAGGTTTCCAAAATCTTGTAGGTCTATTTTCTTTCAGGAACAAGTGCCGGGCTATCCGCTCTTACTCCGCTGCACCTATCGGCGCATTCGGGGTAACCGCTCCTATCCCTAACGCGGGCAACAAAGGTACTCCAAAAAGTATTCCAAAAAAAGTTTTGCCGTCAATAGGTCATACGTTACATTTACCACTATAGTTGTTCTAAAAGTTATAAAAATACATTTTATGAAATTCGGAATCATCAGGGAACGCAAAAATCCTCCCGATCGGCGGGCGGTGCTTTCCCCATTGGCCTGTGCGGCGTTAAAAGCCGGTTATCGCTCCGCCGAGGTTGTGGTGGAACCTTCGCCTATTCGGGTTTTTACCGATCGGGAATATACGGAATTGGGGATCGAGGTAGCTTCAAAAATGGAAGATTGCGATGTGCTTTTGGGAGTTAAAGAGGTGCCTATTGAAGCCTTAATTCCAAATAAAAAATACTTTTTCTTTTCTCACACCATTAAAAAGCAACCGTATAACAGGCCGTTATTACGGGCTGTTTTGGAAAAGCATATAGAACTTTACGATCATGAGGTCATTGCCAACGCACAAGGACATCGTTTGGTCGCCTTTGGGCGCTATGCAGGTATTGTAGGCGCCTATAACGGATTCCGGGCCTATGGCTTAAAATTCAATCGCTTTGCACTGCTCAAAGCTGAAAATTTGATGGATCAGCAGGACCTAATCAAACAATTACAAACGGTAAAACTACCTAATATAAAAATACTGCTTACCGGAAAGGGCCGGGTTGGCAAAGGAGCCAAAGAAATGTTGGACGGTATGGGATTGAAAGAAGTGGATGTGGCAGCTTATTTGAAAAATGATTTTAAGGAACCTGTTTATTGCCAAATAGATGTTTTAGAATACAACCTCAGAAAAGATGGCGTCAAAGGAAGTATGGACGACTTTTTTGAAAATCCGCACGAATATAAATCCGATTTTTTTCGTTTCGCCAAGGTAACCGATCTCTATATCGCAGGTCATTTTTACGGGGAAAATGCTCCCTTTCTGTATACCAAAGAAGATGCAAGGCATCCCCATTTTAAGATTAAGGTAGTGGCAGATATCAGTTGCGATATAGATGGCCCCGTGGCCACCACCATTCGGTCATCTACTATAGCAGATCCCGTTTACGGTTATGATCCACTAACAGCATCGGAAACCGATTATAAAAATCCCAATGCCATAGCCGTAATGGCAGTGGACAATCTTCCTTGCGAAATTCCCCGAGATTCCAGTAGTGGTTTCGGAGAGGCCTTTTTAGAATATGTAATCCCCGCTTTTTTCAACGATGATGCAGAAGGTGTTCTGGCCCGTGCGCTAATCACCAAAGAAGGCAAACTTACCGAGCGGTATGCCTATTTACAGGATTATGTTGCGGTTTAAACGGCCCATTTCCGTACGTAATACTAGGATCGTTTTAAAACTTACCGTATAATTTCTCCCTATGAATATGTATAGATTTGTCCATATACAGTAGGGCCGTTTGTTATCCTGATAAGATATTTCAGTGGTATCTAAATGATCGTCGTGGCCCATTGTATTAAAAGTATAAAATGCACCGTTTTTATATAACCTCAAGAAGTGCGGTTGTACCTATATAAAAATGCATATTCACTGTTTTTGGCGTAGGGACGTCACTGTTTTAGGGGAATTGCTTCTGCAATGAAATTGCAGGGTTTTAGCCTTTAACTTGATTATAAAGTGTTTTTGTCCCAAGACTTCAATTTTGTTTAGTTCAGACCGTTAGTTTTTTAAGCGATTCGAAATCATGTGATTGCCTTTTTTATACGGTTATTTCATCGGAAATGCCTCTTTTTTCTTCAAATGCGTTGCAAGTTTGCCTATCTTTGAATCATCGATGAAATGCCCTAAACAATCGACGAATGAAAAATATTGTAATAATCGGTGCCTCCGGGCACGGTAGTGTGGTTCTTGATTGCATAGAGAAAGAAGGTCTTTACAAAGTAATAGGTTATATAGATTCTTTCAAAAAGAAAGGAAAAAAACACAACGGTCTTGAAATATTGGGTAGTGAGTTCGACATCCCTTTTTTGATCGGGAAACATACCCTTTATGGGGGCATAGTTGCCGTTGGGAATAACTGGATTCGAAAAGAATTGGTTGAAAAAATATCCAATTTAGCCCCCGAATTTCAATTTGTTTCCGTAGTGCATCCAAGTGCATCCATAGGAAACGGCGTGTATATAGGCCAAGGTTCCGTCATAATGCCCGGCGTTATCGTGAACTGTAACTCTTGGGTGGGCGATTTTTGCATCATAAACACCAATGCCTCTTTAGGGCACGATAGTAGAATGAATAATTTTTCCAGTCTGGCACCAAGAGTCTGTACGGGCGGCAATTTTGTTTTAGGAAAGTTTTCCGCAATTTGTTTGGGTGCCAACATTATAGAGAACGTAACCGTTGCCGAACAGACCATTATAGGTGCGGGTTCATTGGTCATCAATGATGTACCCGGTTTTGTAGTGGCTTATGGCGTTCCGGTTAAGGTAGTTCGCACAAGGGCTGTAGGAGATCCTTATTTAACGGGTGATAGGGTCGGTTATTTGTCAAAAGTGGGCAGTGAATCGTAAAAATTAAGATGTTGCCAAGCCATTTTACGGCATCTTTTCATTCTTCAGAAAACCAAAATCGGTTTTATTCAATACGTGCTTAGCAGTTTCGCTGTGCCAAGGTGGACTTAAGCATCGTTTTACTTCAGATTTAAATAGTACTTTTGCAGCTAAATACAAAATTATGAGTGCTATTGTAGCTATTGTAGGCAGGCCAAATGTTGGTAAATCTACCTTATTCAATCGATTGATCCAAAGAAGGGAGGCTATTGTAGATGCTGTCAGTGGTGTTACCCGGGACCGCCATTACGGGAGGAGCGATTGGAACGGCAAGGAATTTTCCGTTATAGATACTGGGGGCTATGTCTTGGGGAGTGACGATGTTTTTGAGAAGGAGATCGACAAACAGGTTGAATTGGCAATAGATGAGGCCGACGCCATTGTATTTATGGTCGATGTGGAAACAGGGATTACAGGAATGGACGAAGATGTTGCCCGGTTATTGCGCAAGGTAAAAAAGCCGGTTTTTTTGGCCATCAATAAAGTTGACAATGCCCAAAGGGCAAAAGATGCCGTAGAATTCTATTCATTGGGGTTGGGGGAATATTTTACCTTGTCCAGTATGAATGGGAGTGGTACCGGAGAATTATTGGATGCGCTTGTAGCGATATTACCGGAAAAAGAAACCCTCGTTGAAAATTTACCGCGTTTTGCCGTGGTAGGAAGGCCCAACGCCGGAAAATCGTCTTTTATCAATGCGCTTATTGGCGAAGAAAGATATATTGTCACGGATATTGCAGGAACTACAAGGGATAGTATAGATACCAAATACAGTCGTTTTGGGTTTGAGTTCAATTTGGTGGATACGGCAGGAATACGGCGCAAAGCAAAGGTAAAAGAAGATCTGGAATTTTATTCGGTAATGCGCTCCGTAAGGGCCATAGAACACTGCGATGTTTGTCTTTTGGTCATGGATGCCACCCGCGGATTCGATGGGCAGGTTGAAAATATTTTCTGGTTGGCACAACGAAACAATAAGGGTATTGTAATTTTGGTGAACAAATGGGATTTGGTGGAGGAAAAGGAAACCAATACCATTAAACATTACACCCAAAAGATCAAGGAAGCCATAGAGCCATTTACGGATGTCCCCATTATTTTTATGTCCGTACATACAAAGCAGCGCATTTTTAAGGCCATAGAAACCGCAGTGCAAGTGTATGGAAACCGCTCCCAGAAAATCATCACCCGGAAATTAAATGACTTGATGCTGCCCATTATAGAGCAAAATCCACCACCGGCATTTAAGGGAAAATATGTGAAGATTAAATTTTGCACCCAATTGCCCACGGAATACCCGCAATTTGCCTTTTTCTGTAACCTGCCCCAATACGTTAAAGATCCCTATAAACGCTTTTTAGAGAACAAACTGAGGGAAGAATTTAATTTTAATGGGGTACCCGTCACCATTTTTATGCGGAAGAAGTAGTGGTACCTCCCGATTATTTGGATCAATTCACAAAAATGGCGGCCAATGGCAATTCTGGATCTATTTGATGTGGAATCCCCTCGATTTCCATTCGGGACAGTTGTAAAACTCCCGAGCAACAATCCGAACCTTCAGTGATGGATAATGTTATATCAAAGTCAAAAGAAATACTGTCCCCAAAGGTTATCGTATAAGTGGATGTACCTGTTTGCCACATGTCCGTAACCATCAGCACCGATTCCTTATCAAACACATCGCCTATTTCAGGCACTAGGGTTTCATTATTGGTATTTGATACGCGAACGTCATCTTTGTTGAACCTTCCGGTAAGAAAGAGGTTTTCATTGGTTGCGGCATCCAGTACTTCAAAAGAAATGAAAGCCAATCCGGCAAAACAGGAAACCGCGGCACAGTCTGCAGCTGTGGGCAAATTAACATTGTCGTCACTTTGGCAACCCAGTAAGATAAATGGCACAAGTAAGAAAGTGATTTTTTTCATGGTTGTCTTGTTATAAAAGAAAGATGGTAATAGAAACAAAAGGTTGCGTTTCTAATGTAGGTTTAGAATTAGTGCCGTTTTTCGAGGTATTTTCGGTACTTCTAGGTTAGTACATAATGCTTTCAACATTGTACATGTAACCATTACCAACTTCCCCCGGCACCGCCACCACTAAAACCACCACCACCGAAGCCTCCTCCGAATCCCCCACCGCCTCGGGATCCGCTCCCAAATCCGCCGCCCGATGAGTGCCCCATATTGCTAAGAATGATAACGTCCAATAAACTTGGGCCAGACCTTCGACCCCGATTTCCACCGCCATTGCCGCGCCCTCGATTAGAGAGGATAATGATGATGATGACAAAAATGATAAAGGGCAATATCACCTCAAATGGGAAGCCGCTATCTTCACCAAAATTGCGATCCTCAATATAGGTACCCTGAAGGATTTGGATTATGGCATCCGTTCCTTTATCCAGACCGGCATAATAATCCCCGATCTTGAATTCTGGGATAATGACATTCCGAACCAATTCTCCCGTAATACCTGCGGTTAGTTTATCTTCTACGCCATATCCCGGAGCAATCCAAATTTGTCTTTCTTTTGATGCCAGTAAAATAAAAACACCATTATCTTTATCGGCCTGGCCTACCCCCCATTCATGTGCCCAACGTGCGGCCAAAAGGCCAATGTTTTCTCCTTTAATAGTGGGTACAATATAGACTACTATTTGGGTTGAGGTACTATCGGCGTAGCCGAGCAGCTTCTGCTTTAATGCATTTTCTTGTGCCGTTTTAAGTAAGTCGGCCTCGTCATATACACTGCTTTGTATTTGAGGTTTTGGTGGAATGGTGAACTGAGCCGTTGCAGCGAGAGGACAACTAATAACGAAAATCAGATAAAAAAAATACCGCAGCGATATGCTCATTTTATCCCTTTGAAATTTCATTTTCGAGTTCATTTTCGTCTCCCAATTGCCAGGGGAAATGAGCCTGTAACTTTTGACCTGCCATAAGTATGCCTTCTATCAGCCCCGGAGAAAATTCGCCCTTTTTGAAATGCGCTTGCATACGTGCTTTTACAGATTCCCAAAAGCCGTTAGGGACTTTGCTGTTTATGCCATGATCGCCCAGTATGGCGAAAGATTTGTTTTCTGCTGCCACATAGAACAGCACACCGGTTCCCTCTTTTGTATTGTCCATTTTCAGTATAGAGAAGAGTTCTTTGGCTCGCTCTAAGGCAGGGATATTCGTATGCGATTCTAAATGTACCCGAATTTCTCCTGAGGTCTTTTTTTCTGCCTCACAAATGGCTTGTACAATTTCGTCTTCCTCGGCGGCTGTTAGAAAATATTCTATCTTGGACATGTTAGTTAAAATCAAAATCGACTTCTACCGGTTTTTCCGCCCCTGCTTCGGCATCAAAATAAGGTTTGTCCTTAAATCCAAACCAACCGGCCAATATACTGTTTGGAAATGTTTTTACATGGGTATTGTACGGTTTTATCGCTTCGTTAAAACGCACCCTTGCCGTTTGTATGGTGTTTTCCGTACTCGTAAGTTCGTCTTGCAGTTTTAAAAAATTTTGGTTGGCTTTTAAATCCGGATACCGTTCTACAGTGACCAAAAGTCGGCTCAGTGCGCCACTAAGTCCACCTTGCACTTCATTGAATTGCGCCAACTGTTCGGGCGTAATATTTGTTGGGTCTATACTTACTGAGGTGGCCTTTGCCCGCGCATCAATAACATCTTTTAAGGTATTCCGCTCAAAGTCGGCCGCTCCTTGTACCGTTTTTACGAGATTGCCTATAAGGTCGTTCCTTCTTTGGTAGGCCGTTTGTACGTTCCCCCAGCTTTCGCTTACGTTTTCGTTCAGTTTTACGGCGGAATTATTGAAACCTACGCCCCATTGATATAGTCCAAAGGCGATAACGGCAATGATAATGACGGGGATTAACCATTTTTTCATAGTGATGTTTTTAAGGTTAGTGTTATAATTGGTTTTTTATTTTTATGAGTTCTGCTTTTACGTACTCGAGTTTTTGGATGACCTCAAAATTGGAAAGGGTCTTTTGCTTCTCCTCTTTTAAATGGGTCTTAGCCCCTTCCAAGGTAAAGCCACGTTCTTTTACCAGGTGGTAGATCAACTGAAGATTCTTAATATCCTGAGGGGTAAATTTTCTATTTCCCTTGGCGTTTTTCTTTGGTTTAAGCACATCGAATTCCTTTTCCCAAAAACGGACTAAAGAAGTGTTAACACCGAAGGCGTTGGCGACTTCGCCAATACCATAATATCTTTTCTCTGGTAGGTCTATATGCATTAATCCAAGGATTGGTTTTCTTGAGAAGCGTGCTTTAACATATTCTCAAATTCTTCCGCAGTCAAACTTCCATAGTAGAAATTTATTGGGTTTATACGTTCATCGTCTTTCCATACCTCATAGTGCAGGTGGGGCGCTTCGGAACGTCCGGTACTGCCCACAAACCCAATAAGGTCACCTCGCCTTATTTTTTGCCCTTCGCGCACGTTATATTGGCTAAGGTGGCCGTATAGGCTTATATAACCATAGCCATGGTCTATGCGGATGTGTTTTCCATAACCGGAAGAATTATTGTCGGCCCTCGTTACTTTTCCATCCCCACTGGCATATATTGGTGTTCCTTGGGGCGATGTAAAATCCATTCCCCAATGCATTTTTCTCGCTTTGGTGAACGGATCTGAGCGCCAACCATAGCCGGAGGCCATTCGGGTAACATCTTCATTTTTTATGGGCTGTATGGCAGGGATGGCCGCAAGTAGTTTTTCTTTTTCCTCGGCCAATTTGGTAATCTCGTCCAAAGATTTGGACTGTATTACCATTTGTTTTTGAATAATATCCAAACGCTTCGTGGTAGCAATGATCATTTCCGAATTATTGAAGCCCTGTAATGCTTTGTATCGGTTTACACCCCCAAAACCGGCACGTCTTTGTTCCTCGGGAATTGGGTTGGCCTCAAAGTATAGACGGTAGATATTATTGTCCCGATCTTCTATATTGGCCAAAACCTGCTCAATTTGTTCCATTTTTTTATCCAACAGTTCAAATTGAAGCTCGTAGTTCTTTACCTCTCGGCGCAAGGAGAGTTCGTTTGGGGTGTTAACAAGATTTGTGTTCAGCAATAAGACCAGTCCCAAAAAGCCAAATAGGAACGATCCTAATAAAAACAAGAGGATGTATCTATATCTTCTCGACTTTTTAAGTTCTATCTTTCGGTAGGAAAGGGTATCCGGGTCGTAATAATATTTTACCTTAGACATAAATGGATTTTATCCTATTTTTGTGCTTCTGTTTTCTCAAAACAAACAAATATAAAAATTGTTTTGCTTAAACTGTTAAATTTGAACTCATCTTGACTTTTTGTTTTTAACCGAAAATGAAATAAAATTTGTACAGATGAGGCACTTTTTGAAAGGCATAGCAAAGCTAAGCATAAAAAAAGAAACGAAATATGGACGAATTTTAGCCATTTTTTAGGAAATAGAAAAAGTCAAGATGAGTTCTTTATAAAAAGCTTACCAATTTACATGAAATCCAGCGAAGTAAGGACCCGGTTTTTAGAATTTTTTGAGCGGCAAAATCATACAATTGTGCCCTCTGCCCCAATGATCATAAAGGATGACCCCACCCTGATGTTTACCAATGCGGGGATGAACCAGTTTAAGGAGTTTTTTCTGGGAATTGGCACACCAAAAAGCAGCAGGGTTGCAGATACGCAGAAGTGTCTTCGTGTTAGTGGAAAGCACAATGATTTGGAGGAGGTAGGAAAGGACACCTACCACCATACCATGTTTGAAATGCTTGGAAATTGGAGCTTTGGCGATTATTTTAAAGAAGAAGCCATAACATGGGCATGGCAACTACTTACCGAGGTTTTTAAAATTGATAAAGATAGCCTGTATGTGACCGTATTTGAGGGAAGTAAAGACAATGATAACCTGCCACAAGATCAAGAGGCTCTAAATATTTGGAAAAACATTGTTGCCGAAGACCGCATCCTTTTTGGAAACAAAAAGGACAATTTCTGGGAAATGGGCGATCAGGGACCTTGCGGTCCCTGCTCTGAAATACATGTAGACATTCGGCATAGTGATGAAAGGGCTAAAATTCCCGGGGCTTCCTTGATAAATAAGGATCACCCCCAGGTGGTAGAGATATGGAACTTGGTATTTATGCAGTTCAACCGAAAAGCAGATGGGCAATTGGAGTATCTTCCGGAAAAACATGTAGATACCGGTATGGGGTTCGAACGTTTGTGCATGGTGCTACAAGGGGTGCAATCGAGCTACGATTCTGACATTTTTGTGCCGATCATACGGGAGATAGAAACTATTACGGATTCCAGATATGGAAAAGACGAAAAACAGGATATTGCCATACGGGTCGTTGCCGACCATATCCGTGCCGTGGCATTCGCTATAGCGGACGGGCAATTGCCCAGCAATACCGGTGCGGGCTATGTCATTCGTCGAATTCTACGTAGGGCCATTCGTTACGGCTTCACTTTTCTGGGCACAAAAGAGCCTTTTATGTATCGCTTGGCAAAAGTACTTACCGAAACTATGGGCGGTGCATTTCCGGAATTGAAAAAGCAAAGCCAACTTATAGAGAATGTTTTAAAAGAAGAGGAACACTCTTTTTTGCGAACATTGGCGCAAGGCCTTATATTGTTGGATAATGTGCTTGCCAATACAAAAGGCAAACAGGTTGATGGTAAAAAAGCCTTTGAATTATATGACACTTTTGGCTTTCCTATAGATCTTACTGCTTTGATTCTCAGGGAAAGGGGATATGAATTGGATGAAAAAGGATTTGAAGCAGCTTTGTTACAACAAAAGGAAAGATCCCGTTCGGCTTCGGAGATTTCCAAGGAAGATTGGATTACGGTACGGCCGGGTATTGGGCAGGAATTTGTAGGATACGATGTGCTGGAGGCCGATGTGCATTTGATAAAATACAGGAAAACCATATCTTCCAAAGAAGGGGAACAGTATCAATTAGTTCTAAATCCGACGCCCTTTTATCCCGAGGGAGGAGGACAGGTGGGCGATAAGGGCCATTTAGAACTTCCCAATGGCGATGTTATTTATATAGAGGACACGAAGAGGGAAAATAATGAAATCATTCATTTTTCCAAAAACCTGCCTGGTGCAACAGCAGAAACCTTTAAGGCCATAGTAGATAGAAAGCAACGTCGTCGTACAGAATGCAACCATACGGCCACGCATTTGCTCCATCAGGGATTACGAGAGATTCTGGGCACTCATGTAGAACAGAAGGGTTCTGCCGTCAATTCTAAATACTTGCGATTCGATTTTTCGCATTTTTCCAAATTATCGGTTGATGAATTGCGTGCCGTAGAAAACTTTGTGAATGCCCGTATCGACGGACAGTTACCGTTGCAGGAACAAAGAAACATTCCCATGGCAGAAGCGCTAAATGAAGGCGCCATGGCCTTGTTCGGAGAGAAATACGGTGATACCGTGCGTACGGTGCGCTTTGGAAAATCAATAGAGCTTTGTGGGGGTACCCATATACGGAATACCGCAGAGATTTGGCATTTTAAAATTAAGTCCGAAGGCGCTGTGGCAGCAGGAATACGCAGAATAGAGGCAATTACATCGGACGCCGTGAAGGATTTTTATTTTGAAAATAATCGCACCCTGTACGAAATTAAGGATTTACTGCATAATTCCCAAGATCCCGTGAAATCGGTAATTACGTTGCAGGAAGAAAATGCCGATTTAAAAAAGCAGCTAACGGAATTGTTAAAGGACAAAGCCAAAAGCCTAAAAGCAGATTTACTCGCTGAACTTCAAGAAATAAACGGTATACAGTTTTTAGCGAAGCAAATCGATTTGGATGCCGAAAGTAGTAAAGACCTCGCTTTTGAGATGGGCAACAACCGGGAAAATCTTTTTCTTCTTTTTGCAACCGCTCAGGACAATAAGGCACTCTTATCGTGCTATATTTCTAAGGAATTGGTGGCTCGTAGAAATTTAAATGCGGGCACCATAGTTCGTGAACTGGGTAAATATATTCAAGGCGGAGGTGGAGGCCAACCCTTTTTTGCCACCGCGGGAGGTAAAAATCTGGCCGGTATTTCGGAAGCCCTTGAAAAGGCGAAGGACTATGTAAGTTAAAGGTCGGTTTAAGCAGGCCAAACCGTACAGGTCTAATATAATACGATTGTACACATGAAACTTCAAACGTCGGTTCCTTTAAAAAAAGCCAAAAATCAGATAGATTATAATAGTCGGCTATTGGTGCTCGGTTCTTGTTTTGCGGAACATATTGGCGATAAATTGCGTTACTTTAAGTTTCAATCGACACAGAACCCCTTCGGTATCCTGTTTCACCCTAAGGCCATAGAAAAACTTGTTATAAAAGCCATTCAAAAGGATTTGTACCGCGAAAATGAGTTATTTTTTCATAACGAAAGATGGCATTGCTTTGATGTCCATTCTGATATGAGTGATGTAGCAAAGGAAAGATTGATGGAAAAGCTGAATATTGGTTTGCAGGAAACCTTTCAAAAACTAACAGAATCAACCCATATCTGCATTTCCTTAGGCACTGCCTGGGTCTTTGGAAATAAGAGGAGCGGTAAACTAGTGGCCAATTGTCACAAGGTTCCTCAACAGGAATTTACAAAAGAAGTATTGGAAATTGAAGTGCTGGTTCAAAGTTTGGCACGTATCATAGATGCCATAAAAATCATCAACCCAACGGTTCAATTTATTTTTACGGTTTCTCCTGTGCGGCATTTAAAAGATGGTTTTATGGAAAATCAGCTAAGTAAAGCACATTTAATTTCAGCCGTACACAAAATCCTTCAGCTTTCAAATAAAACAGAATCTGTTTCATATTTTGAAAGTTATGAGATAATGATGGACGAACTTCGCGATTACCGATTTTATGCCGAAGACATGGTGCATCCCAATAAGGTTGCTATAGATTATATCTGGGAAAAGTTTAAGGAAGCGTGGATTTCGGAAACGAGTTATCCCATGATGACACAGGTAGCGGCTCTTCAGAAGGATTTAAAGCATAGACCGTTTAATACCCAATCCAAGGAGCATCAGTCTTTCTTAGAGGCCGTAGCGCTTAAAATTTCGTATCTTAAGGGACAATACCCGTTTATGGATTTTCAGGGAATGGGCATTTAGATAATTTAAAAGCAGCATGAGAAAAATTATTTTAGGAGCAATCATTGCCTTAGCGTTCGTTTTCATCTTTCGTTCGTGCAGCAACGACAAAAAGGATAAATCCATTCTACTGGAAAATAGCATGCTTATTCAGCAGCACATTGAAAATGTGTCCAAACTCATCGTTACGGAGGGTCATTTTTCGGAAGTTTACAGTTATAAGGATTCCCAACAGCTTTTTGGACCCTTGTTCACGGCAGATAAAAAAGCGTTGGTGGTGGTGAACGCGGAGGTTACAGTAGTTTATGATTTGAGTAAAATTAAATTTGAGATCGATGCACTGAACAAAACCTTGAAAATCGTAAGTGTTCCCCAACCGGAGATAAAATTAAATCCTGATTTTGAATATTATGATGTTACTGCAGACTACCTCAATCCATTCAAGGCCGAGGACTACAACAAAATAAAACAGGACGTAAATGCGTCGCTGATGAAAAAAATTGAACTCTCGGCACTAAAAACAAATGCAGAGAATAGGCTTATTAGCGAACTGTCTAAATTTTATATTCTAACCAATTCTTTGGGATGGAGTTTAGTTTATGGGGATATGCCCATCAATAATTTGGATGCGTTGAACCTAACGAACCAAATTCCCCTGAACTAGGGCAAGTCCATCATCAATTAAGTGACCCACTTCGGGTCGGTTTTGTTTTACACGCTCAAGATGTTCCCGAATTTCATTTGCAAAATCGGTATCGCCACTATGTATGGCCAATTCATATAATTCAACTGGTAAAAGCCAATCTAGAGGGTACTTCAATTTAATTTCTTGGAAAACCTTGTTTCGGAAAATAGTAGTGTTCTTACCTTCCCTAAAATCCCTTATTTGCTGGTATAGCCGTTCCAGTCGGGAACTTTCTTCGGTAATTTTTTGTTTTGCAGTGGTTGTCTTTAGATCATGCGTAACTAAATCAAAGCTGTCGAGATCGGCAGGCCCGTTAAAGCAGGATACGATATGTTCGCCCACCGCCATAACGTAATTTTTATTTTCGGATTTATATAGTAAAGTTTGTTCGTGCGTAACGGTACATTGGGAAAATGTGATAAGAATAATTTCGCCTCTGAGGTTTCGGGTACCGGTTACGATTTCGCCACTCACTTTTATGCCGCCCTCAAATTCTAGGGTAACCGTTTCGCCTTCGTAAATGCTGTAGGCTTTAAGATCGCGCGGACTCATATCTTCTATGGCTAAATTTATGCTCTTAAGCCTTCCAATGGGCGAGCCAAAACCGTCGCAATGGTTTTTGGTGCCATGTCCCACAAGTTCTTTTTCCCGGTAGGCCAAGGCCGTTTTTCCGTGAGTTTGTAGGTATACCGGTTTGTTATTGTACGTAATAACATCGGTGAAATTTCCTGATATTTGTAATCCCGTACTTAATTCTATAGTACCTAAGGCTTTGGAATCGACCAGTTTCTGTAGGCCGCCCAATCCGCCTGTGCGCAAGGCCATTGTATTGGCGAATTCTTCTAAAACCTGACTTAAAAAGGCAAAATCCGGGGTAACGAACAGTTGAGGTTGAGGTTTTGTAATATCAAAGGCGGTATGAGCTGCTTTAATGGAATACGGTATTTTACGAACCTTATTGGTAAGACACCATGCACTTTCCCCGATAGAAGACAATAATCCGGCACCATAGATTTTAGGATTTTTGGGAGTGCCAATTAAGCCATATTCCACGGTCCACCAATGTAAATTTCGTATGAGGGCCATTTCACTAGGTTCGTCCATGCCTTTTTGCAATTCTTCAATTTGTTTTTCAGCTTGGTCGATATCAATTTGGGTGGTATGTGCAGACTCTTTAAGAATGGACAAACGTCTTACACTCTCATATAATTCATAATCCTTGGCATTGGAAATGGCTTTGCTGCCAATTTCCCCAAAACGCCTAAGGTACTCTGCATATTCGGGATTTGCTATAATTGGCGCATGTCCAGCACCTTCATGAATGATGTCTGGGGCAGGGGTGTATTCAATATGATCCAATTGCCGAATGTCGGAAGCTATGACCAGCACATTATAGGCCTGAAATTCCATAAATGCCGATGGTGGTATAAAACCATCTACGGCAACGGCAGCCCAACCAATATCTTTTAAAATGCGGTTCATGCCGTACATGTTGGGGATATTTTCTACGGCAATCCCCGTTTTTCGTAGTCCTTCTATATACGAGGCATGGGCAACCCGGCTTAAATAGTCCATGTTTTTTCGCATCACATAACGCCATACCGCTTGGTTTACAGCCGTATATTCCCCATAATTTTGAGGTTTTATGTATTGCTTCAGATGTTTCGGAAGCTTATCGAGGATAGGATTGCTCGTATAGGACATGTATTGAAGGCTTTTTGAATATAAATGCACAAAACGAATAACGGGTATTGCATGTTCCCATAATGACCATTTACAAAAAAACCGCCAATCGGCGGTTAATATTAGTTTACGGCTGCAACCACCACAGGTGGGTATGCCTGCAAAATTTCAGCAACAAATTCTTTGATCCGTTCTTCTTTCTTTTCTATATTCCGTATGTTGTTTAAAGTGCCAACCCCTCTTCCCTGCCACACCAACTCTTTGTTTTTGGCATCGATCAGATCTATATAAAGGGAGCCTTCCGTGCTAGTGCTTACGTTATTTCCACCGTAGCCACCACCGTAGCCACCACCATAATAATAAGGGCTCCACCCCCATCCATAATATCCTCCATAATAACCACCGCCCCAATAGTTATTGTAAATATCTACCTGTTCGCGTTCTTTGGTAAAAATACTTACCAAGATATCCGGATCGTTGGCTTTTACAAATCCCCGGACAGACATTTCCGTTTCAATGGCCTTCAGAATCCTTTTTTTATCCAGATCGGATATTTGTGCCTTGTCTATCCCTGTTTTGTAAAACGCATAGGTCTTAAAATTGTTGAAATTAACATCCTTGTCATAATCGGCCAATACACGAACCGATGAGGAGCAAGAAGCCAATAGAAACAGAAGGAGTAAAGGTGCTGCTAAAATTTTTACTTTTTTCATAGCGGTATTTTTTTGTTAAAAACTTTATAAAATATTTTCAAAAATCGTGCCAAATCCTTGGTTCTTATCTATTACTGCTTTTTAGGATCAAAGCCGTAAGGGCAATGCCTACAGTTACTTTCGCAACAATAACCCCTTTTCAAAAGAAATTGTTCAGTAAAGACTTTGTAACCTCCTTCAGACAGGTAAAAATCACCTTTTTCAAGAGGGGTAATTTTCTTCATCCCTATAAAATTAGTTGTAATCCGTCAAATAAAATAGCTCCATAAGATTTTTAACCCTTATTTTAACAAGATAAAAACGGTATTCCTAGGTTTTTCTTATTTAATGTAAATAAAATCGATAAGAAGAACACTACGTTCTTCTAGCTTGTATCTTTGTAACGATTAGTTCTGGTTTTAAAAATGATTTTAGTTTTCAGGCATTTCTTTTACAAAAATTATGTGGGGCTTTGCCTTTGGCCCTTTATCATTCTAAAGGAAACGAAACTCAAACAAAATGCAGTGCTTATAAATCACGAGCGCATTCATTTGAAACAACAGCAAGAACTTTTAATACTGCCTTTCTATGTCCCTTATGCCATGGAATGGCTGTTGGGTTTTTTATGGTATGGCGATAGCCATAAAGCCTATCAAAATATAAGCTTTGAACGCGAAGCCTATCGGAACGAATTTAATTTGGATTACCTATCGGAACGCCGGATATTTGGCTTTATGAAGTATCTTTGGAGACAATCGTCTCGCTCGTGACCATTATAAATCAGCATATAGCCTTTCCTGTGTTGAAAGAAAAAGGAGTTACCCTCTGTCTTAAAAGGGAAGACCTGATCCATCCCGTAATTTCCGGTAATAAGTGTCGGAAATTAAAATACAATATCTTGGAAGCCAAGGCCAAAGGCTTTGGTACATTGCTCACATTTGGCGGTGCATTTTCAAATCATATCGTCGCTACGGCCTGCGCTGGGCAGGAGCATGGTTTACGGACTATTGGGATTATCAGGGGAGAAGAACTGGTGGCAAAATGGCAAGGAAATCCCACTTTAGCGAAGGCCATGGATTATGGTATGGCGTTTAAATTTATTTCACGAAATGACTACAGACGTAAGAATCATCCGGATTTTATCCAAGATATTCAAAACGAGTTTGGCGATTGTTATATACTTCCCGAAGGGGGTACAAACCGGCTTGCCGTAAAAGGATGCGAGGAAATTTTAGTAAAGGAGGATTCGGGTTTTGACACCATCTGTTGCTGCGTTGGTACCGGTGGGACCATTGCGGGCATAATCAATACTGCAGGGCCGCACCAAAATATTTTGGGCTTTCCGGCCTTGAAGGGCGACTTTTTGAAAAAAGATATTTGTAGTTTTGTACAAAAAAATAACTGGAGTTTGCAAACCGATTATCATTTTGGAGGGTATGCCAAGGTAACGCCTGAGTTAATCGCCTTTATAAATGACTTTAAGGACCACACGGGAATACCTTTAGATCCCATATATACAGGCAAGATGATGTACGGTATATTAGATCAGGTCAAAAAGAAGCGTTTCCCGCCCGGAACCAGAATATTGGCCATCCATAGCGGAGGCTTGCAAAGTGTTAAGGGTTTGAATTTGATTTTAAAAAATAGAAATTTACCATTAGTAAACCTATGATAAAGAGATTGGCTTTTCTGTTGTTCACAACATTATTTTTAATGGCTTGCGGTGCTAAAAAGAGAACTGTCCATGCCAATAAAACACCAAGTGTGTCGCAGGTAAATGAGCCTAAAAAGCATATTGAATCTGTGCCCGGAAATAAAAACGATGCCTATCCGATGCCAGAAGATACGGGCGAGTTCATAAAATTTTCCATAACCTCGGTTGAGGATTATATTGAGACCTTTTCGGAAATAGCGCAGTTTGAAATGAAAGCGTACGGAATTCCCGCCAGTATAACCTTGGCTCAGGGCATATTGGAAAGCGGGGCAGGGAGAAGTACACTTACCCAAAGGACCAACAATCATTTTGGCATAAAATGTCATACGGAATGGAGCGGGGATTATGATTTTCATGACGATGACGAGAAAGGCGAATGTTTTCGCAAATACAATCACCCGATGTATTCCTTTCGGGACCACAGCGAATTTTTATCTTCAAGGGCACGATACTCCTTTTTATTTGATTTCCCAAGTGATGATTATAAAAACTGGGCCACGGGTTTGAGCAAAGCCGGTTATGCCACTGATAAGCATTACCCACAAAAATTAATGTCTTATATTGAACAATATCAACTGCATAAGTACGATACGGACATTGTAAATCAGGGTTACGTGGCCAAAATAGAGCCCAAGGAATATGATTATATGACCCATACGGTGCAAAAAGGCGATACACTATATTCCCTCTCCCAAAGGTATTTTGTTTCAATTGAGGAGCTGATGAAATTGAACAAAATGAAAGATACAGGTCTTTCCGTGGGCCAGCAACTAATAGTCAAAACCGCAAAAAGTAAATAAGTGGGAATGTTATACCAAAGAAGCAGTGCCCTTTTTGAAGCGGCAAAACAAGTGATTCCCGGTGGCGTAAATTCCCCTGTAAGGGCTTTTAAGTCCGTAGGGGGCACTCCCATTTTTATAAAGGAAGCCCAAGGGGCTTATTTGTATGATGAAGATGGCAACAAACTTTTAGATTATATTTCCTCTTGGGGGCCTTTGCTTTTTGGCCATGCCTATGCCCCTGTTGTCGATGCCGTAATAAACGCTGCTAGAAAGGGCACCTCTTTTGGAATACCTACTGAAATTGAGACTTTACTGGCAGAAATGGTCGTTTCTATGGTGCCGAATATAGATAAGGTAAGGTTTGTAAATAGCGGCACAGAGGCCTGTATGAGTGCCATTCGTTTGGCCAGAGGGGTTACCGGCAAGGATAAAATCATAAAATTTTCAGGATGTTATCACGGGCATTCCGATTCCTTTTTAATACAAGCGGGCAGTGGGGCGGTTACCTTTGGAAGCCCCAATAGTCCGGGCGTCACTCAGGGTACTGCAAAAGACACATTGATGGCTCGGTACAACAATCTGGAAAGTGTGGAAACTTTGGTACAGGCCAATAAAGGGGAAATTGCGGTACTTATTATAGAACCTGTTGCCGGGAATATGGGGTGTATCATTCCAAAACCCGAATTTATGAAGGGTTTAAGGGAACTTTGCACCCGGGAAAACATATTGCTTATTTTTGATGAAGTGATGACGGGATTCCGCCTTGCCAAAGGAGGTGCCCAGGAAGTTTTGGGAATACCGGCCGATATAGTGACTTTTGGAAAGGTCATTGGTGGTGGCTTGCCAGTTGGTGCTTTTGCTGCCCGAAATGAAATTATGGGGTTTTTGGCCCCAGATGGCCCGGTGTACCAAGCGGGCACTTTAAGCGGAAACCCTTTGGCCATGAGCGCAGGATTGGCCATGTTAACGGCCATCAATGAAAACCCGGGGGTTTTTGGAAGCATTTCGGACAAAACCGAATACCTGCATAAAGGACTTGGGGAAATATTGCAAAATGCAGATATACCGCACACCATTAATCGTTTTGGGAGTATGGTTTCGGTACATTTCACTGCGGGACCTGTCGAAGATTTTGAATCGGCCAAAAAGGGTGATAACCAAAATTTCAAAACTTATTTTCATGCCATGTTGGCCAAAGGTGTTTATTTGCCGCCCAGTGCTTATGAAAGCTACTTTTTAAATGATGCATTATCCTACAAAGACCTGGACGTTACCATAGCGGCTTTGAAAAGTGTGGTGCATCAGTTAAAATAAACCCTGTCTTAATTTAAAAAGACAGGGTTTATGATTAAAATCCGGAAAATGGCAATTATTATTTTTTGCCATGCATTCTGCCTCTTTTTTCTCCGTTATGTCCTCCGTATCCGTTATGGCCTAAATGATGCCGTCCTTCCCTTTGTTCCATGCTTTTCCATTTTTCAAATTGATCCTCGTTCAAAATCTGTTTCATTTGTCCTTGAAATGCAATTTGCTGATCCAATCTGGTATTGGCCATGGCGAAACGCTCCTCGGATGTCGGTTTTTTCAACTCGCCGTTTTCCTTTTTGGCTTTATATCCCTCCATTTTAGATTGACGGAGCTTGGCGTTTTCCAAATTCAATTTTTCAACCTTGGCCTGCTGGTCTTTGGAAAGGTCCAGTGCCAAGGCCATTTTTTTCGTCTTTAATGTTGCCGTTTGTTCCGGGGTCATTTTTTTATGGTATGCATTCTCGGGTTTTTGATTTTTTTGTTCTTGCCCCATTACTGTAAATGCAGTGATGAACAGAAGGGTATAAATTGCTTTTTTCATGTCCTTATAATTTATTGATTTGTAGTTTTGATAGGAATTGGGGGGAATGGTTTAGTGCGGATTTCCAATTTGGGAGTTATTTAACGCTTTGGCCCCGAAGTTAAAACCCATAAGAAGGGCATGTACCGTCTGTTCATAGATAACTATGGATACCTATTTAAATCCAAGGCCATGGAATACGATTGGAAATGGCAATCGTGGCTTCCACATATTCAGGTCAACATTGCAGTTCCCATAGGTTTTAAATGAAATCTATAAGCTGGTTTGGGCGCATCAAGAAAGACATCGTATTGTAAACCATACCCATACTTTTTTGTATTTGCATAAAAACCGGATTGTTTTAGGCAATCTTTTTTCTTCAATTTTAAATTAGCGAATTTTAAAGGTGACCACTGGTATTTTGGAATGGTTTGCAATATCTTCGCCAATACTTCCCATAAAGAAATGTGACAGTCCTTTACGACCATGGGTGGGAATACCTATCAAATCGGCCTTGACACTTTTACCGAAATTCAAAATGCCTTTTTCAACACTATAATCATTATATATTCCCACCTCATGGGCTGAACCTGATTTTTGGAGAAATTTTGAAATTCTTTTTTGGGCATCTTCTTGGCTTAGAAAAGTATCGCCCGGGGTATTTATATAAACCAAATGCAGTTTTGCAGAGAGTTGAGACGCAAATTCCTTTACCTTAAGGTAGGCCACTAAGTCATCTTCTTCAAAGTCGCTGGCAAAAACCAAGTTGTTTACCGTAAAGTCGGGCATATCACTTTTGATCACCAATACGGGAATATTGGAATGCCGTACCACTTTTTCTGCGTTGGAGCCTATAAAGATTTCCTTTAGCCCATCTGCGCCATGGGAGCCTATGACCACCAAATCCGCACCATGTTTTTCCGCTACCTCATTTACCTCGCTGAAAACCTTAAAATGTTTAATAATAGGGGTAACTTTTATTCCTTTCAAATAGGGTTTGCTCAAAAAGTCGTTGAACCTTTTTTTGGCCAGTTCCAGAAAAAATAGGCTCTGGTCTATATACGGGCCTTCCGGGGATGTGAAAACGCCTTGGGACAACTCCAACATGTGCAGGGCCAAAATTTCGGAATTGTGCTTTTTGGCAAGTGAAACGGCCACTTTTAGTGCATATTCGGACTGTTCCGAGAAATCTATGGGTACGATAATTCTTTTCATGGTATTAACTATTTAGGGTTTAAATTAAATGGTCATAGAAAATATTCTGGTCTCTGGAGCCTTTCGGTGCAGGAGCACATCAAAAGCCATACAAATGTTTCTCACAAAAGCCCTTCCCTGATCCGTAACTTGAATTTTGGAATCGGAAACTTCTACCAGGCCATCGTGTTCCATCTCCTGTAATCGCTCTAACACCAAGGGCAGCTCTTCAAACTGTTCATCGGCCTGTGCCCAAGAGGTTTGCATTGTACACATCAAATTTAAGATATGGCGTCTTATTATTTGGTCTTCACGGGTTAAAACGTGTCCTCTATAAATAGGAATGATGCCGTTTTCTACAAGATGGTTATATTCTTCCAAACTCTTTACATTTTGAGCAAAACTGTACCAACTATCGCTGATACTGGAAACGCCAAGGCCAATCATCAGCTGTGTATTAGAAACTGTGTAGCCCATAAAATTTCGATGAAGACTTTGGGTTGCAATAGCTTTGTAGAGGCTATCTTTAGGTAAAGCAAAATGATCCATTCCAATTTCAAAATACCCGGCTTCTGAGAGTAATTTTTTACCTATCTCATATTGATTTCTTTTCTCTTCGGGTGTTGGTAAATCAGCATCTTTATATCCTCTTTGACCATTACCACTCATCCAAGGGACGTGGGCATAACTGTAAAATGCCAATCGATCCGGCATAAGCGATCTGGTCTTAGCGATGGTTTCTGTAATGTGTTCCGCAGTCTGAAAGGGTAATCCAAAAATGATATCATGTCCAACGGAAGTATACCCTATTTCTCGTGAGATATCGGTCACTTCTTTCACCTTTTCGAAAGGTTGTCTGCGATGAATGGCTTGCTGTACCGTTTCGTTATAATCCTGAACACCAAAACTAACTCTTCGGAAGCCCAAATCATAAAGGGTTTGTAAATGTGCCCTTGTGGTATTGTTGGGGTGGCCTTCAAAACTCATCTCACAATCTTGGGTCTTTTCGGCATGCTTAAAGATACCGTTAATAAGCAACTGTAGATTTTCGGGAGAAAAGAAGGTGGGTGTCCCCCCGCCCAAATGCAGTTCCTTTATCCTTGGTTTATTTGTAACAAGTGTCCTATAGAGCAACCATTCCTTTAATACCATCCTGATGTAAGGGCTTTCTACATCGTGCCGTTTGGTGATACGTTTATGGCAGCCGCAAAAGGTGCACATGCTCTCGCAAAATGGCAGGTGTACGTACAGACTTATCCCATCCTTATCATTACTTTCTTCAAAACTTTGCCGTAGGGTACTTATCCATTTCTTCTCAGAAAAAGTATCCCTGTTCCAATACGGAACTGTGGGATAACTGGTATATCTGGGCCCCGGAATATTATATTTATCGATAAGATGGCTCATGGGCAAAATTAGTTTTATTACAAAAATACAGGATCTTAGGA
Organism: Flavobacteriaceae bacterium; assembly: GCA_041749595.1. Lineage (GTDB taxonomy): Bacteria > Bacteroidota > Bacteroidia > Flavobacteriales > Flavobacteriaceae > Aurantibrevibacter. The sequence continues at coordinate 17,950 of JBGTBA010000111.1, read as the reverse complement.
TGGGAAAATATGACGGATGTCATATAGGGCGGCTATTTATCGAGATATGTTTGGCTGTTGCAGCGTGCCCTGTTTTATTTTATCGGCAATCAGGCATAGGCATGTAAAAACATCATCTCATACCCAATGTTTTTTGTATATTCATGGCACAGATTCAAAAAAAAATCCAAACCCCTTGATATTGGGAAACCTAATTTGTTTTGTACGTCACATCCTATGTTATATATGGGTATTTCCGCTGTGTATGGCAGCACAAAATCTGGTACCTCCCATTCATAATTATAAAGTGTTCGACTATAATGCAGCTAGTCAGAACTGGGGTTTGGCAACAGACGATTTCGGTGGTCTTTTCGTTGCCAACAATATGGGTCTGCTCTATTTTAATGGAGAGCAATGGCAGTTGTATAAATTACCAAACAACACCATAATTCGTTCGGTGGCCTACATCAATGGCAAAATTTATACGGGATCCTATGAGGAGTTTGGCTATTGGACTAAAAATGAAGTGGGTAGATTGGTCTATACCTCGCTTACCCATCTCATCGATAACAATGTTTTTACCAGTGAGGAATTTTGGGAAATCATTCCCTACAACGATAAAATCGTTTTTAGGTCATTTTTCAAAATATATATTTATGACCATACTAAAATTGAAGTAGTACAGCCAAATGCCGTAATTATGGATTTGGCCCTTTATAAAGATAAGCTCGTTGTGGCAAGCGATAGCAAAGGACTATTTTGGTTAGAAGACAGTACGCTGCAACCATGGAAAGATCAGGATTTTTTTGCAAATAATATCATTGTAGATCTTGTAGTTTTAGCGGACGGTGGATTGCTTATTGGCACAAAATTGAACGGATGTTATTTGTTGAAAAATGAGGTGCTAACCCCTTGGGATGATACCGTAAACAGGGAGCTTAAGTTGCATCAGCTCAATAAAATGATCTATTTAAGTACGGGTAAGATTGCTTTTGGAACCATTAAAAATGGGATTTATCTGTACGATATCACTAAAAAATCGATCGAACGGTTAAACAGGGAAACCGGCCTGCAGAACAATACGGTATTATCCTTGCTGCAATACCAAGAGGATCTTTGGGTGGGTTTGGACAATGGCATAGACAGGATTCAATTAAACGCACCTATTACCTATTACACGGACTATTCCGGAATTGTGGGTACCGTTTATGATATGGCTACACATAATGGACAATTGTTTTTGGGCAGTAATACCGGTGTGTATACGTTTATAGAGAATAAATTACAGTTTATTGAAGACTCCCAAGGCCATGTGTGGGATCTGGAAGTGCTAGATGGCGATTTGTTGGTGGGTCATAATACCGGGACCTTCAAGGTAGCAAAGGGTATGTTTGAAAAGATTACGAGCTACGCCGGGGGGTATCAATTTATCAAAGTGCCTCAGGAAAAAAACATTTTTTTACAAGGAACGTACAATGGTATCACCAAATACAAAAAAAATACAAAAGGGATCTGGGAAGTAACCCGTGTTGCGGGGCTGGATTTTCCAGTGAAGCAATTTTGTTTTGAGAACAATGAAGTCTTATGGGTGGCGCATCCCTACAGAGGGTTGTATCGTATAAAAATTAATGCCGATTTTGATGCTATTTTGAAGATGAAGGAATTTACCACCAATGAAATTCCCAATAATTACAACATCAAACTTTATAACATTAAAAATCAGATCGTAATTCAAAGTGAGGGAAAATGGCACAAATACGACCCCATATTAGATAAGATAAAAGCGTTTAGTGAATTTAATCCCTACCAGAATAAGGAGTTGCTCTTAGCGGATGGAGCGCATTTTTGGTTTATAGATAATGAAGCCACCGATGAACTAATATATACGGACTTAAAACAGGATAGTTTGGTAATACTCCTTTCAACCCAAATGCGAAAGCGATTGGCACCGGAGGCGGAAAATATAATCAAACAAAATGACTCCCTGTATTATTTTACATTGGGCGACGGTTTTATAAAAATAAACCTCAATACCTTTAAAGGATATTTACATAATGTTGCCTTGCCTACGCCTTCTTTGGAATTCTTTAAAGATGAGCATAAAATGTACCCACTAAATACGGACATCTTTAAAATCCCCAATAAAGCAGCTCAGGATATCACCATACAGGTGGCTGTACCCAGTCTTTTAAGACCCGGTTATTATTATGAACTTTTGGGGGCAAAAGACCAATCGGCTTTTGTGCATGAGGGAACCCTGAATTTCCAGAACCTTCCACATGGCGATTATCTGTTGCGGGTTTCAACGGTCGGCATAAACAATGAAATATCCCCGCCCTATATACTTCAATTTAAAATAACCCCACCTTGGTATCTTTCTACCGTAAGCCTTATAGCCTATGCGCTCCTTTGTATTGGAATAATACTGGCCGTAAGAAGGTATAATAGATTGAAATTGAACAGAAAACACAATGAACTTAAAAGACAAATGGAGCGAGATCAAGAAGAACGGCTTTTGAAACTGGAAAAGGAAAAAATGGCCAAAGAGGTGCGCTCCAAACAAAAGGAACTCACAAGCACAGCCATGAATGTGGCCAAGAAAAACGAACTTATTCTGGAACTAAAAGGATTGTTGCTCGTAAATAAGGAAAAATTTTCAAATCAACAGCGTTACAGGTCTTTTATCAAAAAGTTGGACCATTCCATTAACGATGACGAAGATTGGCGCAATTTTGAAATCAATTTTAAGGAACTGCATGAAGATTTTTTTGAAAAACTTCTGGATAAATACAAAGGACTTACGCCAAAGGATCTTAAATTATGTGCCTATTTAAAAATGAACTTATCCTCTAAGGAGATAGCCCCATTAATGGGCATCACTACAAGGGGCGTTGAAATACATCGCTATAGATTGAGAAAAAAACTTGGAATAGATGGCTCTGAGAACATTTCAAATTTCTTGATTACCTTTAAGTAAAGGAATAACAAGCCCTTACTGCTCATCCTTCTTTCCAATTCGTAATACATCACCAATACGTCATTCTGTTAAAAATTTAACTTTTAATGTTAATATAACTACTGCATATGCCCGTTTATATAGGGTTTTTAGCGGTTTAATTGCATGATGTAGTTTTTATGTACCCGCTATCTATAGCCCACGAACATTAGATTTAATAATTTAGCATTAATCTAACTCAATTATTGAACAATTATGAAAATTAAGAGCAAATTATTGCTAATCTGTCTTTTCCTTTTCCAATTCGTTGCATTTGCCCAGGTGAATATTTCGGCTTCGGGAACGGTAACAGATACCGATGGAGACCCGTTGCCCGGAGCAAGCGTATTGTTAAAGGGAACAACTACAGGTACACAGTCCGACTTTGATGGGAATTTTGTACTGAACGGGGTGCCGTCAAATGGAACTTTGGTCGTTAGCTATATTGGTTTTACCAATAGGGAAGTGGCAATCAATGGCAGAACATCCATTACGATCCCTTTGGAAGAGGATGCGCAGGCACTGGATGAAGTGGTGGTTATAGGCTACGGTCAAATAAAATCAAAAGATTTAACATCGGCCATCACCACCATAAAGGCCGAGGAACTGGTTATGAACCCAACAGGCCAGGCCATGCAGGCACTTCAAGGCCGGGTTGCTGGGCTCCAGATTGTCAACAGTGGAGGGCCGGGACAAGCACCCACTGTGCGTGTCCGTGGCGTGGGCTCCTACAATACAGATGCTTCTGGCCCCTTATATGTCGTAGACGGTGCTTTTTTTGACGACATTACTTTTCTTAACCCATCAGACATTGCATCCGTTTCTGTTTTAAAAGATGCCTCTGCAGCGGCCATCTATGGCGTTCGTGCGGCCAACGGCGTGGTATTGATAGAGACCAAATCCGGGTCTTATAATCAAAAAGCGGAGATTGTATATAGTGGTTACACGGGTTATCAAGTGGCGCAAAATGTGTTAAAGGTGGCCAACGCCGAACAGTTTACAACCGTTGCCTTAGAGTCGGGTTCTGCACCGGATGCTCAATTTATTCTTAATGCAATGCAGCGCTTCGGTCGAAGTCGGGTTAACCCGAACATTCCCAATGTGAATACGGACTGGTATGACGAGATTATGAGACTTGGCTTAATCCAAAACCACAGTTTGGGTATTACCGGGGGCAGTGATAATGCCACCTATTCCATTGGGGGCAACTATTTTGAACAAGAGGGATTGCTTAAAACAAAGAATGAATACCAACGGTTCAATCTAAGGAGCAAGCTCGATTTTAAGGTAAATGATTGGCTTACGGTTGGTGGAAATGTGGTATTAAGCAATGCCGTTAGATATGACGCCGATGATGCCGCTTGGCGGTTGGCCTATTTTGCGGTGCCCATATTGCCTGTTTTTGATGACCAAAACACAAATGCCACACCCATTAGGTATGCCAATGCACAGGATCTGGGCTACAGGGGTGGACAAAATCCATTTCCTACGTTGGATTTTGGCGAGAATAGGTCGAAAATCAGGAATGTGCTGACCAATTTTTATGCGCAGGTACAGCTTATTCCAAACAAACTTACCTTTAAAACGGCGTACAACCATAATTTTGAGACCGAGGAAAGAAGAGAGTTACAATTACCCTTTTTTATAGGCAATAACTTTCAAAGGGAAGATGCCTCCTTGCTAAAAAGGAACATAACCATCTCCAATCAGATTTGGGACAATACACTTACATACACCCAGGCGTATGGGAAGCACAACCTTGCCATTCTCGGGGGGTCTTCCTTTAGAAACGAATCTTTTGAAATGCTTCAGGCAAGAGGGCTTAATTTTCCACTATCGGGAAAGGAAGCTTACTTTTTAGATCAGGCACAGACTATTGTTCAAGAAGATGTGAAGGATGATGGGCGAAAGGAATTTGGACTTTCCTTCTTTGGCCGATTATCTTATAATTACGATGACAGGTATCTGTTGTACGGCACCTTCCGTGCCGACGGAACCAATAAATACCAAGAAAAATGGGGCTTTTTTCCAACAGTAGGCGTAGGTTGGGTATTATCCGAGGAATCATTCATGGAAAACAAAGGTATTTTTGATTTCTTAAAACTACGAGGAAGTTGGGGAAGGTTGGGTAACGATAAGGTACCCGGAAGTGAAGGATCTATAACGTCAAGTGTAGTTACCACCGCCCTTGGCGATCAATTGGTGAGTGGCGTAAATACAAGCAGTGATTTTACGGCCTTGAAATGGGAGGTGACAGAAGAAGTAAACGGTGGCCTCTCCGCAAGAATGTTCAACAACAATTTATCCATAGAGGCAGATTATTATGTGAGGGACACGCAGGATGCCGTAATCCCGGTGCTTCGTCCTTTAATTCCGGGTAGCACCAGACAGAACATTGGAGAGATACGCAATACTGGCTTTGAAATATCCTTGAACTGGAGCAAAAAGGTGTCCCAAGATTTCAGCTATTACATTGGGGGCAATTTCGCATCACTCACCAATGAGGTAAAGGACTTGGGCGGGCAACCGTTTCTGGATGCGGGTACGGCCGAATTCCGTCAACGGTCCATTGTGGACGAATCCATATTTGCCTTTTATGGCCGTGAAGTTATAGGGGTTTATCAAAATAATGCAGAAATCCAAGCGGATCCCGTGGCTTTGGCAAATAATCTGGCCCCTGGCGATTTTAAATACAAGGATATCAATGAGGACGGAGATATTACGGATGATGATAGGACCGTTTTGGGATCTTTTTTACCTGATTATTCTTTTGGTTTTAACCTAGGGTTTGAATTTAAGGGGTTCGATTTTTCGGCCAGCGGATTGGGGCAAGGTGGCAACAAGATACTGAACCGTAAACGGGGTGAGGTTATTTTTACCAATGATACCAATGTGGACAGGGATTTTGCGATCAATAGATGGCATGGCGAAGGGACTTCCAACAGGTATCCTTCGGCAGCGGGCATCCGAAAAGGATGGAACCAACGATTGAGCGATTTTTTCGTGGAAGATGGGGACTTTTTTAGGATTCAAAACCTCACTTTAGGCTATACCATCAATAAAAAAAGAGAGCATAAGGGTCTTCCCGAAACACGGATTTATATTACCGCGGAAAAACCGTTGACCGTATTTGATTACAACGGATTCAATCCGGAAGTGGCGGATGGAGTGGACAACCAGACCTATCCCGTACCTGCGGTATATACGATTGGGGTGAACGTAAAAATTTAAATATAAAAAATAGATGCAAATGAAACTGTTAATGAAAAAAAACACAACACAAATCCTTTTGGCCTCTATTATGCTGGCTATTTTTGGATGCACGGAAAAATTGGACGAGCCCGAACTGAACAATAATTTTGCAGGCGGCACGGATTTCAGTAAAACGGAAGATATGAAACTCTCCATTATAGGAGTGTACGAGGCCTTCCAAGAACGTGGTTGGGAGCAACCACTTCTTATCGCAGTGCGGGGAGATGATGTAAATGCCGGAGGGCTGGGGGATCAACAAGATTATGCCGAGACAGATCTGTTCAATTACAACAAGGACTATTGGATGTACAATTCCCTTTGGGAGAATATCTATGTAGATATCATAACCGCACATACGGCTATGGAGCAGATTGAACGCTTTCAGGAATTGGCAGATGAGGACGGCATAGCTTTGGGAAACCAATATATTGCCGAGGCCAAGGTGCTCAGGGCTATCATGTTGTTTCACATATCCCAAACCTGGGGAGATGTTTTTATTCCGCAATCCTCGGACACGTCCGCACTTCTGGACCTTACCGAAGTACCAACACAGGACCAGGTAATGCAACATATTTCAGATCAAATGGATGAGGCCATTCCGTTCCTTGTACAGGGACGGCCAAATAGTCGGACGGATATTCCGGGCGGGGTAACAGTACATACCGCTCTGGCCATAAAAGCACTGGCCAATCAGGAATTGGAAAACTACCAGATTGTGGCCGATGCGGCAGGACAAATCATCAATTCAGGGGCTTTTAGCCTTTTCCCCGATTACTATGAATTATTTAAAACCCCCGGGAAATTAAGCAATGAAGTTATTTTGGATATGCAATTTTCCGATTTTGGACAAGGGGAAGGCGACAGGGAAGGCCATCTTTTCGATCCCTATGGACCACAGAACTGGACTCCCGCAGTAGATGGAGCCGGAAGTGGTTGGGGCTTCTTTGAACCTAGCATGAAATTTATAAAATTCATGTTGAACAGAGGGGAAACGGTAAGGTTGGAGACCAGTGTGCTCTTTACCGATCGCGGTATAGCCGAATTGCAGACCGATCCGGCCTTTGCCACATTGCCCGCCTTTGTTATTAATACCACTAGGGACGGGGATATAATAAATGATTATGCCCGGGCTCTTTTTGCCAGCGGGAAGCACTATTTGCCTTCCAATCAATTGATACCCGGAAGGACCGCTTATGGCAGTAACAAGAATTTCAACATTATCCGGTATGCAGAAATCTTGCTCATGTATGCTGAGGCATTGGCCCATGGGGCCAATGGTGCAGGAATAAGTGCGGACGATGCCGTTAACCAGGTTCGGGCAAGGGCTACCATGCCCCCTCTTTCTGGAGTGACACTGGATCAGGTCTTGGAAGAAAAATATGCCGAACTAAGCATGGAATGGGGAAAACGTTATTTTGACCTCATTCGGTTAAAACGATATGATGAATTGAACTATGATGGTCGGACTTTTTCTCCGGAGAAGGCCTTCCTTCCCTATCCACAGGCACAAGTGGACCAGTTTCCTATTTTGGGCAATTAACAAACGATAAAAATAGCTACATCAAATGAAAAATTTAAAATACATTTTGGCGAGTTGGGTTGCGGTCTTCCTTTTTTACGGTTGCGATCAAGGTATAGACGGCATAACCCAAATAGATCCGGGAGCCGACGCATCCGCTCCAGTGGTGAAAATTAATTTCCCCGTTCAGGGATCAAAAATAAAAGTATTGGAGGTCGTTACTTCCATAACGATCGATTTTGAAGTTACCGATGATATAGAAGTGGCATCGGTAAGTGTGTTCCTTGATGGGGCCAAAATAGGCGACTTCACTAATTTTAAGGACTTCCGCCGTGTTCTCGTCAAAGATTTTGTATATAACAATCTTAGGGACGGAACACATGAGTTGATGGTCGCTGGCACTGATATTGAGGGAAAGACCACCTCGGCCTCGGTAAGTTTTGAGAAGGAACCAGCGTACACCCCAAGATATGCGGGAGAAATATTCTATATGCCTTTTGATGGGGATTATACGGAATTGGTCAGCATCAGCCCAGCGGCAAGGGTAGGTACGCCCGGATTTTCAGGTGATGGTTTTGTGGGTCTCAATTCCTATGGCGGTTCTACGGATTCCTATCTTACATTTCCCACTGAAGGTCTTTTAGGTGCTGAATTTAGTGCTGCATTTTGGTACAAATTGGATGCCAACCCTGACAGGGCGGGCATTTTGGTGATAGGGCCACCAGATGAGGTAGATCCTAATAACCAGAACAAACGAACCAATGGGTTTCGATTTTTCAGGGAAAACGCCGGGGGCAACCAACGGTTTAAGCTCAATGTGGGCACCGGTGCCGATGAAAGTTGGTTTGATGGCGGTGCTGCCGCAGACCTGGCTCCGGGAACCGGATGGACGCACATGGCCTTTACCATTTCCCCTACGCAAGCAACGGTGTACATCAATGGGGAGATTGTAAGTCAAGGTAATTTCACCGGGGTGGATTGGGCCAATTGCGATATCCTATCCATCATGTCCGGAGCACCCCGTTTTGTAGGATGGGGACACCTGTCTGACAATAGTGCCATGGATGAGTTACGTCTTTTTAACCGATCTCTATCCCAAGCGGAAATACAGGATATTATTGCCGATGAATCTGGATTGGCAGTCGGTTTTGTGCCCACCTTTGATGGCGAAATGTTCTATATGCCCTTTGATGGGGATAATAAGGAACTCTTTAAGAATGTAGATGCTACTATGGTTGGGACTACAGGTTTTGCCGGAGAAGGGTTGAAGGGGGGCAATGCCTTTGCAGGGGCCGCTGGTTCTTACCTTACCCTGCCTACTTCAGGGTTGACTACCGAAGCGTTTAGTGCTACATTTTGGTATAAAGTAACTGGGGATCCCGATAGAGCCGGAATTTTGGTCATGAGGCCTCCAGATCTCAATAACGCCGGTTATCCGGACATTCAGAACCTAAGGACCAGCGGATTCCGACTTTTTAGGGAAGGAAGCCCTACGAATCAGATTATAAAACTCAATATAGGTAGCGGCAATGACGAAAGCTGGTTCGATGGTGGGGCTGCTACATTGGATACGTCTATTGGAGATTGGGTGCATATTGCGTTTACCATTTCCGGAAGCCATGCCGCCGTTTATTTTGATGGCGTAGTAGTTTCGGAAGGTGATTTTCCGGGCATAAATTGGACGGGTATCGACAACCTGACCATAGGTTCTGGTGCTCCCAGATTTACAGAATGGGGACATTTGTCCGATCCTAGTTTTATAGACGAATTAAGGCTGTACAATAAAGCCTTGACCCAAGAGGAAATCCAAAATATCCGAAATTTTGATTTATAAAAATAAGGTTGTCTCCTTAAAAAACGAAGGAAAATGGGTGCTATGGCTGAGTCTGTATATAAACCGTTTTTCTACAAGTAATAATGTTGAGTTAGTTTTAAATATGAGGTTAGTTGTAGTTGTGGTTTTATTGGCTGTTGTGCCCTTGGTAGTTGGGTGCAATGGCCATAAAGCCAAAAACGGTATGGATAAAATTGCAGGGGTCTTTGCCAAAACAGAAATGACAGACAATGAGTTGATGAATAAGGTGCAGCAACAGACCTTTAACTATTTTTGGGAAGGTGCAGAACCTGTTTCGGGCTTGGCACGGGAACGTCTCCATATAGATAATATATACCCGCAGAACGATCAGGATGTTATCACTACCGGGGGATCAGGCTTTGGTCTAATGGCTTTGTTGGTTGGGGTAGAACGAAAATATATTAGTAGAGAGGAGGCCTTGACCCGTTTTGAACGCATTGTAGGGTTTTTGGAAACGGCGGATCGTTTTCACGGCGCCTGGCCACATTGGTTGCACCCGAGTGGAAAAACCGCTCCCTTTAGCCCAAAAGATGATGGGGGCGATTTGGTCGAGACTGCTTTTTTGATTCAAGGCCTTTTGACCGTAAAGGAATTTTTTAATGGTGATAATGAACGGGAAAAAGCACTAGGAGAAAAAATCCAAAGTCTGTGGGAGGGAGTAGAATGGAATTGGTACACCAAAGGCGGGGAAGAGGTGTTGTATTGGCACTGGTCGCCCAAATTTGGATGGGAAATGAACTTTCCTGTGGGGGGTTATAACGAATGTCTTATCATGTATGTACTGGCATCCGCCTCGCCAACGCATCCCATTGCAAAGGAAGTGTACACCAATGGGTGGGCCAGAAAAGGAGGCATTACAAAAGATACGGTTTATTTTGGGTTGAAAACCGAGCTGGACCATTACGAGCATGATGACGCACCTGTTGGGCCTTTGTTTTGGGCACATTATTCGTACTTAGGCTTAAATCCAAAGGGATTGAAAGATAAATTTGCGGACTATTGGAAGTTGAATACGCACCATACCCAGATTCATTATGCCTATGCCTTAGAAAATCCGTTGGAATTCCAAGGGTATGGCGAAAATATGTGGGGTTTAACCTCCAGCTACTCCATGAAAGGTTATGACGGGCACAGACCGGGCAATGATGTTGGGGTAATTTCGCCAACGGCCGCTTTGTCTTCCATGCCATATACGCCTGAGGAAAGCATGCAATTTTTACGATATATGTACACGGAGCAGGACACCTTAATAGGTAAATACGGCCCTTACGATGCATTTAGTTTGGAACATAAATGGTACCTGCCCCGCTATTTGGCCATAGATCAAGGCCCTATACCGGTGATGATAGAAAATTACAGAACAGGCTTGTTGTGGAAGTTATTTATGGGGAATAAGGATGTTTTAACAGGACTCCAAAAACTGGGATTTACATCTTCTAAAATAGAAACCAATGAATAAAATAGTCCCTTTTCTATTTTTGGGATTTATTCTTGGTGCCTGTTCTACAGACGGTGACTCGGGGCCTATTGGGGTTTCGGAGCTTCCGGGTGAAAACATAGGGGAAGAGCCTCCAGCAGAAGCGGCTCCGGTAATTAGCGATGAAGCATTGTTAGAGTTAGCTCAAAGGGAGACCTTTAGATATTTCTGGGATTTTGCCGAAACCAACTCAGGTGCCGCCAAAGAACGATTTCATCCCAATAACCCTTCTTTAGATGCCAATGTAGTGGCCATTGGAGGCACCGGATTTGGTTTGATGGGTATTTTGGTGGGTATAGAACGTGGATTTGTTACGAGGCAGGAAGGTGTGGTCCGACTTCAAAAGATTGTGGATTTTCTTGAAAATGCAGATAGGTTTCACGGTGTCTGGTCCCATTGGGTAAACGGAACCAACGGTAGGGTTATTCCTTTTAGCAGTTTGGATAATGGGGGAGATCTCGTAGAAACGGCTTTTTTAGCGCAAGGGCTCGTTTGCCTTTACGAGTACTTTAAAAATGGTAATTCGGAAGAAGTAAACCTTTCTGCTAAAGCAGCTAAGTTATGGAAGGAGGTAGAATGGGATTGGTACACCAATGGCCAAAACAAACTCCTATGGCACTGGAGCCCCAATAACGGCTTTGCCATAAATCTGGAACTCAAAGGCTACAATGAAACCTTGATCGCTTTTGTTATGGCCGCAGCCTCTCCGGAGCATGCCATAACCAAGGAGGTTTATGTAAATGGTTGGGCTACCAACGGGAACATAAAATCGAACAACACCAAGTACGGCTTTCCGCTTTTGGTACAGCATACGGGGGCATCCGAATTTGGAGGTCCCTTATTTTGGGCACATTATTCCTTTTTAGGCTTGGATCCAAGACAGCTTTCCGATGAATTTGTTAATTATTGGGAGGTGGCTAAAAACCATGTGATGGTAAATTATAATTACTGTGTAGAAAACCCTTTGGGATATGTAGATTATGGAAAGGATGCTTGGGGACTTACAGCCAGTTATTCGCGAAATACTGATGGAAGTTTGGGCTATGCTGCACACCACCCTAAAAACGATTTGGGGATTATTGCACCCACGGCGGCCATTGCCTCTTTGCCGTACGCTCCCGAGGAATCGTTGCGCGCCATGCATTTTTTTTATGGAAAAAAGGATAAACTTTTGGGGCCGGCGGGTTTTTATGATGCCTTTAGCCCATCGCATGGGTATTGGACTTCAGAGGCCTATTTGGCGATAGATCAAGGGCCGCAGATAATTATGATTGAAAATTACAGAAGTGGCCTGTTGTGGAATTTGTTTATGCAGAACGAAGATGTACGCAACGGACTTACCAAACTGGGCTTTAGTTTTTAATACGGATTGGAAAAAGCAGGCGCCATTGGGCATTTCTGAACCAATGAATCCGGATTAAAGGTAGCGTTAACGATGGCAGTGGCATCCTTTTTGGTTTTTCCAAAAAGATAGAGCGGACAGCGTGTTAAAACGCCCTAATTTTTTTAATTTTATGTTTGAAATGGTATGGGACTTTATGGTGATGGAATACGCCCCAAAGTTTTTATATATTTCGTTACGTGAATGTTGTGCAAGTTATGAAAAACAGCCTGTTTTTTTCTGTAGATGCTTTGAAAGGGAACGCCACCGTTTATGCGATAATCCGGATTATTACCGGTGCATTGATGTTGTACCATGGTTGGGAGGTTTTTGATGCTAACTTGATGGCAGAATATGCCCAATGGGGCCAATTTAGAAATATTCCCAATGCGCTGGCCTTGGTCTACGTGGGTAAGGGACTTGAATTTTTAACCGGCTTGGGTTTTATGTTGGGCTTTTTCTTACGGATATCGGCGTTTTTAATGGCGGTTAATATGTTGGTTATCTGTTTTTTTATCGGAAATGGGAAATTTTGGTACCAAGACCAACATCCGTTTCTTTTTGTACTTCTGGCGGTGCTTTATTTTTTTAACGACTCTAATAAATGGAGTTTGGACCGGAAATTTAGGACATACTAAAAATAACGAACATTTTAAAACACGTACTATGGTTGGCAAATATGTGCGCATTTTATGTGTAATGGGCATCTGTGTTCTGCAACACCTTAACGGACAACAGCGCACCTATTGCAATCCCATAAATATTGATTATGGCTACACGCCATTTTTGAATTTTGCAGCTCAAGGGAAACATAGGGCAACTGCCGATCCGGTGATTGTTAATTTTAAGGATACTTACTTTCTTTTTTCTACCAATCAGGAAGGGTATTGGTGGAGTGAGAATATGTTGAACTGGAATTTTGTGTACCGGAAATTCCTGCTCGACGACAAATATACGCACGACCTCAATGCCCCTGCGGTATTTGCCATGAAAGACACACTATACGTCTATGGCTCTACCCACCAAAGTGATTTTCCGATCTGGAAAAGTACCAATCCCAAGGAGGACACATGGGAAATAGCGGTAGACACGCTTAAAGTGGGTGCCTGGGATCCTGCCTTTTTATATGAGGAGGATACGGATAAACTTTACCTGTATTGGGGCTCAAGCAACGAGTTTCCGCTTTTGGGGACGGAAATAAACACCAAGACCCTGCAATCCGAAGGTTTTGTAAAACCCCTAATCTCCTTACATCCGCAAGATCATGGCTGGGAGCGGTTTGGAGCGTATAACGACAACACCTTTTTGCAACCCTTTATGGAAGGAGCCTGGGTAACCAAATACAACAATAAATACTACTTGCAGTATGGAGCGCCGGCGACGGAGTTCAGTGGGTATGCCGATGGGGTTTTCGTGAGCAAGGATCCGTTGGATTTATTTGTGTACCAGTCCCATAATCCGTTTGCCTATAAACCCGGCGGGTTCGCCAGAGGAGCCGGACACGGTGCCACCTATCAGGACAATTACCACAATTGGTGGCATGTTTCAACTATGGTAATAGGGCAAAAGAACAATTTTGAACGCCGTTTGGGGATTTGGCCGGCCGGCTTTGATGCGGACGATGTTTTGTATTGCAATACGGCTTATGGAGATTATCCAACCTTTCTGCCCCAACAAGGAGCCAAGCATATAGACGGACTTTTTACGGGGTGGATGTTGCTCAATTACAATAAACCCGTGCAGGTTTCCTCTACCTTAGGCGGGTATCAACCCAATTTTGCGGTGGATGAGGATATACGAACCTATTGGTCGGCCCAAACGGGCGGAAAAAGGGAGTGGTTTCAGACCGATTTGGGAGCACTAGCCACCATCCAGGCGATACAGATTAATTATGCCGACCAAGATGCCGAGTTCATGGGCAAGACCTTGGGTAAATTTCATCAATATAAAATTCTAATGTCCAATGATGGGCATAAATGGTCCATTTTGGTAGATAAAAGTAAAAACACCACGGATGTACCCCATGATTATATTGAATTGGCCAAGCCGGTAAAAGCCCGTTTTCTAAAACTTGAAAATATAAAAATGCCTACCGGGAAATTTGCCTTGAGTGGTTTTCGGGTTTTTGGCAAAGGGGAAGGTCAGGCACCGCAACCGGTAGAAAAGTTTATGGTGCTGAGGGCAGATCCTAAGAAATATGGAGAACGCAGAAGTGCCTGGATTCGCTGGCAACAAAATGATACCGCCGATGGATATGTGATCTATTTTGGAAAAGCACCAGACAAATTATACGGCAGTATCATGGTTTATGGCCAGAACGATTATTTTTTTACCGCCATGGATCGGACGGATGCCTATTACTTTCAGATTGAGGCCTTCAATGCCAATGGAAGAAGCGTGCGCACCGAAGTAATTAAAGCAGAATAAGGGACATCTTATTTTTTAGAAAGCACCATAAGTTCCGTTATCCCCGTAAAAGGGGAAGTATGGATTTTTATTTGTAAGATCGATGGTTGTTTAGTTTATGAATTTTATTAATTTTGCGACCGGTTAACCAATCAGGCATATTTTAAGGGCTGAACGGTTAAAAGGGTCGCGTAGCTCAGCTGGATAGAGCATCTGCCTTCTAAGCAGACGGTCACACGTTCGAATCGTGTCGCGATCACAAGACAACCCTCTGATATTCAGGGGGTTGTCTTTTTTTATCAAAAACTTAAAAATAAAACTTACCAAATGTGCATAGTTTGTGCATAGTTTTCATTTAAGACCTTTTTTAATAAATTTTGGTATTATTCCTACTGTTTTGGATACAAAAGATAAAATTAGCATCTAAGATGAAGTAAATTTTATTGCTTTTCTTTTGACTTAGTAAGAAAATTATGAACCTTTTTTTTATTCTAGTCAATTTACTTGATTTACGGGAAGCTTTCCCTGGTATTTGAGTACCAAAATTGGTCAAAAAAAGAAACTATTAAAAAAGACCAGAAATGGGACGCCTCGACATTGGGCTATCCACTTACAGGGAGATTACCTTTAAAACGGCCGTTTTGTGAAACCCCATAACAACAGGAGGAAAATTGATATTGAGGTTTAACCTGACCTTCATTTCCCAAGAAATTTTCTTATAATCCGGTCAGTTTACCTTCCGCAGTCACTTTTATTGATTAAAGCACTGCTAAAGACCCTAAACTTGTGACCAATAGATAATGGTTAATTCGACTTTTTATTTCTCCGGGTCCTTTTAATAAGTCTTCAATTGTTTTGGTCATTGTTTTTTCTATAATGATTACTCCTGTGATGACATCCACCCCCTCACTGTATTTCAGGGAACACTTGATATTATACCTATGAATTCTTTCAGCCATCAATACCTACCTAATTATTAGGTGATGATTCTTGCGAAACATCAAAACATTGTACTATACTCTACATTCCATATTTATATGAGAATTCGAAAGGCCTCAATTACAGATTATTAAAATCAATTTCGCACAATATTATAAATTTTTGTCGTTATGTAAGGTAGGGTATAGGAGCGTTGAGTTGTTTATACCAAATAAACCCCAAATCATTTAACATGAAAAATTCACAATTATTAGATTTAAATTATTTCAAGTTCGTCTTTTTCCTATCGGTTATGACACTTGTTGGCTGTTCTAAAGAAGATTCCCCCAATGGTCCAGGTACGCTGAGTGTTAGCGCGAAAAGCTCTTTCAGTAGTCCTACTGGGAAATCCCTTACGGCCAAGACCACCAATAATGATGTAGTGGTCACTGATTTTCGAATGAACCTCAAAGAATTTGAGTTGGAATTCGATCTTGAAGATCCGGGAGATGATTATGAGGCCGATGATAACGAGCAATGGGACGATAACGGCTATTATGATTTCGAGGATGATATCGAACTAGCCGGTCCTTTTGAACTTGATTTGATGGCCGGACAGATCGGTTTCCTGAACGTTTCCCTACCCATGGGCAATTTTGAGGAACTGGAATTCAAGTTCGACAAAAGTACTAATGCTACCAGCGATCTGTTCGGAAAATCCGTACTTATCCAAGGTACGATACGAGGAACTCCTTTTATCTTTTGGCACGATTTTGAAGATGAGGTAGAAGTGGATTTCGAAGATCCGACCTTTGATATCGCGATTTCTTCTACCCCAGAAGGTATCGTGATCGATTTTGACCTAAGCCTGTTTTTTGACAGCACGGTAGGGGTGGATCTATCCCAAGCTTCTGATGGTAATGCCGATGGAACAATTGAAATCAGTCCTTCTGACCCAGATGGAAATAATGATTTGGCCCAGAGCATTCGTAATGCCATTAAAGCACAGATTGACCTTTTAGAAGATTAATCTAAATCTATTTTCCAAAACTTCTTAAGCGACAACCTAAATCCCTTATTGAAATTAAAAAGCCGGTTTTACCGGCTTTTGTTTTATGGTACAAGGATAACCATTATTAAGATTAATATAATTTCTTTCGCCTTACTTGTCGGACTTACCACTTGCAGCAAAGACAATGGCCTCATATTGCACGTGTAGTTTTACTATCTACAGGAAGCACCAACTATTACGGAGATGTCACAGGGCGTGGTGGAACCCGTACACTGGTATTGGATTGGACCGGTCCCACAGTATGACAGATTGGAATATGGGTGTTACAGCCTCAGTCGTCGCTTCCTTCCAACTTATTATTTGGGATGCTGATGGAACATTGGCACTTGATCAAACCTTGAATAAAGGACAAGGCGATGATTTGCCTACAGACGTATCTTCTGCAGTATAAATAGACATTTGGGAAATGATCCTTGTTCTTTCAAACTCTTAAGATGACGGTTCATTTTATGTTACACCGGAAAATTAGGGCCAAATCCCTAATATAGTCATTACAAGTCGGTTTCGCCCCGCTTTTGATTTTGGCATCAAAAAAATAATAGGATGTCCCATACCTAAAAATTCCTAGGTTCAATGACTTCGATTTAAATAGGTAATCGTAGATAGTATTTTAAAACGAACCATTTTAGGGACAACTTTTTCCAAACCTCATAGAAATAATTATAAAAAATCCTAAATCAATTCTATTGGTTACTACTGAAGAAAAAACGATTTTACTTTATTTCGGCTAGGCATTTTGATGATACGATGACAGAATGTTTCGAGGTCAATGTTTATGGTAGCTGAAGCCGTCATCAAACTATCATCATTTTGTCATCAAAAAAAAATATGATGACGGAACAACCCTTGAAAAGTTGAAGAATGATGCCGTGATGATAAATCGATGATGCTTTGAGCCCAATGATTTTGGGCTGTTGCGGGCATTATCATCATATCATCAAAAATTTAGTTAAAACTGGCTATATTCTAATATTAACAGCATTTTCTTTAAAAAGCCAAAACAAGTCATATGCCTGCGAGGCGCTAAGCCCTCCAACTATCCACTGCTTAAGCGTGCTTTTTGTCTGCCTTAGTTTATCTGCATACGCAAACCAAT
>JBGTBA010000110.1:0-18188 GCA_041749595.1 Flavobacteriaceae bacterium | reverse complement strand
GCCAGTTTCATTTTGGCCTCAGGGCCAAAAACCGAAATTTTGTATTTTACCTCACCCGGAACTGCAAAAAGGCAGTTCCGACCTCTCCAAAGGAGAGGTAAAGCGGAAACCCCGACCCAAGGGTCGGAGAATCTTTAGATTCAATACGAGTTAAAATAGAATTTGGGAGGGATTTGTTTATCTTTATTCACTATAATTATTGACCATGATTTTAAATAAAACAAGGCGGTTTAATCGTGCTTCCCGTATTTTGTTCCTTATTTTGCTGACCAATTGTACCAAAAAGGAAACGGACAGGAAATTTGACTTGCTGCCTCCCGACCGGACCGGAATACAATTTTCCAACACCATTACGGAAACGCCGGATCTTAATCCGGTAAACTACATCTACATGTATAATGGCGCTGGTACCGGAGTAGGTGATATCGATAATGATGGATTGCCCGATCTCTTTTTTGCAGGAAACCAAGTGCCTTCAAAATTATATCGCAACAAAGGGAACATGAACTTTGAAGATATCACTGAAAAAAGCGGAATTATAACGCCTGGTTGGGCTACCGGGGTTAGTTTGGTAGATATTAATGCGGATGGCTTTTTGGATATTTATGTGTGTATGGCGGACCGTAATGGCACAAAATCCGGAGAAAACCTACTGTTCATTAACAAGGGCGATGCCACTTTTGAGGAAAAAGCGTCGGAATATGGTCTTAATGATAATGGGTACAGCACTCAGGCCGTCTTTTTCGACTATGACAAAGATGGCGATTTGGATGCGTATATCCTTACCAACGGTATTGAAGATTTTAATCACAATAACATTCGAAAAATCAAAAACAAGGGTCAGGGCATTAGCACCGACAGGCTCTACAGAAATAACGGGGACAATACGTTTACCAATGTTTCGGAAGAAGCCGGCATTACCATAGAAGGCTACGGATTGGGTGTGGGCATCCTTGATGTTAATAGAGATTCCTGGCCCGATATTTACTGCTCTAACGATTTTATCACCAATGACCTGCTGTGGCTCAATAATGGGAACGGCACCTTTACCGAAAGTTTGAAAAGCTATTTTACCCAAACTTCGTACAATGGTATGGGCATGGATATTGCCGATTTCAATAATGATGGTCAAGAGGACCTGGTGCAGGTAGACATGCTTCCTGAAGCGAATGCCCATTTGAAAACAATGACCATGGCCATGAGCTACACCAATCAGAGTATGCGATTTTTTTTAAACTATTTTCCGCAATTTGTTCGTAATGCCTTACAGATCCGTACTGCAGATAAAAAATTTTCGGAAATAGGACGGTTGGCCGGGATACACAAAACGGATTGGAGCTGGGCACCTTTATTTGCAGATCTGGACAACGATGGCTTTAAGGACCTGTTTATTAGTAATGGCTATGGCCGGGATATTACCGATCTGGACTATACCAATTATTCGGAAAGATCCAGAAAACCCATGGATAAAAAGGATGCTGTGGACGAATTAGCCTATGCCAACATGCAGCAACTTCCTCGCATAAACCTACCCAATTATTTTTTCAAAAATTCCGGAAACCTTTCTTTCGAAAATGTCACTAAAAATTGGTCTGCAGAAATACCCAGCATGTCCAACGGTGCCGCCTACGTAGATTTAGATTTAGATGGAGATCTAGATCTCGTAACGAACAATGTAAACGAAAAAGCGTTTATCTACAAGAACCGTACGATAGAACATAGTCCGGAAAACGCCCAATTTATCAAAATCGCCCTGAAAGGGCCAGAAGGTAACCCCTTTGGTGTAGGTGCCGAAGTAACCCTTTACTACAATGGAACATTGCAAAAAAGTGTACAATATCCTGTTCGGGGATATGTATCTTCCGTAGATCCCATCATCCATTTTGGTTTGGGTACACAAAACCTTATTGATAGTCTTAGGATCATTTGGCCTGATGGAAAAACGCAGTCTATTAAAAATAGTGACAGCAACCAACTGCTGACCTTATCCTATGAGGAGGCCATGGATAAACTAAAACAACATCCTAAAGAGCATCCTTCTTTACTAACCGATCTTTCCAACCTCACGGCAACTATTGTCCATACCGAAA
The DNA here is from genome assembly GCA_041749595.1 of Flavobacteriaceae bacterium. Lineage (GTDB taxonomy): Bacteria > Bacteroidota > Bacteroidia > Flavobacteriales > Flavobacteriaceae > Aurantibrevibacter. Next base: position 16,098 of record JBGTBA010000110.1, on the reverse strand, counting down.
ATAATTATATCGATTTTCAGGACCAACCACTACTCCTAAAAATGCTTTCCAGAGAAGGGCCGGGACTGGCGGTTGGTGATGTGAATATGGACGGTCTGGACGACTTTTTGATGACTACCGCTGTAAATGATACTACATTTATCTGGAAACAACATCCGGATGGCAGTTTTACTAAAGGATCGTATCTCCCGGGGTCATGGTTACATGAAGAATTAGGGTGCATCCTGGCAGATTTCAACAACGACAGCCGATTGGATGTGTATGTGGCCAGTGGAGGTAATGAATTTATGGAAGGGTCTGAGCGCTATCAGGACAGGCTATACCTCCAAGAAGCCGACGACAGTTTTAAGGATTCCGGAAAGATTCCGACAATTACTTCGTCCTCGGGAACGGTCGTTGCGTCCGATTTTGATGGCGATGGCGATTTGGACCTATTCATTGGCTCCAGATTAGTGCCCAAAAAATACAGCCTTTCCGGAAAAAGTTATATTCTTCGAAATGATAATGGAAACTTTGTAGATGTAACCTCAGAAATCGCAAAGGATTTGGAATACATTGGCATGGTAACCTCCGCCATTTGGTCCGATTTTGACAATGACGGCAAAACAGATCTTATCGTAGTAGGCGAATGGATGGAAATCAGTTTTTTCCGAAATGAAGGTGGTAGTTTTAAAAATGTTACTCATGCGTCAGGTATCGATGGCCTTTTTGGTTTTTGGAACAGTATTTCCGGGGGCGACTTTGATCTGGACGGAGATATCGATTATATCGTTGGCAATATGGGCACCAATACGGAACTTAAAGCATCTAAACAACAACCTGTTGGCGTACTATCAAAAGATTTTGACGACAATGGAAGTTTTGATCCCTTAATTTCTTACTACATCAACGGGGTTAATTACCCGCTGGCTGCCAGAGATGCGCTCATTACTCAGATTAATGGCTTAAAACTGCGTTTTCCATCGTACAAAGACTACGCCCAAATCACATTTGATCAACTGCTGGATAAAAAGGATTTGCAGGGAACCCTGAGCAAAAAAGTAGTCATCCTCGAGTCCGTTTTCATTGAAAATAAGGGTGACGGCACTTTTACCTATAAAAATTTACCCCCGGAAGCCCAAATGGCCCCGGTTTACGGAAGTGTAATAACAGATGTGAACAATGATTCCTATCCAGATGTTTTGCTTGTAGGCAACAGAAGGGATACCGAAACCTTGAGCGGCTATCTTGACGGATCTATCGGAACCTTGCTTTTAGGTTCGGTGGACAACACCTTTGTTGCCGCGGGAGTCAGGGCAAGTGGCCTTTTTATACAGAATGAAGCTAGGGGGATAGCCAAAATAAACGCCCCAGATCAGGAAGGCTTTTTGGTGGCCAACAACAATGGGGCAATACAATATTATGGCCTCAAAACAAATAGCAAGAATATTCGTCTTAAAAATGGCGATAGCCATGCATTAATAGAGCTTGGTAATGGCAAAACGTATAAAGAAGAATTTTATCACGGCTCCGGGTATCTTAGTCAACATAGCTTTAGTCTTTACGTTCCTATGAATGCCAAAAAGGTGACGGTTTTTAATGTTAAGGCGGGCGAGAGAATAGTAAACTTGTTAGATTTTTAAAAGCAATCAATTCCCTTTAGTCCTAAGAGCCCTTGAAATTAAAGTCCGGACACAAAACTGGAAGCCGGCAGTCCCGAAGCATTAAAAAGGTTCGGGATTGCCGTGTTGCCCCATGCAAATCGAACGTTTTTGGGATGCTTTACTTTTTTGGAAGAAACCCAGACTTTGTTGTCCTTGATTACGGCCTTGGCCGGATAATAGGTGCCATCTTCTCCAGAAACCTCAAAATGGGTCACTTCCTTTCCCTTGGCATATAAACCTGTAGCGTGGTCGAATACGACTTCTACCTTGTCCTTGTAGATTTTAAGTTCCTTAAACAAAGGCCCATAAACCAAAGGATTCCCATCGGTTTTGTAATGTTGTATCAGGGCTAAATTGGCCAGCCGAAAGCCTACATCCTGTTTGTTTCTGGGATGTATGTCCTCCACGGTACAAATATCGCTCACTACTACCATTCCTGTTTTTGGTACCCGTAAAGCCCTGCGCTGAGCATCCCGGACCAAAACACCCTGTTCCGGTTGTCCGTACTGATAAGGTGCAATTTGAACATAGTAAAAGGGAAAAACGTACCCCCATTTTGAACGCCATGCCACTATCATTTCAGAAAATAGTGCTTCATATGTAGTTGCATTGGCCGTATTGGATTCTCCTTGGTACCATAACACGCCAGCTATGCTAAACGGGGTAACCGGGTAAATCATGGCATTGTACAAGTTAGAAGGCATACTACTTACCCAAGGGTTCTTTTCAATAAGTGTCGAGGCTTGCTTTAATTCCGGGTGCGCCTCAAAAACTGGGGCCGGTGTCCATACCTCGGCACTGGAAGCTCCCCAAGATGCATCGATAAGGCCGATGGGAATATTCAATTCAGTCTGTACCTTTCTGGCAAAAAAATAAGCAACTGCACTAAAATCTTGCATGGTCTCCGGGGTACAGACCTCCCAGGTACCGGATAAATCATCTTGTTCCTTTTCTGCCGTTCTTTTATCCACACTAAAAAAGCGGATATTGGGATAATTGGCCGACTGGATTTCTTCCTCGGCATTGTCAATGCCGCTATTGGCACTCCACTCCATATTAGATTGCCCTGAACACAGCCAAACCTCGCCAATAAGTACATTTTGAAGCAGAACCTCATTGGAATTCCCCTTTATATGGATAGAGAAAGGACCGCCGGCTTCAGAGGTTTCCACTTTTATTTCCCATTTTGCTTCCACAGTGGTTTTAAGGGTGTATTCCTTTCCGTTCCAACTGGTAAAAACCGTGATTTCTTCTCCGGGATTGCCCCAACCCCAAAGCAGTACATCCGTATTGCGCTGCAAAACCATATTATCCGAAAAAATATGGGGCAAAGCCACTTTTGCCAATGAAAGTTGGACCGCAAGTCCTGCACATATCAACAATATTATTCCCTTTTTTTCCATTGCCCCACTTTTAAACTTTTCTTTATTCGTTTCGTCTCAATATTCCTTTTTATGCTTAAAATCCCCAAATCTATATTTTACGGTGCGCTTTAAAGGAATGTTCATCCCATTGGTCTGCTCCAGCCAATTGTACAAAGCTTCCGACATGGATTTGGCGATATCCTGTTTATCGGGATCCGCAATAAGGTTGTACATTTCATTGGGATCGTTCTTTAAATCGTACAGCTCGTTCCTGTCCCAAATGCCATGGTATTTTATATATTTATAATCATCGGTGCGCATACCAAAAACCGTTGGGGTCATTGGAAAATCGTATTCCCAATAATATTCATAAAAAATCTCCTTTCGTGCAGCTATTCCGGCATCTCCCTTTAAAATGGGGACAAAGGAAACACCGGGCATATAATCCGGCTTTTTAATACCTGCTTCTTCCAATATGGTTGGGGCAATATCTATGTTTTGAACCATTTGCCGCAGGGTTTTTCCACCTTCAAATAGTTCAGGACAACGGATCAGCAAAGGCACTTTTACCGATTCTTCATAAAAATGCCGTTTATCTATAAGACCATGTTCGCCCCAACTGAAACCGTTATCGCCCATATAAATCACCAGAGTGGATTCGTCCAAACCTTCATTTTTCAAATAATCCATAACAGTACCCACGCTTTCATCGACTCCTAATAAGGTTTCGCAATATTTTACCACCATCTCATTTAAATCCAGATTATCGTGGTACATATAATCCACTCCATGCCAGCTCGTCCTTTGATCGGCCACCCATTGAGGCCATTTTAAATCTTTGTACGCTCCTGTTTTTGTCTGATCATAGGTTGTGGGAAATCCGATCTTTTTCCCCTTGTAAACTCCGGAATGCCGTTTGGCAGGCATAAATTCCGAATGTACCGCCTTGTGGGACAGGTACATAAAAAAAGGTTTGGACCTATCTCTTTTATCTAGCCAATCCAATGCATGCTCGGTTAGCAAATCCGTAATATAAGTTGAGTCCTTATAGGTAATACGCTTTCCATTGATATTCAATGTTGGGTTATAGTACACCCCCTGGCCCTCAAAACTTTCCCAATGTGAAAAGCCGGGCTGTGGGTCGTCCCCATGATCGCCCATGTGCCATTTGCCAAAAAAACCGGTTTGATATCCTCCTTTTTGCAGGTATTGCGGAAAATAAGTAAGGTTTCCCGGATCCGGAGCCTGATTGTCCACAATGGTATGGGTGTGGGAATAAAGACCTGTCAAAATAGAGGCCCTACTGGGAGAACACAATGACGTAGTTACAAATGCATTGGGGAGATAAGCCCCTTCCGAGGCCAGTTTGTCCATATTTGGGGTTTGGAGCCATGGAACTTTGCCTGTAAAGCCCATATAATCGTAGCGATGGTCATCTGTTAAAATAAAAATTACATTTCTGGGTTTCTTCTTTCCCTTATTTGCGATTTGATTTTGGGAATCGCCGGATTTCAATGATTCGCGACCATTTCCCATCAGTATGGCCACTCCCAAAAATATGCCGGTAATTCTAAAAAATCGCATTATTTTACAATCAATTTAAAGTCTATAAACAGTACTGCCAATAACTTTTTTTTTTGAAAATTTATTGAACGTTAGCACTTTCGCCCTCATCTCGCTTTTGACGTACAAACCAACGGTACAATTCTTCCGTGGCATAAGCCCTTACCCAAGAGTTATGCCCTACCCCCTTATACACCGTAAATTGCACATTATATCCCATTTCCTTTAGTTTGCCTACCATATCTATAGATTCTGAAATAGGGATGGATTCATCCTTATCTCCATGGAATACCCAAATGGGCATGTTTTTATCTATCCAGGAGGCATAGGGCAAAGGTGCCATTCCACACACCACCGCCAAAGCCGCAAATTTTTCCGGGTACTGTACCGCCATTTCCCAAGCCGCACCGCCTCCCCTACTTAACCCGGTAAGGTATATTCTGCTTGGATCTACCCTATTGTTGGCCACAATGGTATCCAAAAGTTGAACAACCGCCCTAGTGTTCCACCATTTCTTTTTATCCGGGTTCTGTGGGGCCAAAATTAGAAAAGGGAATTGTTTTCCCTTAGCGATCAATCCGGGCGGTCCATTTCTCTTTACCGTGACCAAGCTATCCCCGGATTCCCCTCCTCCATGTAAAAAAAGCAATAACGGGAACTTTTCATCCGGTTTAGCCTCATAGTCTTCGGGGTAATATAAATAGTAACTGTATTTTTCCGTGGAGATAATTTCCATCTCACCATCAATCAATTGGGATTGCACACTGCTACAGCCTTGAAATAAAAGAAATATACAAATTATGGAAAAACTAAACTTCATGGGTAATATATAGGGTGTCTATTTGGTAATCATTCTTTCTATAAAATTGTTCGCGGACAAAATAGTGGCAAAGGTCAATACATTTAAAGGAAAACCAGTTAATTTTTTTATAAATAATCCGTTGCAAAACATAAAACAATCCAAAACAACCTTTTGTGTACACGGTACTTGACAAAGATATAATAGAAAATTGAAATTGTGCCACTTATTCCAAGGACAAGTAGGGGTCTCCAACAGACGGTACGTTAAAGGGACATCCTTTACAAAGTTAAAGGCACATAGTTTACACTTTTTTAAGGGGTACCCATAAAAAATGGTTTTAGAAGATTAAATAAATAAAAAAAGTTAAATTTCACCCATATATTTTTTAATTTTGCAACGAATTTCAAAAGACATAAAATGGCTACGGTTACATTAAAGGGAAATACCATACACACTTTGGGAAACTTACCACAGATCGGGGTTTCGGCTCCAAATTTTAAACTGGTAAAAAACGACTTGTCTGTCGCCAACCTATCCGACTATAGGGGCGGCAAGGTGGTTTTGAACATTTTTCCGAGCATTGACACGGGAACATGCGCGCAATCCGTTCGGCAATTTAACCAAGAAGCTGCCGAATTGGACAATACCAAAGTGTTGTGCATCTCCAAAGATTTACCCTTTGCCCAAACCCGTTTCTGCGGAGCAGAGGGCATTTCCAATGTAGAACTATTGTCCGATTTTAAGGATGGTGCTTTTGGGAAAGCATACAATGTGGAATTTATAGATGGCCCTTTGCAAGGCCTACTTTCCAGAGCGGTCATTGTATTAGATGGCAACGGAAAGGTACTGTACTCTGAACAGGTTCCCGAAATCGTGGACGAACCTAACTATAAGGCAGCACTAGAAGCTTTGAGGGATGCCTAAGGAAAGTTTTATCCTTAATAGGATAAGAAGCATAGGGTACGCCTTACGTGGAGCCCAATTACTGATAAGGACCGAAGCCAGCATCAAAGCCCAAATTTTCGTGGCACTTTTGGTGACGTCTGCCGGTTTTTATTTTGAGATTTCCCGTCTGGAATGGGTGTTACAGTTATTTGCCATTGCCATGGTCATGGGAATAGAAGGGCTGAACACCGCTATTGAAAAATTGGCAGATTATGTACAGCCCCAATTTGATAAAAAAATAGGTTTTATAAAGGATATTTCGGCAGGAGCCGTAATGATCGTCTCCATAGCGGCCACTATTATTGGTCTTATCATCTATTTACCTAAATTTTTTTGAACCGATAATCCCGGCCCCTTCATTAGTAAATTTGTATTTTTGCCCCACGAATCGATGTTTTAATGATAAAGAAGGGAAAAAAGACAAAGCCCCCGACTACTAAAAAGGGCTTTTCTTTAAAATTATCCAAGCAAAATAAAATACTATTGGGAAGCTTGTTAATGCTCTTCAGTATAGCACTTTTCTTTTCTTTCATCTCCTTTTATTTTACGTGGCAAGAAGACCAAAGTTTACTTACCGAATTTGCCGACCGCAACAAGCAGGCAACCAACCTTCTCAACAAATTTGGGGCAGGGATAAGTCATTTTTTTATATATAAAGGCTTTGGCCTGGCATCGTTGATTTTTACATTCCTTATGTTCATTACCGGACTTGATCTTTTTTTGAGCTTGGAAAAAAAGGGATTATTGCGAAAGTGGGTGTGGGGACTTTTATTTGTTATATGGATATCCATAACCCTTGGTTTTTTTGCTGATGAAAGACCGCTTCTGGGCGGTTTGGTGGGTTTTGAGATGAATGATTTTTTGCAGGATTATGCTGGAAAAATAGGGGTTTTTCTTTTGTTGTTGTTTGGGTTTATCATCATTTTGGTGCGTCTGTTCAAACTCACGCCCGAAGATGTCATAGGGTATTTACGGGGGAAAGGCAAATCAATAGCCTCAGAATTAAAAAAAACGGATTATGAAAAAGAGTCTGTGGAGATCGATAATGAGGATGGGCCTCCCATCATTATAGATCCTTACACGCACAAAAAAGACATTCCTCCACTGGTAGATCCATCGAACAAGGATTTCCAAATAGATATCACCACCAACGAGAACGACATCACCATGGAAGTAGAAAGCATAAAAGAGGAAAAACAGGAAAATGACAACCTATCCGAAAAGTTGGTTGAAGATTTCGGGGAATTTGACCCCACACTGGAATTGGGCAACTACAAATTTCCCACCATTGAGCTTTTGGAACTGCATGGTGCCGGTGGCGGAATCACAATAAACCAAGAAGAGCTGGAGGAAAACAAAAACAAGATCGTAGAGACCCTTAGAAACTACAAAATAGGTATTGCTCAGATAAAGGCCACTATAGGGCCAACGGTAACATTATATGAAATTGTACCTGATGCGGGCATCCGGATTTCGAAAATAAAAAACTTGGAAGATGATATTGCCCTATCGCTTGCCGCTTTGGGCATCCGGATCATCGCCCCCATTCCCGGAAAGGGTACCATTGGCATAGAAGTGCCCAATAAAAACCCAACTGTGGTCTCCATGCGGTCCGTCATCGCATCCAGTAAATTCCAAAAGGCCGAGATGGAACTGCCCATTGCTTTCGGCAAAACCATCAGCAATGAAACTTTTGTGGTGGATTTGGCAAAAATGCCCCATCTTTTAATGGCGGGAGCCACTGGGCAGGGAAAATCGGTAGGGCTTAATGCGGTACTGACCTCATTATTGTACAAAAAACATCCGGCCGAGGTAAAGTTTGTACTAATCGATCCGAAAAAAGTGGAACTTACCTTGTTCAACAAAATAGAACGTCATTTTTTGGCCAAGTTGCCCGATGTGGAAGAAGCCATCATAACGGACAATAACAAAGTTATTTATACACTGAACTCACTTTGTATCGAAATGGACAATCGGTACGAACTATTGAAGCTTGCCATGGTCCGGAACATCAAGGAATACAATACAAAATTCAAGGCAAGAAGGCTCAATCCAAATGAAGGGCATATGTTTTTGCCATATATTGTGTTGGTCATAGATGAGTTTGCGGATCTGATCATGACGGCGGGCAAGGAAGTGGAAACACCAATTGCACGGTTGGCCCAGTTGGCGCGGGCCATAGGCATACACCTCATCATTGCCACGCAAAGACCTTCCGTAAACGTTATTACCGGCATTATAAAGGCCAACTTCCCTGCCCGTATCGCGTTTAGGGTTACCTCCAAAATAGATTCCCGAACCATCCTGGATACCCAAGGTGCCGATCAATTGATCGGCCGAGGGGACATGCTTTTCACACAGGGCAATGATATTACGCGCCTGCAATGTGCATTTGTAGACACACCCGAGGTAGCTAAAATCACCGAATACATAGGTTCCCAAAGAGCCTATCCCCAAGCGCACCTACTGCCAGAGTATGTAGGGGAAGAATCTGGCACAGGTATTGATTATGACATTTCGGAAAGGGATGCCATGTTCCGCGAAGCCGCAGAGGTCATTGTAATTGCCCAACAAGGCTCTGCCTCTTTAATTCAGCGTAAGTTAAAATTGGGGTACAACAGGGCGGGTAGGATCATAGACCAACTGGAGGCTGCCGGGATCGTGGGTCCTTTCGAGGGAAGTAAGGCCAGACAGGTCTTGTTTTCGGACATTAACTCACTGCACAATTTTTTAAACAACGAAATTAATTGACACAAACCATGAAACAGTTATTTTTTTTAGTATTGGCCCTAACAGCTTCCTTATCAGAAGCACAAAACCCTGCCAAGGCCAAAGCACTTTTGGATGAAGTGTACAACAAAGTAAAAAGTTATGATAATATTTTTGTCGATTTTAAGCATTCCCTCCATAACGAAGAGGCAAACACCGACCAAGATACGCGGGGCGATGTTACCCTGCAGGGAGATAAGTACTTATTCAACTATTTGGGTTCCAAACAGATTTATGACGGTAAAAAAGTATATACCATTGTGCCGGAAAACGAAGAAGTGACCATTGATGAAAAATCGGATGACGCCGGTACCATAACGCCATCCAAAATGTTGACTTTCTACAAGCAAGGACATAGTTACGAATGGGACATACTGCAAAATGTACAGGGTAGAAAGATCCAGTTCGTTAAACTTATCCCCATTGACAGCCATTCGGAAATCAAGTCCATCCTACTGGGGGTAGATGTGGAGACCAAGCATATCTATAAACTTATAGAAACCGGGAAAAACGGAACCAACACCACCATAACTGTTAATTCTTTTAAAACGGACCAGCCCTTGTCAAAAACCTTGTTTACTTTTGATGAGAACAAGTACAAAAAAGAAGGGTACTACATTGTAAGAAATTAAGGATTTGAGAATTTTAGACCGTTATATACTATCCCGATTTCTCTTTAATTTTTTCAGCTCGTTTTTAATTTTGATGCTCATCTTCATTTTTCAAACGATTTGGCTGTTCATAGATGATTTGGCCGGAAAGGGGCTGGATATCATGATCATTGGCAAGTTCCTGTTCTACATTATGCCCAACCTAACGGAGAAGGTGCTGCCGCTTACCGTGTTGTTATCTTCCATACTCACTTTCGGGACCTTTGCCGAAAACTATGAATTTGCCGCCATGAAAGCTTCGGGGATTTCATTGCAGCGTGCCATGGCAAGCCTTATAGTCTTTGTGGTTTTCCTTGGTGGGGTAACCTTTTATTTTGCCGATAGCATTATCCCTGCCTCCGAACAGAAAATATTTAATTTAAGAAGGAATATTGCCCAGATAAAACCGGCAGTAGCTATAGCCGAAGGCGTTTTTAGCGATTTTGAGGGTACCGGAATGAACATAAAGGTAGATAAGAAATACGGTGATAATGACCGCTTCCTACAAAATGTCATCATCCACAAGAAATCGAAGACCCAAATGAACAATACGGTAATTAAGGCAAAAACAGGTGAGCTTGTAAGTAGCAAAGGCTCGGATATTCTCTCCTTGGTACTCAAAGATGGCCACTATTATGAAGACGTACGGGCACAGGACAACAAAGAGGACCTGAAATATCCCTTTGCCAAATCCGATTTTGAGACCTATACCATGAACATAGACTTTTCATCGCTAAATGATGTGGACTTGGAAGAGGAAAGGGAGGTAAATACGGATAAAATGAAAAACGTATCCCGTTTAACCAAGGACATAGATTCCCTAAAAAAGGACAATATTAAAATGGTGACCGCTTTTTCCAAAAACATTTTTAATAGAATGGGAGCTTTTATACCTACTCCCAAGAAGGACACCACCCTGTCCGAATCCAATCCATTTCCAGCAGATACTGCCTTGGCAACCAAAACGGGACATCAGGCCATTTTAAATAAAATCACTTCTGAAAATCCATTTGTGCTAATTTCCGATCTGTATCCGGAATGGCAAAAAATACAGATTTACAATTCGGCAAAAAATGCCACCGCAAGTATTTTAACTACCATAGAGGGGAAAAAGCAGGAGCTCCAAAAAAGAATAAAGATCTACAATATGCACATACTGTCCTTACATAAAAAATTTGCCTTGGCCTTCTCCTGTATTATTTTATTCTTCGTTGGGGCTCCTTTAGGTGCCATTATTCGCAAAGGTGGTCTTGGACTACCAATGGTAATTGCAATAATTTTGTTCCTTACTTATTATTTTATTGGTGTTTTTGCGGGAAATTATGCAAAAGAGGGCAATATACATCCTATCGTGGGCGCTTGGCTGTCCACGGTCATAATGCTACCTTTGGGCGTATTTTTAACGAAAAGGGCCACAGCAGATAAAGGCCTGATGGATTTTGGTGGCATTCTAGATTTTATAAAATTGCTTAAGGCAAAACTTAAAATATCCAGGACATGAAAACAGCTATGAAAAACAAGATTGTCCTTAACACCATAGAAGAGGCCATTGAAGATATAAAAAATGGAAAGGTCATTATTGTTGTGGACGACGAAAACCGTGAGAACGAAGGGGATTTCATTGCCGCGGCCGAAAAGGTAACCCCTGAAATGATAAACTTTATGGCCAAATATGGTCGTGGCCTTATTTGCGCCCCCCTTACGGAACATCGTTGCGACGAGCTCGGCCTGGAAATGATGGTACAGAACAATACCGTTTTGCACCAGACCCAATTTACCGTTTCGGTTGACTTAATAGGTCATGGTTGTACCACGGGCATCTCCGTCCATGACCGGTCCAAAACCATCATGGCCCTAGTCAATGATACTACCAAACCCCATGATTTGGGCAGGCCGGGACATATTTTTCCCTTGAGGGCAAAAAACGGTGGCGTTTTAAGGAGAACCGGGCACACGGAAGCCGCCATAGATCTTGCAAGGTTGGCCGGTTTAAAAGCCGCCGGTATTTTAGTGGAGATACTGAACGAGGATGGCACCATGGCCCGACTGCCACAACTGGTAGAAGTAGGTAAAAAATTCGATCTTAAAATCATTTCCATAGAAGACCTCGTGGCTTTTAGAATGCACCATGATTCTCTTATTGAAAAGAAGGAAGATTTTGAGATTGAGACACGTTTTGGGAAATTTAGACTAAGGGCCTACAAGCAAACCACAAACAACCAAGTGCACATCTCCTTGACCAAGGGCAATTGGAAATCGGACGAGCCTATTTTGACCCGAATAAATTCCACCTTGGTCAACAACGACATCTTGGGCACACTGACCAACAATCCGGACAAAAAATTGGAGGATATGTTCAATGCCATCAATAGTGAAGGAAAGGGTGCTTTTATATTCATCAACCAAGAAACGGAATCCATAAACTTATTGGGCAGGTTGACCGAATTAAAGAAATTGCAGCGCAAAGGCATATTCAAAGCTCCTAAAATTGAAATGGACGCCAAAGATTTTGGAGTGGGCGCCCAAATTTTGCACGATATCAATATCTCAAAAATACGCCTACTAACAAATTCCACGCAGACCAAACGTGTTGGAATAGTAGGTTACGGTCTCGAAATTGTGGATTACGTAAATTATTGACATTTTACCGGTTTTATGTAAGTAATCTTATTTTATGGCGTCATAAAATGCAAGGGAATTACATAAAAATTGAGCCATGTCCATCTGTAATAATAAAATTTTCCTATTTGTATCCACATCGGCTTTCTTTCTTCTTACCATTCCCCCGGTACTATCACAACAGAATCCTAAAAATTTAAAGGTAAACTGGAAAACGGACCTGAATAAGCATTCCGTACACCTAGATGAATTTTTAACACTATTGGAACCGGACGGTATCCCCCCCATAGATAATCCCACCTTTTTAAACAAAGAGGAAGGCCTAAAAACCTATTTTGAGCACGAACCCGTAATAAGTGTTGAAATAGATGGCCATACAAAAGCATATCCATTAAGTGTATTGATGTTCCATGAAATTGTCAACGACAGGTTGGCCAACAAAGACATTCTGGCAACCTATTGCCCGCTTTGCAATGCGGCCATTGTCTTTGATAGGAACCTGTCCCACGGGGGCAAAACCCATTTATTGGATTTTGGAGTGTCTGGCATGTTGCGGAAAAGCGATATGGTCATGTGGGACCGGCAAACGGAAAGTTGGTGGCAGCAATTTACGGGAGAAGCAATTGTCGGGGAATTTACGGGAGCCTCATTGGAACTTATACCTTCCCTTTTGATTTCCGTAAAGGAATATTTTGACACCTATCCGGACGGTTTAATCCTATCTACAGACAATGGAAAAGGAATTGAGTATGGCATCAATCCCTATATAAACTATGACAATCTTAAAAATGAGCGGCCCATGCTGTTCAGGGAAAAGGTTAACGAAAAACTTCCGGCCATGGAGCGTGTCATAGACGTGTCCATAAAGGGTGTCTCCATCATTTATCCGTTGTCCACGATCCGTAAAATGGGTGTTATAAACGATGGAATACAAGGGGAAAAGTTCGTTGTCCTTTATAGCAAGGAAACCGTTTCCGTACTGGACAGCCAGATCATAAAAGACTCGAAAAAAGTAGGCACCACCACCGTTTTCAGTTCGGATTTAAACGGGCGGCACCTGACATTTAAAAAAACCAAGGACGGGTTTAGGGACAATGAAACGTTGTCCTTATGGTCCGTTACGGGTAAATGTGTTGACGGTAAGCTAAAGGGAAATGCCCTTTTGGCAATTCCCCATGGAAACCATTTTGCTTTTGCATGGTTCGCTTTTAACCCAAACAGTAACGTTTACCAGCCCAAGTAAAAAACAAAGATGCTTCATAATGTTAACGTGGATCGGTTACAAGTGGTCGCCTATTTGGGTTATGGCATCGGGGGCATCATCATATTTATGGCTATTGCGGTTATAGCACCATTGATCAGGGGTCATATATGGATGAAAGCCGCCTTAAGGTAATTTGTTGAAGCATTCCCGGTTTTATTTTTCAAAATCTATTTCTAAAAAATCCGACACAGAAGACAACCAAAAGGCTTCCACAAAGTAAACATGGTCGGGATGGTTTGTATATTGATCAAATAGATAAGGGGTATTGAACTCCATTGAAATGCCGTATTCAAAATTGTTTTTGGGACTGATCTGTTTTAAAATTTCAAATTTCCGGACACCTTCTATGGAGGCCAATGCATTTGCGGCGGTAAAAAATGTTTGTTTTTCGTCGGGGCTTATCTCTTTCTTGAATTTTAAAATAACAGTATGTCGTATCATGGGTTGCTTTTTAAAAAATTAGGTGCGTTGTAATTTAAATCATTCTATGGTGTTTATCCGGATTTCCTTTTTACCACTTTAACGGAACCAGTACACGTATAGCACCATTCGAACTGATTTTAGCAGTTAAAAGGAAAATCAGTAGGGCGGTATGCCCACAGATGTCCATCCCCCGTCAATTACAAGGTTCTGCCCCATGATTTGACGGGACATGGGAGAGACTAAAAATAAGGCGGCGTTGGCAATGTCGGCAACGGTTGCAGGTCTTCCGGAAGGCGTTATCTTAGACCATAAAACATCAAAATCGATATCTTCGTTCATGGTCCGTTCCGTTAGTGTGGCACCCGGCACAATGGTATTTATATTGATGTTGTGCGGCCCCAGATCAATTACCAGATTTTTGGCCAATTGGTCTATTCCCGCTTTGGTCATGCCATAGGCGGCCAAATAAGGATGGGCCGAATGGGCCGTAACCGAGGATGTCAATAAAATACTGCCCCCATGCCCTTGTGAAACCATTTGTTTTGCGGCGGCCTGTGTTAAAAAAAAAGTGCCAAAAAGATTGATTTTCAACAGTTTTTGCATGGATTCGGGCTGGTATCCCAGAAAATCCCCATACGTGGTAATCCCTGCATTGGCCACAAGAATGTCCAGTTTTCCATATTTTGCCACCGCAAACTTTACGATCCCAGTAATAGTATCCAATTCAGAGATGTCTCCAGCGAACGCTTCACATATCCCTCCTTCCCTTTTGATGTTTTCACAGGCTGCATAGGCCAAATTCCGGTCAATGTCGTTTAGGACCACTTTTGCCCCCCGTAGGGCCAATTGTAGTGCCGCTTCATAGCCAATGCCCACACCTGCACCGGATAGTATGGCCACTTGATTGGCAAACAACTTGTTTTCCTTAGTATTGTCTTTTACGCTTGCCATTTTCTTGTTAATTCTTTTCATTATCAAATTCAAAAGTGGGAAGCCCTTTAAATCCACAATCTTTTATAACAAAAAGCGAACCTGCCAAGGGTTGTTCCTTTAATTCATCCTCGGAAAGCCCTTCCTTTGCAGAAGTTATAAATAAATCGGTCAACTGTTTGCCCCCAAAAGTGCATGAGGTTATTTTTGAAGCCGGTAGCGGAATGGCGAGCAATTTTTCACCGGTATCCGGGTCCCAACGGGTCACTTGCCATCCGCCCCAATGGGCTATCCAAAGCATTCCTTCACTATCAATGGTCATCCCATCAGGATACCCATCATCTTTGGGAATGTGGATCACTACTTTTTTATCTAAAATATGGCCAGTAGCTTTTTCGTAGGCATAGGATACGATTTCCAAGGTTGGTGTATCTATATAATACATGGTTTTTTGATCCAGGCTCCAGGCCATTCCATTGGAAATGGTTACCTTTTCTATCTTTTTTTCGACCAAATTATGTCCAAAAACATAGACATTTCCCGCGCCCGAATCTTCTGTGAGCGACATGGTACCGGCCCAAAATCGCCCTAGCGGATCGCATTTGCCATCATTAAAGCGGTTATTGGGCAAATGGTGTTCGGGGTTTGCCAAGGCCTTTATTTTTCCGGTGCCCCTGTTCAGTAGTCCAAATCCGCTTTTGGAAGCAATGATAAGGGAGCCGTCTTTACAAATCGCCATAGAACCTATCATCTCATTTATGGGGTACGTATGGAATTTTTCATTTTCAAAAGAGTACCTATGAATTTCACCTCCAAAAATATCCAGCCAGAATATTTCATTGCGTTTGGCATCCCAAACGGGGCCTTCCCCCAATGCGCATTTATGATTTATGATGGTTTCTATCTTCATGTTTTAATGGGTGTTCTCTCCTCGGATTATGCAACCGGACGTTTCATTTTTTAGGTGTTGTTTTTAAAAATGGTTCATTAGTGGGCACTTAAAGCCCGTTGATTTTCAATTGTTTAGAATTTAGTTCTTTGACATCTTTGTAATAGTAATCCGTAAGTATCTCTCTTACAGGGGTTTTGTCGAGTAGTGATATGCTCAATATCTGTAATATTTCGT
>JBGTBA010000109.1:0-62051 GCA_041749595.1 Flavobacteriaceae bacterium | reverse complement strand
GCCAGTTTCATTTTGGCCTTAGGGCCAAAAACCGAAATTTTGTATTTTACCTCACCCGGAACTGCAAAAAGGCAGTTCCGACCTCTCCAAAGGAGAGGTCAAGCGGAAACCCCGACCCAAGGGTCGGAGAATCTTTAGATTGAAAAAACATTAACTCTTTCCAGCCGGCGGAGGAGTCCTGCGCTTCATCACCAAACTATCCGCGGGATAGGTGGTTTTTAGCATGCCCATCTGCGTTTTAGCCCAATAGATGACCAATTTTCGTTGGTCATCGGTAAGTTTTGCTTCTTTATGTAACCCAAAGTTAGTGTAGGAAGGCAAGGGCATCTCCTTTTTTTCCACCATTTCAACAACCTCTTCAAATTTATGGTTCTGTACCGCTATGGGGAGTTTTGTAAAACCAGAAAAATTAAAGTGCTTCTTTCCATCCACGATATGATCATTGAGCCACCAAGCAACGGGTTGGATGTTGGAATACCAAGGATAGACCGTTCTGTTGGAGTGGCAATCGTTACAGGCCACTTTAAAGATGGTATTTACATCTTCCGGTACTGTGTATTTTTTGGAAATGTCATAGGTAAGGTCATTCGATACATTTTTATCCGGGCGTATAAATTGAATCAGTACCAATACAACACCAAATCCTAGTAAAATTTTTTTTAACATCAGCCTAATTATTTTTAAAAGTTGGACATTTAATCTTTATCGGTCGATCTCAAAACAAATAAGTGTTTAATTGTGATTGACCAATGTTTTGATTTGACTGCAATAGTACAAAAAGGTTTAATCCCAAACAGCCCTTGCTTGTGATGTAAATTATTTTTTTTGATTTTTTTTTTTTGCCGATAAGGAACCCAATAACTGGACCAAGGCACTAATATTCTTTCCATTTATTGCGTATACTTACTTTGCCGTCCAACCTCCGTCCACTGTCAACATGGAGCCCACCATATAACTCCCCGCATCGCTTGCCAAGAAAATGGCCGCCCCTTGTATTTCCTTTAGTTCGCCCCAGCGCGCCAGGGCCGTGGCCCCAACAATGAACTGTTTTGCTTCAGCGGTATCTGCTATAGGAACGTTCATCTCAGTTAGGAAGGGTCCGGGGCAAATGGCGTTCACATTAATATTGAACGGGGCCAATTCCAAACCCAGGGCTCTGGTCATCTGTACTACGGCACCTTTGCTGGTAGCGTAGGGTGTTCGATTGGCCAATCCTACCAAACCCAAAGTACTTGCCATATTGATGATCTTGCCCGAACCGTTTTTTTTCATGTGAGGCACCACTGCCTTTGAGACATTCCAAGTGCCTTCCACATTGATCTGCATTACCTTGCGGAACTCTTCCACGGAAAGTTGGTCTATTGCCCCTCGGATATTGATACCTGCACTATTAATTAAGATGTCTATATGATTAAACTCTTTGACTATTTCCGTGACCACGGATTCAATTTGGGCCAGATCGGAAACGTCTGCGGCGTATGCTTTGGCATCGACACCAAAATTTGCCATAAGTTGTGCCGCCGCCGTTTTGCCTTCCTCCAGATTTCTGTTGATCAGGAAGACATTTGCCCCCGCCGAAGCCAATCCGGAGGCCATGGCATAGCCAAGTCCTTTGGATCCTCCCGTTACCAAGGCATTCCGGCCAGCCAAGTTAAATAGTTTGATTCCTGGTAATTTTATGTCGCTCATTTTAGCGTTCTCTTTTAATGAAAGTTTAATTTTTCTTTGGCATATACAACGCAAATCCGATTGTTCTCCACCTCCAATGCCAATTGCTCATCTATAGGTTTATCCGATACCATCGGTAAGGGAACATTTGTTTTCTGATGCCTGATTTTGTATAAATATTGGGCCAGGTCACTCGCCGGGAGCTGATTTAATGTGTACCAATACTTTTCAGTAAGACACGGTATTTTTAGCGCATCCCGGGTGATCATCTCCAAGTTGAATTTTATATCGGGGCTATGCCCCCTTATGATCGCTATCATTTTTTCCAGATCCAAAAAACCGGTTCCAAAATTGACTTCGGACATCAGAAATCCGTCTTCATATTCATAGACGGCCATATCCTTAATATGCACGGAGAACGCATAGGGCGCAAGGGTTTTAACCACCTCCATGGGATCTTCCAATAAGGATATATTGTTTCCTGTATCCAATGTTAACCCCACCCATTCGCTATCTACTCTTTTTAGGATTTCCACCGCTTCATCTGCCCGCCAATCCTTATGGTTCTCCACGGCAAGTTTTACCTTATGCTTCCGCATGATGGGCTCTGCCCGTTGTATGGCCAATATGGATTCTTGCTTAAAATCGGTAAACGCGGCCATGCTGTGAAAAGTCTCATACCTGCGTCCGGATAGACATGCCGTGCGGACAACGGAAGCCCCTCCCTCTTTCGCTAGGGCGATCGCCAAATCAAAACGTTCCAGATCGTCATCACTTTTGGGCAAACCTGTTTGTCCTTCCAAAAAAAAATTGAGCTGCCCGCACCGCTCCCTTACTTTTTTTGCAAAATCGGTGTCCCATCCCCGAACCCCAATCTGTGCACCCCCAAAACCCAAGGAATGACAGTGGTCTATCATTTCCAGGGAATCGGCAAAAGGAGGAAACACTTTACTTGTTGTTTTCCCATACACCCGCATCATATAGGACGCTTCCGCCACTCCAAATCTGGTTTCCCCGGAAAATGACGGATAATATGGGAAATCCGGCAACGACATTGCAAGTGCGCCCGTAGTGGCATTTTTAATGAAATTTCTTCGTTGCATGGTTGAATGTCGAATTTATAAAATTATTGAAATCGCACCAAATTACCGTTTTTTAGGTCAATTCTATAATTTTCATAGCATGAAAACATCAAAGTTTTAAATAAAATCATCTCCTAAAAATCGTCAATCTTTCAGTATAGTGCCCTGCCTCCGCTTAAATCGAACGTAAACCCTGTACTGAAGCTATTTTGGTCAGAGATGATAAAACATGCCGCATTTACAAATTCATCCAGTGTGCCACATCGTTTCATGGGTATTTTATCGGTCATATATTTCAACTGAGCTTCGGGCATCCCATCGAGTAAATTCGTTTTTATTACGGCCGGGGCTATGGCGTTGACGCTGATCCCCGTTTCCGCATACTCTTTCCCCTGTACCTTCGTCATCCCAATGACCGCGGCTTTGGATGCCGAATAAGCCAGCATACCGGCATTCCCATCCTTGCCCGCTATGGAAGCAATGTGCAGCACGCGTCCGTAGTTCTTTTCCAACATATGGGGAGCTACGGCTTTAAAGGTGTTAAAGATGCCCACCACATTTATGGCCATCACCTTATTAAAATCCTCCAAAGATACTTCATGGCTCTTCAGGTTCGTTATCCCCGTAATACCGGCACAATTGACCAAAATGTCTATTTTGGACACCTTGCTTTTAAAATCGTCTACTGCTTGTTTCACCGCAAATTCATCCACTAAATCTATACAATAAGGATATGCCATATTGCCGTTTTTAAAAAATGATCCTCCCTTTATTTCCTTATTCCTATCAATTAAGGCTACCTTAACGCCAAGATTTAAAAGATGTTGGGCCAATGCAAATCCCAGTCCGCTGGCCGCTCCCGTTATCACCGCTGTTTTACCCTTCCACTGATCGTCCATGGTTTTTACTTATAACAATTTTTATTTAGGTTAAAATTTAAAGGATACCCTATTTAAGACAACAGTTAAAATTACCTAACTGTGAATTTAGCACCCTTCCGTTTTGATTATTGTGATAAAGATGATACTTTAATTGAATTATTGATACTTTAACAAATTAAAGTATTATTTTTCGATCCTTGATTTAAAAATATGGAAAAAGACAGCAAGAAAAAATTAAGAAGCGAGGATTGGTTCAATCCGAAAGATGAAAAATCGGGGTTTATCCATCGCTCCTGGCTTCGGAACCAGGGCTATCCGGATGATTATTTCAGGGGACGGCCCGTAATCGGAATCTGTAATACCTGGTCGGAACTGACCCCTTGCAATGGGCATTTAAGGGATTTTGCAGAGTTTGTTAAAAAAGGTGTCCTAGAGGCCGGTGGTGTTCCTTTTGAGTTTCCGGTGACCAGCATGGGGGAAACCCTAATGCGCCCTACCGCAATGCTCTTTCGCAATTTGGCCAGTATGGATACCGAGGAAAGCATCAGGGCCAACCCATTGGATGGTATTGTACTCTTAACCGGTTGTGATAAGACCACACCCTCTACGGTGATGGGTGCTTGTAGCGTGGATTTACCTACCATTGTGGTTCCGGGCGGTCCCATGCTCAACGGAAAATACAAAGGGGAACGTATAGGTTCGGGGACTTTTGTATGGACGCTTAAAGATAAAATAAAAAACGAGGGGTTTACCCAGGAGGATCAAGTAGAAGCAGAAATCTGTTCTTCAAGAAGTGCGGGACATTGTATGACCATGGGAACAGCCTCGACCATGGCCTGTATGGTCGAGGCTCTTGGCTTAACGCTCCCCGGTGCGGCAGCCGTGCCCGCAGTGGATTCCCGAAAAAAAGTACTTGCACAGCTTTCGGGAAGGCGCATCGTTGAAATGGTTAAGGAAGATTTGAAATTATCCAAAATACTTACTAGGGAAGCCTTTGAAAACGCCATTAAAATCAATGCTGCCGTTGGGGGATCCACCAATTTTATCATCCACCTATTGGCCATTGCCGGCAGAATAGGCGTAAAATTGAATCTAAAGGAATTTGATACCCTGGGGAGCAAAATACCGCTTTTGGTCAATTTAATGCCTTCCGGCAAGTTTCTCATGGAGGATTTCTTTGATGCAGGCGGACTTCCCGTAGTTATCAATCAAATGAAAGCACACCTACATAACAACGCGATCACGGTAAACGGAAAACCCATTGGGGAAAACAACCAAAAAGCGGAGTGTTATAATCCGGAAGTGATCGCCTCCATTGAAAAGCCATTTTTGGAAGAGGCCGGTATAGCGGTCCTATATGGCAATCTCTGTGAAAATGGTGCTGTTATAAAGCCCTCTGCAGCAACCCCTGAACTCATGAGCCACCGTGGCAAAGCCGTTGTTTTTGAAACTATTGAGGATTTCCTAAGTAACGTGGATGACCCTAATTTAGAAGTCGATGAAAACAGTGTTCTTGTCCTAAAAGGGGTCGGCCCGGTTGGGTATCCCGGAATGGCCGAGGTGGGCAATATGGAAATACCGGAAAAATTGCTCAAAAAAGGAATCAAGGATATGGTGCGCATATCCGATGGCAGAATGAGCGGCACGGCTTATGGCACCGTAGTGCTGCATATATCTCCTGAATCTTCCATTGGGGGACTTTTGGGGCTTGTGCAATCAGGGGACTATATTGTTCTGGATGTACCGGGCAGAAAACTGCATCTCGAAGTCGCTGATGGCGAACTACAAAAACGCAAGGATGCATGGACGGCACCCGAACTCCCTACAAAAAGGGGATATACCAGTTTATACACCAGAACGGTACAACAGGCACATCTTGGGGCGGATCTTGATTTTCTGGTAGGGAAATCCGGCGCAGAGGTAACCCGGGACGCACACTAAACCAATAGAAATTATGCTCTCTTTTCTTTTACTTATTGTAAGCGTAGCACTGCTCATTTTACTTACGGTAAAATGGAACGTACATCCCTTTTTGGCCTTATTGGGTGCCGCACTTTTTTTTGCCCTCTTATCCGGAATGAGCTTGAACCTCATTATGGAATCTATTAATAATGGTTTCGGAGGTACTATGGGTAAAATCGGAATTGTTATTGTGCTGGGCGTTATTATCGGTGCCTTTCTGGAACATTCGGGCGGTGCCTTTAAGCTGGCGGAAATTGTGCTTAACGTAATCGGCAAAAAGAGGGTGCACGAAGCGATGGGCATCGTCGGCTTTATAGTTTCCATCCCCGTGTTTGCCGATAGTGGATTCATTATCCTTACCCCTTTGAACAAAAGCCTGACCAAAAGGGCCGGACTCTCCATTGTCGGAACAGGGGTTGCCCTGATCCTCGGTCTTATGATTTCCCATGTGTTGATACCCCCTACGCCTGGCCCT
This sequence comes from Flavobacteriaceae bacterium, assembly GCA_041749595.1. GTDB lineage: Bacteria > Bacteroidota > Bacteroidia > Flavobacteriales > Flavobacteriaceae > Aurantibrevibacter. The sequence goes on along the minus strand of JBGTBA010000109.1, from coordinate 55,983 downwards.
ATAGCCGCTGCAGGGATTATTGGAGCCGATGTGGGTTTGGTCATGATCGTTGGCTTGATCATCGGTGCTCTGGCATTGATAGTGGCCATCATCTATTCCAAAAAATTTGCCGCGAAAATTTACATTGATCCCAATCCTGAACTATCAATGGAGGTGATCGAAGAAAAAATAAGGCAGGCACCCAGTGCCCTAAAGTCTTTCCTGCCCATTTTGGTCCCTATTGTACTCATTATCGGAAAATCCTTAGTGGAATTCGCAGTTACCAAAGGACAGCAGGAAGCAATGTGGTACCAATTGATTGGATTTATCGGTTCTCCTGTAATTGCATTGCTCATAGGTCTTTTATTTGCTTTTTTATTGCCAAAAAAACTGGATAAGGAAATACTTTCCACCACAGGGTGGGTAGGAAAAGCGATGGGAGACGCTTCCAACATTCTTTTGATTACCGGTGCAGGTGGCGTTTTTGGTACCATACTCCAAAACAGTGGCATTGCCACTACCATGGCCGATGCGCTTTCCGGAGCCAATATTGGTATATGGCTTCCGTTTTTACTCTGTGCCGCCATCAAAACGGCCCAAGGCTCATCTACGGTAGCACTGATCACTACGGCTTCCATAGTGGCTCCCTTATTGCCTCTACTGGGTTTCCATTCAGCTATTGACAAAGCACTGGTGGTAGCGGCTATCGGTGCGGGGGCAATGGTGGTTTCCCATGCCAATGACAGCGGTTTTTGGATTCTTACCCAGTTTTCAGGAATTGATATTAAGACCGGTTACCGTGCCTATACACTGGGAACACTTGTTGTAGGGACCGCGGCGGGTCTTTTTGTATATCTGGCCACTTTTATAGTATAGCATGTTAGGTCTATCTGAAAAAATTATATTTTCAGCACTACTATTTAAAGGATATAACATACGTTACTTGTCAATTCCCACCGTACTTTTCATAAGTATCGCCTTGTTCTTTATCCGTTGTGGGCAATCTCCTTCGCCCCGACTATCGCCCATCCGGGAACTCGGTACGTTCAAGTTGGCCGATAACGGCCTGGAAATTGAATTGGTGGCGGCAGAGCCTTTGGTGCAAGACCCGGTTGCCATGGCCTTTGATGAAGCAGGTCGGCTTTGGGTGGTTGAAATGAAGGGATTTATGGCCGATATTGATGGTACAGGGGAAAATGAACGGGTAGGGCGAGTGTCCGTACTATTTGATGACGATAGGGATGGCAAAATGGACCGGAGCATCGTCTTCTTGGATAGTTTGGTACTTCCCAGAGCAATTGCGATAGTGAAAGGAGGGATTTTGATTGCGGAAAATATCCCCCTATGGTTTGCCAAAGATACCGATGGGGATTTTAAAGCCGATACCAAAACTTTGATAGATCCTGAATATGGTGGACTTGGTTTGCCTGAACATTCACCGAACGGGCTTTGGCGAGGGATGGACAATTGGTATTATAATGCCAAATCCAAATGGCGCTACAGGAAAAAAGGCGATGGGTGGATAAAAGAAGAAACAGAGATCCGCGGACAATGGGGCATCAGCCATGACAATGCCGGTAGATTGTTCTATAATTACAATTGGTCCCAATTACATGCCGATCTGGTGCCCCCAAATATATTGCAAAGGAATAAGAACCATACCCCAACCAGCGGGATTGACCACGGAGTAACTTTGGAACGGAGAATATTCCCTATACGCAGCACACCGGCTGTAAACCGTGGTTATGTTCCCGGAACACTTGACAAACAAGGCCGACTCTTGGAATTTACATCCGCCTGTGGTCCATTGGTTTACCGCGGAAACCTTTTACCCAACAGCTATCTGGGAAATGCCTTTGTGTGTGAGCCAACCTCTAACCTCATCAAACAAAACAAAATCATCGAAGAAGGGTTTATGTTGCGTGCGGAAGGGGTTTATGAAGATAGGGAATTCCTTGCGTCGACAGATGAACGGTTTCGCCCCGTTTCCCTGGCCTCGGGCCCTGATGGGGCTCTTTATGTTGTGGACATGTACAAGGGCATTATCCAACATGGCCCGTACATGACCCCCTATTTAAGGAAAATTTCTTTGGAGCGTAAATTGGATAGCCCCATCCACATGGGCCGTATTTGGAGAATCAAGCCCAAAATGGATAAAATTGATACCCCACCCGATCTTACAAAAGCAGGTTCCCCAGCCTTGGTAAAGCTATTGGGGCATCCCAATGGTTGGACAAGGGATATGGCACAGCGCCTTTTGGTGGAAAAAGGTGATCTTTCCATCGTAACAGAACTGGAACATCTACTGGTCAATGGGACCCCATTAGGGCAATTACATGCCTTATGGACTTTGGAAGGATTGTATTTTGCCAACCCAACAATATATGCAACGGCACTAAAAGCGAAAGACCCAAAAGTAGCGCAAGCGGCTTTGCGTTTGGCCGTTGATCTTCTCCCGGAACACCCAGAAATTCGTAAGGATCTAGAACTATTTATCAAGAATGGGTATGGAAATGCCGATCCCGTCCTTCAACTACAGATGATATTGGCATCCGGTGATGTATCCCCGGAAATTGCCTTTATGTATTCGCAAAAATTCCTGGAAAACTATGGTGGATTTCCCCTTGCCCGAGATGTTGTCATGAGTAGTTTGGAACATAGGGAAAGTGCCATGTTGGCCTATCTCCTAGCTCAAAAGGAGTGGAATGTTTATGATCAGCACAAGGAAATATTCTTGGAAATGTTGGCCACTGCGATTACCAATACCAAATCCTTGGTAGAAATTATACATTTATTACAAATAGTAGCACCTGATGGTGGGAAAGGCCAAACTTGGATAAAGATGGCCATTGCCAATGGTATTGTCAATTCCAATTCGGCAGGTGAAGGCGAAGTGATCTTTTTGGAAAATAAGCCCGCCATTTTTAAAGGAACATCTTCTTCAGAACCGGAAATGGCCTCTTTATTGAATCGACTTAGCCAACTATTTACATGGCCAGGAAAGCCGGAAGCACCAAAACCGGAAACGAACACAGCCGAAGCAACAGATCCAAAAGTAATGGCCTCCGGAAGGTTGATGTACATTAACCTATGTGCCGGTTGTCATGGAACAAAAGGCGATGGCATGCCCCGCTTTGCGCCTCCATTGAAAAATTCCGAATGGGTCACTGGAGCGGATTACAAACTCGGCATGATCTTATTGCATGGTTTGGAAGGCCCCATAATAGTAAATGGCAAGGAATATGGCATTCCGGATATTCTTCCCAGTATGCCCTCTTTTTCCACATTGCAGGACAGGGACATTGCGGCTATTTGCACTTATATAAGAAACTCGTGGGGAAATGCGGCCTCTAACGTATCCAACAGAACCATAGGTGGAATCCGCATTAGGACGCAAGGAAAGATAACCCCTTGGAATGCGGCGGAATTGGATACCCTTATATTTAAAAAGGAGCTGTAAATAATTTTTCTTTTTTTTGCTTCTTGGGTTCTTAAAGAGAAGGTTCCCACTACAATAAAGTTTCATCTGTCCGGCTAACGGATACTCCCTTGTTTTCAAAAATTGTATGGTATCTAAACCTAAGATCGGTAAGGAAAATAAAAAACCTTGGCGAAAAAAAGTAAGATATCCCCTAGGTGGAGCATTTGTCTTATATGCAATTGGGAACAGCATGAAGTCATTGAACGGTCATCGTTGTTTTTCTTTCAATAAACAGTTTAAACAGCCTCCCTTTAAACAAAATGGTTCCCAGCTCTTGGGCCTTAAAATAAAAGCCCTTTATCCGGTCGGACAAAGGGCCATTCATTTTCCATCCTTAATTACATCAGTCCCAAATAAACCCGGTGGACAACCTGTACCCAAAGGCATACAACGTAATTACAAGCAATGCTACCAAGGCCCAAAAATAAACCTTGAAACCGTTCTTTATGATTTGATGTCCTAAATTTTTAAAAGCTTCTAAATACACTTTTTTAATGAGTAATGCTTTAGTCATATGTAACGTTTTTTTGGGTTAATAAATTCAAAGATATACCTAGCTTTCAATTCTTTCAATTAAATCAGTTATATGGTCCCGATTTTTGTTGAAATGGATTAGAACCGTATGGAAGCTCCTTAAAATACAAGCTTGATCGATGAAATACACGGCATGGATTGAAGTGGTCCCATCAAATACATAAGATTTTTATACGGTACCGGCACGTTCTTTTTAAAGGAAAAAGAAATCTATTATAAAACAAAGACTTCGCCATTTGTACCTTGTGGCATCTCAATCTTTTTTACTTTAATTTTCAATCTTTTTCCCTTGTAGCCATAAATTAACATTTATTTAAATTACGATTGGTTCTGATTTAACCGAACTAATCGTATTTTTACCGGCATATTTAAAAATCCATGGACCAATCCCTGGCTTCTACCAAAAATGAGCTCATCGAAAAATTGGGCGTTCTTATTGAAAGCAAGGAACAGATGGCTTCTGTTGCCGCAAGGATATTGGCATACTTGATATTAAACGGAAAAAAGGGAGCCACATTTGAACAATTGGTCACCGATCTGTGTGCAAGCAAGAGTACAATCTCAACACACTTAACGCACTTGCACAGTGCCAAGCGTATTAACTATCACACCAAATTGGGAGACAGAAAGAAATACTATGTCATCTCTCCCGATAGCATCATTCAATCCATTGATGAAATGATCGAAGGTTGGAACCATCAAAAACGGATACACATAGAGATCATGGCCTATAAAGACGCATGTAATTGCAACAGGAACAATGATGGTGTGTCAGATTTTGATTTGGAATTTCACAAAGACTATTTGGTTTTCATTGAAGAGGCAAGCACTGCCATTTTAAAATTGAAGGAGAAACTTAACGCCCGTATTAAAAGCTAATTAACCACAACACGTTACATGAATACAAAGTCAATTCCTTTTATATTGCTGATCAGTATTGTTACAACACTATTTATACGTTGTGGCAATGCCTCCAACCAAATCGTACCCTCGCAGCCATTGCCCCGGTTTCCGGTCATTTCCATTGAGGCCCGAAGTGTTACCACCTTCCTGAATTTCCCCGCTTCCATAGAAGGCGAGGTGAACAGTGAAGTGCGACCAAAAGTCACAGGATATATTCAAAAGGTATTGGTCGATGAGGGACAGCAAGTTAAACAAGGCCAACTGTTGTTCAAATTGGAAACACAGTCCTTAAGCCAAGATGCGGTTTCCGCAAAAGCCAATGTAAATGCCGCCCAGGTAGAGGTTGACAAATTGATCCCATTGGTAGAAAAAAACATTATCAGCAACGTGCAATTGGAAACCGCAAAAGCCAAACTTTTACAGGCGAAAGGAAGTTACAATAGCCTGAATGCAACTATTGATTATGCCAACATAAAGAGTCCGGTAAATGGCGTCGTAGGATCTATAAACTATAGGGAAGGTGCCCTTGTGAGTGCCCTAAATCTGGATCCGATAACCCAAATTTCATCCATTGAAAATGTATATGCCTATTTTTCCATGAATGAAACAGCCTTTTTGGAGTTCTTCAAAAATGCAAAAGGATCCACGGTAGATGAAAAAGTAAAAACATTGCCAAAGATAAAATTGCTGCTAGCAAACAACGAAGTCTATCCCAAAGAAGGAACTATTGAAACCGTAACGGGAAATATTGACCAGCAAACCGGAACAGTTACCTTCAGGGCAAAATTTAACAACGCCGGGGGACTTTTAAGAAACGGGAGCAGTGGAACCGTCATGATCCCTACGGCCTATGAAAATGCCATTGTAGTGCCCACGGAATCTACCTATGAAAAACAAGGAAAAACATTTGTTTACACCGTTGTAAAAGACTCTTTGGTGGCCACACCAATTACCATTTTGGCAAATGCGGATAAACTTTATGTAGTACGATCAGGGTTGGAAAAAGGATCCATGGTCCTGGCCAAAGGATTGAACAAAGTGCGCCCGGGGGCAAAAATAGACCCTAAACTTACACCATTGGACAGTATTGTAAATTCCTATAACACCGTTTTTAAATAAAGGTCATGCTTAAAAAATTTATTGAGAAACCCGTCCTTTCCACGGTAATATCCATCATTATAGTTATACTGGGCATATTGGGACTGTCCGAGCTCCCCATAACACAATATCCGGATATCGCCCCGCCAACGGTCCAGGTCAATGCCACCTATCCCGGAGCCAACGCACAGACCATTTTAGAAAGTGTTGTCATCCCCATCGAAGAACAGATCAATGGTGTGGAGGGCATGACCTATATTACCTCTAGTGCCAGTAATGACGGTAGCGCAAGTATCCAGGTTTTTTTTGAACAGGGTTATGATGCCGATATTGCCGCAGTGAACGTTCAGAACAGGGTCTCAAGGGCCAACGCCTCCTTGCCATCTGAAGTAATAAGGGCAGGGGTCATTACTGCAAAACAGCAAAGTTCCGCTTTGTTATATGCCGCACTGTATTCCGCCAATCCCGAATATGACGACACCTATATTCAAAATTATCTGAACATCAACGTTAAACCGGAAATACAGCGTATAAATGGAGTTGGTGCCTTAACTGTTTTTGGCGGGAAGGACTACTCCATGCGCATTTGGTTAGATCCCAATAAAATGGCCAATTACCAACTGTCCCCAACAGATGTCATTCAGGCCATTGGCGAACAAAGTCTGGAGGCAGCGGCAGGGTCATTGGGGCAAAACGTGGGCGAATCCTTTGAGTATGTCATAAAGTACAAAGGACGCTATAAGACAGCCGAAGAGTATGAAAACATTATTGTCAAAGCTCTTGGCAATGGCAAATTTCTCCATGTTGCCGACGTTGCCAAAGTAGAATTGGATGCCTTTTCATATACTTCGCTATCAAAATCCAAAGGCTATCCGGGATTGAATTTTGGGATTTTCCAGACCCCGGGATCCAATGCACAGGAAATCATTGAAAAAATTTATGTGAAATTGGATGAATTGAAAAAAGATTTTCCCGAAGGTATCGACTATTTGGTGAATTATGACACCAATAAGTTTTTGACCGCCTCCATAGACAAGGTTAAGACCACGCTAATTGAGGCTTTTTTATTGGTCTTTTTAGTCGTTTTTATCTTTTTACAAGATTTTAAATCCACATTGATCCCTGGAATTGCCGTTCCGGTCTCGATCATTGGCACTTTCTTCTTTTTGAACTTATTTGGCTATTCCATTAACTTATTGACGTTGTTCGCATTGATCCTCGCCATAGGAATCGTGGTCGATGATGCCATCGTGGTAGTTGAAGCGGTACATTCAAAGCTTGAGGAAGGCCGTGATAGTGCAAAAGAGGCATCGGTCTCCGCAATGGGCGAAATTACCGGGGCCATTATTTCAATTACCCTGGTAATGGCTGCCGTATTCATTCCCATTACCTTCATTAAAGGCCCCGCAGGAGTGTTTTATGAGCAATTTGGGGTCACTTTAATCATCGCCATTTTAATTTCCGCCGTCAATGCGTTGACACTGACACCTGCCCTATGCGCCATTCTATTAAAGCCGCACAAGGACAAACCCCAAGAAAGGAAATCCGTCCTACAACGTTTTTATAGTGCCTTCAACTCCGCTTTTAAGGCCACTTCAAGAAAATATGTGAATTCGCTTCGCTTTTTGGTAGTTCACAAATGGATCACGGCCTTGACATTAGTGGTATCTGTCGCTGCCATTTTGTGGGTAAACAATTCCATGAGAACAGGTTTTGTTCCTTCGGAAGATAGGGGTGTTGTTTTTATGAACGTTGAATTACCGGCGGGTGCCTCATTGGATCGCTCCTTTAATGTTACGGAGGCCATTTATAAAGAGATTGAACAAATAGATGGGGTTAAAACCGCTTCTTTCATCAGCGGCCGTAATTTTTTCTCCGGAACGGGAAGTTCTTATGCCATGGGCTTTGTTATTTTGGATGACTGGGACGAAAGGAATGCAGATGCCGAAAGTATCGATGCCATTTTGGGGCAGCTTTCCCAAAGGACCGCTTCCATAAGCGATGCAAAAATTATTTTCTTTACCCCACCCAGTGTTCCTGGTTTTGGAACCTCGGATGGTTTTGAAATGCGGATTTTGGACAGGGCATCCGGCGAACTAAAAGAATTGGATGAAACCGCGACCGCATTTGTAAACGAACTTGTTGGCCAACCGGAAATCGGTTTTGCCTCGAATTCCTTCAATACCGATTTTCCGCAATTGCAACTCGACATCAATATCCCGAAAGCAAAAGAATCCGGTATTGCCGTTAGCACGATCATAGCGACATTGCAAGGCTATATAGGTGGATTTTATGTTTCCGATTTTAGCCGATTCGGAAAACAGTTCCGGGTTTTTGCCCAAACCTTGCCCGAAGACAGAAAAGATGTGTTTAGTCTAAACAGCATGTTTGTGAAAACAACAAATGGGGAAATGGCCCCTTTATCCCAATTTGTATCCTTAAACAGGGTTTATGGGCCGCAAAGTATTAACCGGTTTAATTTGTTCAATTCGGTGACGGTCAACGGTTCAGCGTCCCCAGGGTATAGTACGGGAGATGCCATTGCCGCCATAAACGGCTTGGCGGCAACAAGTCTTCCAAAGGAATATGACATCGCCTTTTCTGGGATCACCCGAGAGGAAATTGCGGCCTCTGGCCAGGCAAATACCATATTTATGCTAAGTATTTTATTTGTTTATTTCTTATTGGCTGCACAATATGAAAGCTATTTGTTGCCTTTGGCTGTTATCATCTCATTGCCTGTCGGTGTTATGGGAGCTTACCTAACCACTTATTTGGCGGGTTTGGAAAATAACATTTACTTCCAAATTGCCCTGATCATGCTTATAGGCCTACTCGCAAAAAATGCGATATTGATTGTAGAGTTTGCCGTGCAGCGCCGTAAGCAAGGACTATCTATAATTGATGCGGCCATTGATGGGGCAAGGGTTAGGTTGCGGCCCATTTTAATGACATCATTTGCCTTTGTTCTCGGGCTGATGCCCTTGGTATTGGCCAAAGGCGTAGGGGCGGTTGGCAACAGATCTATTGGGACGGGGGCAGTTGGGGGCCTTTTAATTGGAACGGTACTTGGCCTGTTCATCATTCCCATATTATATATTTTCTTCCAATGGCTGCAAGACAGGATCGGTAAAAAACAAGAATCCATTTCAACGACAGGTACGAATGAGTAAAAAACGAATAGGTATATGGTCCCTAATTATTGGTATTGCTTTTAGTCTGCAATCATGCTTTGTTGCCAAAGAATATGACAGACCGAGGTTGGAAGGCCTATCCGAAGATTTGTTTAGGACCGATAATTTACCGCACGACAGCATATCCATGGCAGAATTTTCCTGGAAAGACTTATTTACCGATCCTATTTTGGTTTCCCATATAGAAAAGGGTCTGGAAAATAATTTGGATATACGTATAGCGGTACAGCAAGTTGCCACGGCCAATGCATATTACGAACAAGGCAAGGCCGGATATTTGCCCACCTTTGGCATTACCGCACAGGCAACACATCAGGAATTGGCGGCAAACAGCCAGTTCGGAACTTTTTTTGACGGGGACATAACCCAATATGAACTTAATGGCAGGCTATCATGGGAGGCCGATATTTGGGGCAAGATCAGGAGCAATAAAAGAGCATCCGGAGCGGCCTACCTGCAAACGGTTGCGGCGCACCAAGCCATAAAAACCCAATTGATCGCAACTATTGCCACCACATATTATCAATTGGCGGCCTTAGACGAGCAATTAAAAATTGTGGAAGAAACCGTGGTCAACCGAAACAAAAGTTTGGCTACCACAAAGGCCTTGAAAGAGGCCGGGATATTGACCGAGGTTGCCGTAAAACAAACTGAGGCGCAATTATATAATGCACAAGGGTTTCAATTGGATCTGATAAAGGAAATTGCGCTTACCGAAAATACCTTTTCAATATTACTGGGAGAATCGCCACAAAGCATTGACCGCAATGACTTGGACAAACAGCAATTGGAGGCCGATTTAAAAACCGGGTATCCCGCACAATTATTGCGCAATCGCCCGGACGTAATCGCAGCCGAATATGGTTTGGTACAGGCTTTTGAACTGACCAATGTTGCCCGAAGCAATTTTTATCCTTCCCTGTCAATTTCGGCCACAGGAGGTTTCCAAAGCTTGGAATTTGACAAATGGATAGATGCAAATTCCATTTTTGCGACTTTGGTAGGTTCCCTGATCCAGCCCATCATCAATGGAAGAAGAATAAAGACCCAATATGAAGTGGCCGGGGCACAACAGGACGAAGCCTTTCTACGGTTTAAGCGAACCTTGTTGTTGGCAAGCAAAGAAGTTTCCGATGCCATGTACACATTTACAAATGCGGAAGATAAAATACGGGTAAAGGCAAAAGAATATGAAGCATATAGCAAGGCCATAGATTATTCGGAAGAATTGCTTAACAATGGGCTAGCGAATTATTTAGAGGTTCTTACCGCAAGGGAAAATGCATTGAATTCCCAACTAAGCGTTACCAATGCGAAATTTGATAAACTCCAATCGGTCGTGGTGCTTTACCGCGCTTTGGGCGGTGGGTGGCAATAAAACTTAGTCCGTATATGACCCAAAACTACCTTGAATGTTTCCAAAAACATAAAAGAAGGCTTTTCATTTCTCATGTTGCGTCCCGAGGTTTTACAGCAGGCCAAAAATCAATATATCGATTAAGCAATAAGGAGCGGGTATTAGGATACCCTAAACCGAAATCATTTAATAGTATCTGTTTCCACAAATGAGGTTTTAACCTCTGGCTCCGTTCCGTTATCTATAAATAAAGTTGGCGTGTCTTTTCGGATTTGGGCCAAAGCGTTCCCTGAAATTTCGGTATCCCATACATAAAGGCTTCTAAGTCCCTTTAATTCTTTTATGGTTGCCAGACTTTCATCTGTCAGTCCCGTTGCATAGGCTTTCAGGTTTCTCAATTTGGGAAGTCCCTTCAGTTTTTTAAATTCTTTGTCCGTTATGGGGGTGCGGTCCACTTCCAAACGTTCCAAATTTTTGCAAAGTGCCACCACTTCCATTTCCCTTACCCCAATGGGTAGGCCGCTCAGGTCCAATTCCACGATATTGGGCGCCAATCCCCGCAAATTTAGAATGGCCCCCGAATCATATTTGGGAGGCAGGAATACCGATATGGCCAACGCCTCCGAATTGCCGACGATCCTTCTTATGGTCACATATTCCGATCCCAAACGTTGCAGGGTACTGTCCGCTACTTTTGGGAGCGTTGCCCATGTATTCGTCTCGGAAGGTGCCATTAGTTGTTTTACTAACGCTGCCAATGGCTCATTTCCATCCAATTGGTCCAAACGTAAAGTATCTGATGCCCCTAGGGCTATCCATCGCTCCATAATTTTTATCTCATCTTCGCTTAACGGGTTTTTTCCGTCCGGAGGCATATGTTCCTCATGATCCAAGGGAAGCCTGATACGTCTGATCAGTTCACTTTTTTCAGGGTATCCGGCCAAAAATACGGGACCCGTTTTACCTCCTTTTTTTAAATGGTCGAAACTTATCATTAAAAGTTGCCCTTTTTTCTTGCTCGGATTATGGCAGCCCACGCAATTATTGCCCAATACCCTGGCCACAACATGGTCGTAAATCAGGGGGTTTTCTGGTATTTTTTCCAATCTTGCATCCTTGGGAAATACCAAAAAATCCTCACCATGGGTTATCATTCCCCCGTAATGGGCTGTCAATCCCACCAAAAGTACCAGAATGAGCTGTATCCCCTTTAGAATGTACCTCTTTTCCAAAGCGTAGGTACGCAGCGTGTACCAGGATACGGAAAGTATTGCCATACCTGTGCCCAACCATTGGTGCCAGAAAACAAGGGTTCCCTTAGGCGAGGTTTCGGTAGCCAAAAAGAACCCTGTTACAGCTGTTACGAGTACCGAAATGGTCGAAATCATTAACAAAGAGCTTGGTACGTTTTTCCCTAAAAGTCCCAGTATGGCCGCCATCAACAGCAATACGATTGGAAAATGCAATATCAAAGGGTGCCAATGTCCAAGCCACACTACAAGGTTCGGCAAGTCCATGAATGATTCAAAAACCAAACAGAAAACAAGAAAAATGGTAAGGCCAAAAATCAAGAGATTCGCCAAACGAAATAGATTTGCCTTTGCCATTCCTTAACTTAGGATGTTTTTTACCACATTACCGGCAACATCGGTAAGCCTGAACCTGCGTCCCTGGTACTTATAGGTCAATTGCTCATGGTCCAATCCAAGACTGTACATCATGGTGGCATGAAAATCATTGATGTGGACAGGGTCTTTTACAATATTATATCCAAATTCATCGGTTTCACCATAGGAGATACCGGGTCTTATTCCGCCACCGGCCATCCAAATACTGAATGCGCGGGGATGATGGTCCCTGCCATAATTGGTTGGATCGAATTTTCCTTGACAATAATTGGTCCTTCCAAACTCCCCTCCCCAAATGACCAAGGTATCCTCCAACATACCGCGTTGTTTTAGATCCAAGATCAAGGCGGCTGAGGCCTTGTCCACATCCTTGGCCTGTCCGGCCATTTCATTGGGCAGGTTACCATGTTGGTCCCACCCCTGATGGTACAATTGTATGAAACGTACCCCGCTTTCCGCAAGCCTCCTTGCCTGAAGACAATTGGCTGCATAGGTGCCGGGCACTTGGGAATCTTCCCCGTACATTTGTATAACGGATTCCGGTTCTTTTCTTATATCCATGACATCCGGAACCGACATTTGCATACGGTAGGCCATCTCATACTGGGCAATGCGCGATTCTATTTCATCGTCACCGGTCTCTACATGGTGCATTTTGTTCAGGGACGACACATGGTCCAGCAAATGCCTTTTGTCGGATCGGGACAAGCCGTCCGGATCATTAAGGTAGAGCACCGGATCTTTTCCGGAGCGCAATAACACCCCTTGATGTTTGGAATCCAAGAATCCGCTTGACCATAATTTGGAATACAGGCCTTGGCTATTGCCCTTTCCCCTAGAGGTAAGCACCACAAACGAAGGCAGGTTTTGGTTTTCGCTCCCCAAGCCATAGCTCATCCAAGAGCCCATACTTGGCCGTCCTGATTGTTGGTTCCCGGTCTGGAAAAAAGTGATGGCGGGGTCGTGGTTTATGGCTTCCGTATGCATGCTCTTTATAATGCATATCTCGTCGGCGATCTTTGCTATATGTGGAAAATATTCGCTCACCCATGCCCCACTTTTTCCGTACTGCCGAAAGGTCGCCGATGAGGGCATCAACGGAAATTTATCCTGTCCGGAGGTCATTCCCGTTAGGCGTTGCCCATTGCGCACGGATTCCGGCAAATCCTCGCCCATACGTTTTAACAAGGTGGGTTTATGGTCAAATGATTCCAGTTGGGAAGGCGCACCAGATTGAAAAAGATAGATCACGCGCTTTGCCTTCGGTGCAAAATGGGGAATTCCCAAAGGCTGTCTCCCCATTGCCCGTGAACCCCCTTTAAAAAGGTCCGGGATCAATAAAGATCCCAAGGCCAAGGATCCTATTCCCACACTCAATTGGGAAAAAAAATGTCTTCGGTTTCCCTTAAGTGAATTTTCAGTTGCACTTTTATATTCTTCCATTGCCGTTATTCTTTGGTTATCGTTTCGTCCAAATTGTAGATTATTTGAGCCGTAAGCATAAGGGCAGCCGTTTTTGCAGGATCTGTAGTGGCTTTTTGGTAATTCCCTTGGGCAATCAATTTACCCGCATTTTCGGTCTCGTTCAAAAATTTGTCCAAGGCACCTTTATAATAGTCCTCCAATACCTGTAGTTCCCCATCTTTGGGATTTCGTATCAAAATCTGCCGGAAAATATTGCGCACCATATCCCGGGGTGCCTGTTTTTTGGAAACGGTATTTTGGGCCAGCACCCTTGCCGCTTCCAGCATCTGTACATCGTTCTGGAGTGCCAAGGCCTGTAGGGGCGTATTGGTCTTTTGTCTCCGCACCTCACAGATATCGCGGTTGGGTGCATCAAAAATGGACATGTTGGGCGGGGGCAATGTCCTTTTCCAGAGGGTGTAAAGGGAACGCCTGTACAATTTATTGCCTTCATCCACTTTGTAACTGGTGAGCACCCCTCTGTTGCCCCCCGCATTGGTCTCCTCCCATAGACCGGGAGGTTGATACGGTTTCACACTGGGTCCTCCTATTTCCCCATTCAACAATCCGCTGGTGGCCAGCACATAATCCCTGATCATTTCACCGCTCATTCGAAATCTAGGTGCCCTTGCGAGATATATATTCTCCGGATCGGCCTTTTTTTGATCCTCTGAGGCTATGGAGCCCTGTTGGTACGTGGCCGAGAGCATGATTTTCTTTAAGAGGTATTTTATATCCCAACCGTGGTCCATAAAATCCCGCGATAGCCAGTCCAACAACTGTGGATGGGTGGGCAAACTGCCCTGAACCCCGAAATCTTCAGCCGTGACCACCAGACCTTTGCCGAACAACATGCCCCAAACCCTGTTCACAAAGACCCTGGCAGTAAGTGGGTTATCGGAATCCGTTAACCATTTTGCCAATCCCAGTCGGTTTTTTGGCAATTCTTCCGAAAAGGCGAAGATCTCCTCAGGGGTATTTGGAAAAACCCGTTCCCCGGGATTGGAATAGTCTCCCCTATTGAATATAAAGGTTTTGCGGGGAGCGGCATCGTCCATGACCATTACGTTTACCTTTTCCTCTTTTGCTTTATTGATAAAGGATAGTACCCCGCGTGTTTCCTCATCGGTAATCGTAATAAAAGGCGCATCGGCAAAATACTTTTGGTTTGCGGCCTGTACCGCATCCATTTGCAGGCCTTTTTCGTCTACATTGTTGAAAAAGGAATACATTTCATAATAATTGCGCTGGGAAATGGCATCGTATTTATGGTCATGGCATTTGGCGCATTCCAGCGTGATCCCTAAAATACCCTTCCCCAAGGTATTTGTTCTATCCGATACATAGTAGGATTGGTACTCTTCCTGTATTACCCCGCCTTCCTGCGTTATGGGGTGGTTTCTGTTGAAACCTGTGGCCAATACCTGCTCCTTTGTGGCATTGGGCAATAGGTCCCCGGCCAATTGAAGGGTCAGAAATAAATCATAGGGAAGATTACTGTTAAAGGCATGGATCACCCAATCGCGCCATGGCCACATGGTCCTAAAACTGTCATCCTGGTAACCGTGGGAATCGGCATAACGGGCCACATCCAACCAAACTTGTGTCATGCGTTCCCCATACCTTGGTTGGGAAAGGAATGTATCAATGGCTTGTTCCAGTACATTATCATCAACTGTTGAAAGAAACCTTTGCACCTGATCGGCATTGGGGGGCAAGCCTGTGAGATCCAAACTAATTCTTCGCAGCAAGGTTTCCCGTCTTGCTTTGGAAGAGGGTTGAAGTCCATTTTCCTCCATTTTTTCCAGAACAAATGCATCGATCTCGTTTTGTTGCCAATTCTGTGTTGATGTCTTAGGGAGTTCTGCCTTTTTTGGAGCTATGAATGCCCAATGTTTTTGAAACTTGGCTCCTTGCTCTATCCATTTTTTTAACAGTTTTTTTTCATGTTCATCAAGTTCCAATTTAGAATCCGGAGGCGGCATCATTAGTTTCGGATCATTGCTTACCACATGATGGTACAATTCACTTCTATTGGGGTCTCCCGGCACAATGGCATACTTTCCGGGGTTTTCGGGCAGCTCGGAAAAAGCGGCATCCGCCAGATCTAAACGTAGGCCTGCTTTTCTTTTGTTTGCATCAGGGCCGTGACAAGTATAACAATTATCGGAAAGTATGGGTTTTATATGAAAATTATAATCTACGACATCTGGCAGCTTCAAATTGCCATATTCTTGCTTTGTTCCTTGAAAAAGACCTGTTTTTAGAGCGTACAGCAATGTCCCCAAACCCAAGAGAATAAGTAAAATGCCAAGTTTCTGTTTCATCCAAATATCAATAAAAGGTTAAATATACCTTGGATTGGATACAAGGAATACAATGATGTTTATCAACTAAATCCCGAAAAATGGATCGGCACATATAAAGACGTTTTTACACTCTTTCCAGTTTTATTGGAGGCGTAGAATGTGCGTTCCACTGGCAGACATAAAGGTTCTTATCTTCATCCACAAAAACGTCATGTCCGTGATTGAAAACCGGATCCTTGGCATTGTGCATTTTTTGCAGTTCCCCGTTTATGTATTCCGGTGATTCCCCTCCCGGATTGGAAACCACTTTGTTGTTGCCATCTAAAATGGTTACAAAACCTGTATCCCGTACCCATTTTTGACCATCCTTGGTCTCTGACCAACAGACACCGGAATACATATTTTCATCATCCAGCACGGCACGGCACACAAAGGCTCCAGGAAGGCGCACCGTTTTTATATATTTCCCATCGAGGGTAAAAAACTTGAATGCATTTTCCGTTCTGGAAGTGACCACCAGCACTGGGTTGTTCTTATCGCGATGATCCACGGCCACTCCATGGGCGTTGAGCAGGTCATAATTCTTGTCCACATTGCCATGGCCTCCCCATTTACGGATAAATTCTCCCTTATGGTTAAATTGTAAGATATAATCCGATCCATACCCATCTGCAACATAGATGTCCCCGTTGGGGCCTATCGCTGTCTCAGTTGGTCTATATTCCTCATCTTGCCGATAAACGCCAATGGTGTGCGGGTGGGGCAAGGGAAAAATAAGCCGCCCATCTATCGTGGTCTTAAAAACCTGACCCGCCTGGGCCTGGCCTTTTCCCGTTCTGTCCACATAATAACCACAATCCACAATGTAAAGCACATCCTCTCCCCCCTCATTGTGCAAGGTAAGCCCGTGGCCGCCCGGGTAGCCGGTACCCCAATGGTCCAACAATTTTCCTGATTTGTCGAACACCAAAATATTGTTGGCCGTATGGTCCCCGATCATGAGCAATCTACCTTTACTATCCATTTGCATTTCATGACAATTGAGAATGGGGTTATGGGCTATACTTATTTTTGCCCAGTCGGGAACCACCTTGTATCTATAGTCTCCATGACCAATTATTGTATCCATTTTGTTTGTTTGTTTTAGAATTTGAAGCCCAAATGAAGGGGTTGAAAACAAAGCCGATCCTGCCAAAACCGTTTTGCCGATAAATTTTCTTCTTGAGTTGTTCATTTTTTCGTCTTGTATCTATAGGCAATCCGTACTGCACCCATGGTAAAAAAACTCTTGTAAGCATTTGGGCCTATCAACAAATGGCCAAAAAATCACAAGATATCTCTTTAAACAATTTTAAGGTTTAAATTATACCTAAGTTACACATTTATTTGGGAAACAAAAAGACATTTAAAATAACCCTACCCATATATCCTTTCTATAAACAAGTTACAAACAATTCAAATTATATCGTATGGGTTATGAACATGTTTTTTTAAAAGTATTAGTAATTTTATGGGGCAGATTCCCTATTTTAGATTCATTCGGATTCCTGATTTATCTTTCATCTGTTAAGTATTTGTTATTCGGTATTAATCTTATTATGCGATTTTTTATTCGATTCAACTATTTTAATTACTTAAAATAAATTGATTAAATGCAGAAGTTCTATGTTCCAACATTATTGCATTTTGTTCCTGTATGAAAAGTTTTATTCTTTTATTTTGTGAAAGAATTTTAAAATTACCCATGCTCGTTGGTTTTATCATTATATTCTTATTTTTACTTATCTATTCTGTATATTTTATAGTATTATACGGTATTTCGCCAAAACAGTCTATTAAACAATCATGGATTACATCATCTGCAAAGTGCCCGGGACGTTTGAATTGAAAAATAAACCGCTTCCCATTAGAAAGGAAAATGAGGCCCTCTTAAAAATAAACATGGTCGGCATTTGCGGCACGGACCTGCATGCTTATGGGGGCAATCAGCCTTTTTTTAGTTATCCACGGATATTGGGACATGAACTTGCTGCGGAAATCGTGGAAATTGAAAATAACCCAAGAGGATTGAAAGTGGGCGACAACGTGATCGTGATCCCATACCTAAGTTGCAAAAAGTGCATTGCATGTAAGGAAGGCAAGACCAATTGCTGTACCAATATCCGGGTTTTGGGAATCCATACGGATGGCGGAATGCAACAATATATAACCGTCCCCATGGACATCTTGTTACCCACAAACAATTTAACCAATGGCCAAATGACCATTGTGGAACCATTGGCCATTGGTGCCCATGCCATTAGAAGGGCTTCCATAAAACCCAAGGAAACCTTATTGGTAATGGGCTGCGGCCCCATTGGCATAGGCATCATGAAACTGGCCCAAATTGCAGGCGCCGAGGTAATTGCAATGGACTTTAACCAGAAACGACTGCAATACGCAAAGGAAAAAATAGGAATAGACCATATTGTACATGCTGGTGAAAACCCTGTGGAAAAGATTTTGGAGATCACCAATGGCGATTTGGCGACCGCAGTATTTGATGCTACGGGAAATAAACAAGCTTTGGAATCTGGACCTTCTTATATGGCGCATGGGGGGAGGTTTGTTTTGGTGGGTCTCTCAAAAGGCGATCTTACCTTTTCCCATCCGGCGATACATGCAAAAGAAATGACCCTTATGTGCAGCAGAAACGCCACGCTGCAGGATTTTGAACATGTGATAAAAGTTTTGGATAAATTTCCAACGGAATCATTTATTACGCATTCGGTCCATTACTCTAAAATGATCGAGAGCTTTGATGCCTGGCTGGATCCAGGAATGGGCGTTATAAAGGCCACGGTGGATTTTAATTAGCCAAAGATGTCTTTTTTATACCCATGAGTAAACCTGCATAGCATGAACCTATTGAACAATGGATCGATCCAAAATAGAAAAGCATTGCCCATTAAAATAGTCCAATTTGGGGGAGGAAACTTTTTGCGGGCCTTTGTGGATTGGATGGTCCAAATTTTAAATGATGGGGCAGGTTTTAATGCAGGGGTTGCAATAATAAAACCAACGGAAAACGGCGATTATCAAGATCTTATAGATCAGGACGGTCTCTTTACCGTTGTTACCGATGGCATCCTGAATGGCAAGCTGACCACTGAAAAGCTTTTGGTTTCCTGTGTAAGCCAAGTGATAAATCCCTATTCCGACTGGGAAAGCTATCTAAATCTGGCCAAAAGCAATGATTTGCGGTTTCTAGTATCGAACACTACCGAGGCAGGCATTAAATTTAATCCGGGAGATCGCTTTAAAGACCGCCCTCCAAAGGAATTTCCCGGAAAAGCGGCCCTTTTTCTATACCACAGATTTCTCCATCTTGGCAATGCCCCAAATAGTGGCCTTATATTTTTGCCCTGCGAATTAATCGAAAATAATGGAGCCGTTTTAAAAAACACCATTTTGCAGTATGCCGACCATTGGAATCTTGGGTCCGATTTCAAAAATTACGTCCATTCAGAAAATTACTTTTGCAACACGTTGGTGGATCGTATTGTATCAGGGTACCCAAAGGATAGGATTGCCGCTTTGGAAAAAGAACTGGGCTATACGGACAACCTTCTTGTTGCCGGGGAATACTATCATAGTTGGATCATTGAGGGCGGGGCCAAAATAAAAAAAGAGCTTCCATTTTCAGGGACAGGTTTAAATGTCCGGTTCGTAAATGACCTTGCACCATACAGGACCATGAAAGTACGGATTTTGAACGGAGGGCATACGGCAATGGTGCCCGTGGCCTATATGGCAGGCATGAAAACGGTAAACGAGGCCATGGAAGATAAAGTTGTTTTGGAATTTATAACCTCTTTTTTAGTACAGGAGGTTCTGATTACGTTGGATTTTCCCATTGGTGAAAAGCACAAATTTGTGCAAGATGTTCTGGCCCGTTTCAAAAATCCGACATTAAAGCACCAACTGATCGCAATTAGTTTGAACAGCACCTCCAAATTTGTGGTACGCCTGCTCCCTACCCTAAAAGAATATCTTCTTTTGGAGGGAAAACTACCCAAAAGACTGGTGTTTTCCTTGGCAGCGTTACTGTGCTTTTATAAAGGCGATCTTGATGGGGAAGGAATACCTTTGCAGGATAACAGGAAAAACCTGGACCACTTCACTGAGGTCTGGAGCAGATATGATTCCAAAACGATTGATTTAAATGAGGTTGTCTTTTTGCTTTTGGGCGATAAAAATATATGGGGCGAAGATCTCAATGCCGTTCCCGGGCTCACCAAAATGGTCTCTGAATATAGCATAAGCATAAGGACGTACAAAATGCACGGAGCCTTGAAGGCGTTGTAATATATACCACCATTATAAAAGGGTTAAACAGGAGCCTCCAAGGAAACCCCTCGTTCAATTTGCTCAATAAAAAATAGTATATTTACCTTTGGGAGCTTGCCTTGACCAATAGAAAATAGATAAATTTTTAAAGAAATGAAAAGACATTGTTTGGCATTGGATTTAAAGAATGATGGTGCCCTAATCAAGGAATATGACGATTACCACAAAAACGTTTGGCCAGAGGTGCTCGCCAGTCTCAAGGATTCGGGTATCGCGCATATGGAAATATACAGGACAGGAAACCGCCTGTTCATGATCATTGAAGCGGACAACACGTTTTCCTTTGATAAAAAAGCCCAAATGGATGCCAAAAACATAAAGGTACAAGAATGGGAAAAACTTATGTGGAATTACCAAGAGGCGCTTCCCACCGCCAAACCGGGGGAAAAATGGTCATTGATGGAAAAAGTGTTTCAGCTTTGAGCATTTAGGAACCACACGGATCGCCTAGCCAAAAATCGTAATCCACAGTATGTCCAGAGTTCTTTTCCCATGGAATGGCCCATGGCAATTATTCCGGAAGGATTTTTTTTTGGTCGACGGTTCCCCAGAGATTTCAGGGCGGTATTCGCTACCAATAAATACGGGACTTCAAGAATTTTTGACTTTTCAAGCCTTTTTATCTGCACGCAAATCCGATACTAATTTAATTGTTTTTCCTTGTCCTCGGCAAACGCCAATTTGTAATATTTCAGGACTTTCGTAAGCTTGTTTTCTTCTGATTGCAACCCGGCTAATGCCTAGTGTTCCGGTCCGAAAAAAGGCTTTTTAATGCTGTCGCTTTGTTGAAGAAGATAGCTGTACCATCCTATTTCCTATTGCGCCAATACACTTCAACCAAACCGAAGTATGCGGGGCAACCGAACTGAATTACGAAGTGCACGGACAATAGCAACGAATCAATAACAGCACCTTACACAAGAAGGGTTTCGTGCTTATCTGGAAAAAAACGGACGATTTAAATGTTCCGTTCTGCGTAGGAAACTCAACAGTAAAAATTCCAGCCTGCATGTAACTTCAAAAGGGAAGATGCCAAAAATACCTGTTTGGAACACGCAACTACCTTACAATTTATGCATCTTTATCGAATGCCTATAGTTTGCGTTTATGTACCGAACCAAACTACAAAAACAAAACCCTATGAAAGACCTTCGATTTTCGTATTTTATAAAAAAAAGTGTCCTATTAATTATGATTATGGGTATTCTAGGCTGTTCAGATGATGATAGTATTGACTGCGCACTGTTCGACCCCGCCTTTCCGGCCTTGTTTATAAAATTAGTGGATGCCAGCGGGGCCAATCTTATTGAAAATGGCAGCATAAATGCAGAGAACATAAAAGTGGAAGGTGCATTTGCAAATGCGGGGTTTATTTTTAATCCCGCCAACGAAGAAGCTGATTCGAATGCCACTATCCGAAAGTTCGACAATACCCTCCAATTATTTATTCCGGGCGAATCTACATTTCAATATACCATCTATCTATCCGATGAGGAGGCCATAACGGTCGATTTTTCTTCAAAACTGACAAGAATTGAATGTGGATTGTCTTTTTTTACGCCGGTAGGAAGTTCTTTTGGAGAATTGGAGCTGGAAGTAACGGCCGTGTCACCGCTTCAGTTTTTGGTACTGATTCCGTTATAAAAGGCCTTTTTAGACCCCTATTATTTAGGGGATTGCTCCAGCAATATTTAATATGTACAACCTAAAGGTTTTCAAATATTTTTTCCAAACAACCTTCATTTATTGTTTTTGAAGTGGTTTAAACTTCTTTGACCCATCCCCAAAACATAAAATTGCCTTCAGGGTTTTATGTTCCAGATTAATAATGTTAATATTGGTTTTTCAAAAACTTATATATGATCGTAATTGAGGAAGCCATTACAAAATTGGATCTTAAGGCCTTTGTAAAATTCCCCTTTTCGCTTTACAAGGATTCACCTTATTGGGTGCCGCCGATTATCAAGGATGAACTAGATACGTTCGATAAAAGCAAAAATCCGGTTTTTAAAGATGCCGACGCTCGGTTTTTTCTTGCCTATAAAGGAAAGGAGATTGTAGGACGGGTGGTCGCCATTATCAACTGGATAGAGGTAAGGCAGCAACAGATACCCAAAATGAGGTTTGGCTGGTTTGATTATATTGATGACCCCGAAGTTTCCAAACATTTATTGGATAAAGTGGCCGAAATAGGAAAACAGCATCAATTGGCCTATATGGAGGGGCCGGTAGGTTTCTCTAATTTGGATAAAGTAGGCGTGATGACCGAGGGTTTTGACCATATTGGAAATATGATCACCTGGTATAACTTTCCCTATTATGCGGCCCATTTGGAGCGATTGGGTTTTAAAAAGGAAAAGGAATACATGGAGAACAAATTCCCGGCCAAAAATGCCGATCCCAAGTTTTTCATTAAAATCCAGGCACTCATCAAACAGCGGTACGGATTGCGGGAATTAAATTTTACCAAAACTAAGGAGGTAATGCCCATGGCGGACCAAATGTTTGATCTATTTAACGAGACCTATTCCAAACTTTCGTCGTTTGTACCCATTACAGACGTCCAAAAAGAATATTTCAAAAAGAAATACATCAGTTTTATAAATCCGGAGTATATAAAATTTGTGGTGGATTCGTCCAATAAACTAATTGCCTTTGCCATAGTGATGCCCTCTTTTTCCGAAGCGTTGCAAAAAGCAAAAGGAAGATTATTCCCCTTTGGATTTTACCATCTATTAAAGGCCAAAAAGCACAGTAAGGATGTTACTTTTTATTTGATAGGCGTTCATCCCGAATATCAAAATAAAGGGGTTACCGCCGTAATTTTTAACCAATACCACCATACGTTCACGGAGAAAAAAATAGAAATGTGCTATAGGACCCCGGAATTGGAGGAAAATATTGCGATTCGGCAGATGTGGAAACATTTTGACCCCGTCATTTTCAGAAGGCGAAGGACGTATCGAAAAGAACTTATATAAGTGAAAAACAAAAATCCACGTCCATGAAATTAATATTCAACAGATATGGATTTATGTACAATCGTATTATTCGCCCATAGCGGCGGCTACCGCTGCCGAAAGACGCTTGTACGTGCCGTTTTCCAATCGCTCGCGAATGGCGGAAAAGGCATCGAGTGTAATTTCAATATCTTCCAAGGTATGCGTTGCCGTGGGAATCATCCTAAGAAGGATCAATCCTTTAGGAATGACGGGATACACCACAATGGAACAGAAAATACCATAATTTTCCCTTAAATCCTTTACCAGTGCCATGGCCTCCGGAATACTTCCGTTGAGATACACAGGCGTAACACACGTATTGGTAGTACCTATGTTAAAACCTTTATTTTTCAATCCATTCTGTAGGGCATCCACGTTTTTCCATAATTTTGCTTTCAACTCGGGCATGGTGCGCAACATATCCAAACGCTTTAAAGCGCCCTTTACGTAAATCATCGGCAGGGATTTTGCAAACATTTGGGAGCGAAGATTATATTTTAGATAATTTATTACTTCTTTATCCGCAGCTAAAAAAGCACCGATACCGGCCATGGATTTGGCAAAAGTGGCAAAATAAACGTCGATACCGTCCTGTACGCCTTGCTCCTCACCTGCCCCGGCCCCGGTTTTTCCTAGTGTTCCAAACCCATGGGCATCATCTACCAATAAACGGAAATTAAATTTTTTCTTGAGTGCAACCACTTCTTTAAGTTTGCCCTGTTCACCGCGCATTCCGAAAACCCCTTCTGTTATGACCAAAATGCCGCCCCCGGTCTGTTCGGCCATTTTAGTGGCCCTGTCCAGGTTTTTTTCGAGACTTTCTATATCATTATGTTTAAAGGTAAACCGTTTGCCCATATGCAATCGCACTCCGTCTATAATACAGGCATGCGAATCCACATCATACACAATAATATCGTCTTTGGAAACCAAGGCGTCTATGGCCGACATGATTCCCTGATAACCAAAATTTAAAAGATAGGAAGCCTCCTTTTGTACAAAGGCAGCGAGTTCATGCTCCAGTTGTTCATGAAAATCGGTATGGCCGCTCATCATTCTGGCACCCATAGGATAGGCGGCACCGTGTTCCATAGCCGCTTCACCATCTACTTTCTTGATTTCGGGCAAGCTTGCCAATCCCAAATAGTCATTTATGCTCCAGGTAATAACTTCCTTTCCTTGAAATCTCATTCTATTGGAGATGGGCCCTTCCAATTTTGGAAAAACAAAATATCCTTCGGCTTGGGAAGCCCATTTTCCTAGAGGTCCCTTATTTTCTATTATCCTATCAAATAAATCTCTCATTTACCCTAAAATTGGTTTAAAACGCAAAAATATAGATTTTTAACTTGCATTCATAAATTATTTCCTAAACAAAAAAGCAATGGAAGATGAAGCCATTGCCTTTATTTCTTATATCCTAAAACATACTTACTTTATAAATTGAATCTGTTGAGTCTCTTCCACATTTTTAACATCGAAAAAGCCTTGATTGTTCATCCATTGATCGCTATAGATTTTACTCATATAACGGGATCCGTGGTCCGGAAGTATAACGACCACATTGCTGTCCTTATTAAATTCGCCTTCCGCATCCAATTGTTTTACCGCCTGTATTACGGCACCACTGGTATATCCTGCAAACAGACCTTCTGTTTTGCATAGCTCACGGGCCGTATGGGCACTATCTTCGTCGCTTACCTTTATGAATTCGTCTATTATGTCAAAATCCGTACTTCCGGGGATAAGGTTTTTCCCTAGACCTTCTATACGGTAAGGGTATATTTCATCGGAATCGAATTCCCCTGTTTCGTGGTATTTCTTCAAAACCGATCCGTAGGCATCTACCCCTATGATCCTTATATTCGGGTTTTGTTCCTTTAAGAATTTCCCTGTTCCGGATATGGTGCCTCCCGTACCACTACATGCTACCAAATGGGTAATGTGCCCATTGGTCTGTTGCCAGATTTCAGGGCCGGTGCTTTTGTAATGGGCCTCACTGTTCAATTCATTAAAATACTGGTTGATGTATACGGAGCCTTTTGTCTCCTCGTGCAACCTTTTAGCCACCTGATAGTAAGATCTGGGATCATCCGCGCTAACATGTGCGGGGCATACATATACTTTGGCCCCCATGGAGCGGAGCATATCTATTTTATCTTGTGAGGATTTGGAACTTACCGCCAGGATGCAATCGTATCCTTTTATGATACTCACCATGGCAATACTAAAACCGGTATTCCCGGAAGTGGTTTCGATGATGGTGCTTCCCGGAGTTAAAATGCCTTTTTTTTCAGCATCATCTATAATGTACGCAGCTATCCTATCCTTTGATGAGTGTCCCGGGTTACAGCATTCAAGCTTTGCGAAAAAATTACCTGAAAGGGATGACGTTATGGTGTTTAATCTTACAAGTGGGGTATTCCCTATGAGTTCTAGGATGTTGTTATAAGCATTTATCTTATGTTCCATACAAGCTTTTCTAGGTTATGGAGGGACTGTCTTTTTTGAACAAAACACAAAAAACCCACGACAAAATTAAGATTTTTTTTTAATTAATCGACCTTACCCTCCAAATCTAATAAAAAAGTGTATTCCTCGGCTACTTCCTTCAAGGATTCAAAGCGTCCCGATGCCCCTCCATGACCGGCTTCCATATTGGTGTGAAGCAACAATATATTGCTATCGGTTTTCTTTTCACGCAGTTTGGCCACCCATTTGGCGGGTTCAAAATACTGAACTTGAGAGTCGTGCAAACCTGTGGTAACCAATATATTAGGGTAAGCAGTAATCACAATATTATCATAGGGCGAATAGGATTTCATATACTCATAATATGTTCTATCATTTGGATTTCCCCACTCATCATATTCCCCGGTGGTGAGCGGAATCGACTCATCTAACATAGTGGTAACCAAATCTACAAAAGGAACTGCCGCAATGACGCCATTGTACAGTTCGGGGGCCATATTAACGATAGCGCCCATCAATAATCCACCCGCCGAGCCCCCCATGGCGTACAAATGTTCTTTGGAAGTGTATTTCTTTTCGATTAAAAATTTAGAGCAATCTATGAAGTCGTAGAACGTGTTTTTCTTGCGCAACAGCTTTCCATCTTCATACCAGGGTCGCCCCAAATATTCCCCGCCCCGAACATGTGCTATTACATAAATAAATCCCCTGTCCAACAAACTTAAGCGAACCGTAGAAAACGATGGATCTATTGTATAACCATAAGAGCCATAGGCGTATTGCAACAACGGACTTGTACCGTCCAGTTTTGTGTCCTTATGGTACACCAAGGACATCGGTATTTTAACCCCATCCCGTGCCTTGGCCCAAATCCGTTCGGACACGTAATTTTCCTTTTTGAAATTACCTCCCAGAACTTCCTGCTCCTTCTTGATCTCCTTTTCCCGGGTGCGCATGTTAAAATCGATTACAGAACTTGGCGTCGTAAGGGAATTATAGCCATATCGCAAAATTTCCGTATCGAAATCAGGGTTGGTGCCCACATAGGCGTTATACGTTTCATTGTCAAAAGGAAGATAATAGGCTTCCTTGCCGTCCCAACGGACGATTTTTAGTTTGGACAATCCATTTTCCCGCTCGGACAATACATAATGATCTTTAAAAATTTCGATATCCTCCAACAACACCTCGTTGCAATGCGGAATAAATTCCTTCCATTGATCGGATGCCGTATTTTGTTCATCGGCCTTCATCAACTTAAAATTGGTAGCTCCGTCTTTATTGGTCAAAATATAAAAATCGCTTTTATAATGGGAGATGGAATATTCCAAGCCCCTTTGACGCGGGGAAAAGATCTTGAACGTAAACGACGGGGCGTCTGTTCTTGCAATTCGATACTCGGAGGTCAACGTACTGGTGGATCCTATGATGAGAAATTTCTCGGACTTTGATCGATATATAAAGGTGTCGAAAGTTTCGTCTTCTTCATGATAAACCAATTGGTCTTCGGACGTTGAGGTGCCCAAGGTATGTTTATATATTTTATCGGAACGAAGGGTAACCGGATCCTTTATCGTATAAAAAAGTGTCTTATTGTCATCTGCCCAAACTGAACCCCCTGTGGTCTGCTCTATCCTATCCGGATATATTTCCCCGGTTTGTAAATTCTTGATCTGAATGTGATATTGCCGTCGTCCTACAGTATCTATTCCAAAGGCGGCCAATTTGTTATCCCTACTTATATTTAAGCCGCCCAAATTGAAATATTCCTGATCTTTGGCCAACGCATTGCAATTGAACATAATTTCTTCTGTTGCATCCACTTTTGCTTTATGTCTGGCGTAGATGGGATATTCACCACCCAATTCATATCTCGTAGCATACCAATATCCATTATGTTTGTAGGGTACAGAGGCATCATCTTCTTTAATCCGGGACTTCATTTCCTCAAAGAGCGATGCCTGAAAAGAGTTAGTATGGCTCATTTTAGCCTCAAAATAGGTGTTTTCCTGCTCCAGATAGGCAATTACCTCCGGATTTTCCCTGTCGTTGAGCCAAAAATAGTCGTCAATCCTAATATCATCATGTTTTATTAATTCTTTGGGGATTTTTTTGGCTACAGGTGTACTCATAGGGGTCTCCGCATTTTTAGGATTGGTACAAGAAAGTGCGAAAATAAGACTTAATAAAAAACAGCTTTATTTTTTTTTTGAATTGATACATAATTACTTCCTATTTGTACGGCAAATTAGTAATTTTAACCATGGTAATCTTTAAAAGAAACGAATGTTAGGAGATTTAATGGGTATGATGGGTAAACTAAAGGAAACCCAGGAGAAAATAAAATCAACAAAGGAAAGACTTCAAACCGTTACTATTGAAGAACAATCGCCCAATGGTTCGGTCAAAGTAATCCTGACGGCCAATAGAACCATAAAAAGCATCGAAATTACAGAATCGCTGTTGGGCAATAAAGCCCAATTGGAAGCCGACCTTATTTTAACCCTTAACAAAGCCATCGAAAAGGCTACCCAAATTAATGAGGCCGAACTTGGTGCGATCGCAAAAGAAGGTTTGCCCAATATTCCGGGAATGGATTCCTTTTTTAAATAAGAACAAAGGTTGATTTATAAAATCTCGGTCTATATAATTTATCGAATCTTGTTTTTTTTTTGATAAAGTACCGGAGATATGGATCCTCGCTTATCTATCTGTAAATGTATATTTTTCAAAAACTGCTTTAAGTAAAATACGATGGTAGTATTACGTAAAGAAGAAAATAGCAACTATGGCTTTAGCATTGCATCTAAAACCGGTGGAATCTTGTTTTCCAGCGCAACCTATAGAACGGAAGAAGAAATAAATGAACTTATCGAAAAACTAAATACCGGTTTTGAAGACAGCTTTCGTATCGATCGGCGCACCGATCACAACGGTCGGTTTTTTTTCACCCTTAAAAACAACCTCGGGCATATCGTTGGGCATAGTTATTTATACGACTCCGAACCTGGTTTGGAAAACGGAATAAAAAACTTTAAAGCCGCACTTCTATAATTATTCTTCTTATTGTTGGGTTTATAGTTCCTTTAGAATTTTAAGAAAGGTTTCATGTTTGTCGTCCGTATAATCCAAATGGGTAACGATGCGCAATTTGCCCTGCCCCATTCCAATGATGGAAACTTGCTGCTGCTTTAATTTCTGAAGGAATGGGGCTTCCCCTATACACCTTTCATCGATTTCGAAGATGATTATATTGGTCTCTATGGGCTCTACCTTTTTAATGCAGTCCAATTCGGTTAGCACCGCACCAATTTCCTTCGCTTTTTTATGGTCTTCGGCCAATCTTGCAACATGGTGATCCAGTGCATATAATCCTGCGGCAGCCAAATAACCGGCTTGTCGCATGCCTCCTCCCAAGACCTTACGTATTCTAACTGCCTTTTTTATAAGATCTTCATTCCCAAGCAGGACTGAGCCCACAGGACAGCCTAGTCCTTTGCTAAGGCATACGCTAATTGTATCGAACAAGGCTCCGTATGCTGTTGGAGTTTCATTTTTTGCAACCATGGCATTCCACAAACGGGCACCATCCAAATGAAATGACAGTCCGTTTGTTTTACATACTTTTTTAATCCTTTCCAGTTCTGCCATGTCCCAACACGCGCCACCTCCCTTATTGGTAGTGTTTTCCACACATACCAAAGAAGTTAACGGACTGTGATAAAAATCAGGCGGATTTATAGCGGCTTCAACCTGATCGGCCGTCATCATGCCCCGATGCCCATCGACAAGTTTGCAAGATACGCCACTGTTAAAACTGACACCTCCGCCTTCATAGTTGTAGATATGAGCATATTTATCACAAATTAATTGTTCGCCGGGTTGTGTATGCAGCTTTATCGCTGTTTGGTTTGCCATAGTACCACTCGGAAAAAACAATGCACTGTCCATGCCGAATAGCTGCGCCAATTTTTCTTCCAGCGCATTTACCGATGGGTCGTTCTTAAAGACATCATCTCCTACTTCAGCACTCATCATGACTTGAAGCATACCTTGGGTAGGTTTTGTAACTGTATCGCTGATTAAATTTATTTCCATGAGCCTACTTTAATCCAGACAATCCATTCCAATGGGCGAACCGTCCGGAATAGTTGGAACCGAAGGTACCTTAAACAGCTCCGGGTGGTTGTAAAAGTTGTCTATTCTACGGATCATCTCTTGTGCTACAACTGTTTTACGGTTTAATAGCAGGCTTTTAAGATTCCTTAGTTTTAGATTCGCAACGGCATTAACCTGAGGATGTACCTTATCCGATGCTGCCAAATTCATGATATGAAACAAAACCCGGAAATTAATATTTTGCTGAACTTCTGCAAGATACGGATTCTTATGTTTTTTTTCTATCGTATTTTGCAGGAGCTGGTCCAAGACCTCATCCAAGCCTAGGTGTTGGGCATCTACACTTTTTTGTTGAATAAGTCTGGACGCCCTCTCTGGATGCAACAATAAGGCTAGGGTCATATCCGCTGCCGTTTCGGGAGCGGACAGCACATCGAAGGACACGCCTGTTTTTCCATCAAAGGATTCCCGGGTGCGTTCATAGCCAATAGCCCTTGGTGGGAAAAGTGAAAGCTTATCCTCCGGAATGGCTATTATTGCCGCATCCAACGTCTTCAAAATTCCCTTTAATGCCCGTACCTGTGTGCCTTTATCAACTACTTCAACCGTGATTTGCCCGTCACCTTTAACCGCATAATTGTAGTCCAATCCTCCAATAACCTTCGCAACGGCTTCGGTTTGGTACCTGTGAAAAAAATACAAAGGCGCAAAAACATCTTCCAAAACGGAATATGGTTCATTTTTTCGAATATTGTCTACTGAAAAATTGCGGATTCCAATAGCGCGAATAGCCAGCATTTCCTCCAGTGAAGTGGTGGCGGCCGTACCGTTGTCCCACAAATGTGCCAAGGCATGTGCTCCCCCCTGAGGTCTGGCATCCATATCCGAAATATACCTTAGTCCCGCATCTTGTGCTTCAACCAATATTTTATTTAATTCGTCTCTTTCGTTGCTTCCATTTTTAAAATTGGAATAGGAATAGGCTACCGTAACTTTATCCCATGGCCCTATTCCCGTACTGTACGCATTCGAAAAATCCAATAGACCCTCTTTTATGGAAAGCAAAGGGTGCGGATAATCCATTACCGAAGCCCTGTTATTGGTACTGGCGGCAAAATTATGTGAAAAACCTAGGGTATGACCAATTTCATGGGCCGAAAGCTGCCGTATTCTGGCTAAGGCAAGCTCCAGCATGGGCTCGTAGGCAGTATCCTTTTCGGCAAAGGGTTTGTTCATCAAGGCCTGCGAAATAAGAAAATCCTGACGGATGCGAAGACTTCCAAGGCTCACATGTCCCTTTAGAATTTCGCCAGTTCTTGGATCCGTAATACTACTACCGTAACTCCATCCCCGCGTGGATCTGTGCACCCATTGAATAACATTGTACCGCACATCCAACGGATCTGCATCGTTTGGGAGCATCTTAATCTGGAATGCATCTTTGTACCCAATAGCCTCAAAGGCTTCGTTCCACCATTTCCCTCCTTCCAACAATGCCGAGCGCACCGGTTCAGGCGTTCCGTTGTCCAAATAATATACAATGGGTACCACCGCTTCACTTAGTGAAGCCTCTGGATTTTTCTTTTTTAATCGGTGCCTGGTTATAAATCTTTTTAGAATGGGCTCTTGCACAGGAGTGGCATAGTCGTAGTACGAAAATGGATAAGAACCGCTTCTGGGGTCAAAGACCCTTTGCTCATAACCGTCATCAGGCAGTACTATAAAGGAATGATGCTGCGCTACTGTGACCAGATTGGGGTTTGGTGTAACAGACCTAACATAGGCTCCTTTGGCCTCTCCACTAAAGGTCAGCGTTACATCAAATTCAATGTTTTTAGGGAAAGCTCTGGTTCGGTCTAACGCAAGGGCACTTTTTGTCTTATCCAAACTGTAACTGCCCTGATCGTTATCTTTTAATCGTTTTGCCACACCATGTACATCCTGCATCAAAAAATCGGTGAGGTCTATAATATATTTACCGTTTTTCTCTTCTTCAATCGTAAACCCATAAAGCACCGATTTGGCAAAGGCCTGTTCCACAGATTTTTTCTCTAAGGCATTCTCGGTATTGGCCCGGTACATCAAATTGGGCTGCACCAGCAACAATTTATTTCCGACCTTTTTAAAATATACCACTTGTTCATTGCCCAACTGGCCACGGTCCAGGCCAATATCATTGCTACCTATGCCACTGCTCAGGGAATATACATAAAGCAGTTCCTCTCCCAACCGATCTACTTCCAAAAATATTTTGTCATTCTTTTCATCGTAATAAAAGGTATAAAAACCTTGGAATTTTTGAAAATCGGTGCTCTTTTCGGAAAATTGTGAGAATCCTTTTGCCAGTCCTATAACCAGAAAGAACAGTTGGGGCAATAATCGCTTCATAAGACCTTTTTTTTTATTTTTTTAAAGTTATAGAAAAACAATCAATAAAGAATAGCATTATAATTTTGGCTAAATAAAATAAGATGTGTTAAAAATAAGTGGTCATAATTATTTACTCAACAAAAAACGGTCAAGTTTAGCACTACTATTTCCATTCGTTAACTAAAAATCCGTACTTTAAGGAAAAGAAGCGAAAATCCATCTGGATATTTTAATGTGTTTTTTCTCTTAAAAGGACATTAAAATGCTTTTGGCGAAACGAATAGTAAGAATGGGCATAAATCTAAATGATAAATGGCATGAATACAAATTCCGAAAATCCTATTTTTTCTTCCTACAAGAAAAACCAATCCCTTTTCGATGAGGTTTTTGATGAAAACGGAGCGTCCAAAGAAGTGTACCGAACACTTTTCGATTTGTACGGAAAGCACTCCATTAAAGAGTACGTAAGCCTTAACAACAAGGCCAAAGCCTCTTTTTTTAACCAAGGAATTACGTTCCAGGTGTATGGGGAAAAAGAGACCAAGGAAAAAATTTTCCCTTTTGACCTCTTTCCGAGGATCATTGCACCGCACGAATGGGAGATCATTGAAACAGGCGCCATTCAGCGCAGCAGGGCTTTGAACCTTTTTTTGTGGGATATCTATCACGATAAAAAAATTATCAAGGACAGGATCGTTCCGATGGATTTGATAAGTTCATCGGCCAACTATCTCCATCAAATGATAGGTCTGGATCCTCCGGGCGGGATATATAACCATATCTCCGGAACCGACATTATAAAACATGCCGATGGCAAATATTATGTATTGGAAGACAACATACGCTGTCCCTCGGGCGTAAGTTATGTCATCTGTAACAGGACGGCCTTAAAAAGGGCACTTTTTGGGGTTTTTAATCATTATGAGACCTATACGGTGACCAACTATGCCGAAAATTTATTGGATATTTTGGAAAGTGTAAAGCCCCATGGGGTGGATAATCCCACCTGTGTGGTCATAACCCCTGGAATTTTCAATTCGGCCTATTATGAACATTCTTACTTGGCAAAGGCCATGGGCGTGGAATTGGTGGAAGGCAGGGATTTATTTGTTGAAAATGATTTTGTCTATATGAAAACCATCCGTGGACCCGAAAAAGTAGATGTCATCTACCGGCGAGTCGATGACCTTTTCATCGATCCTTTGGAATTTAAGCCCGACTCCAGTCTTGGGGTACCCGGACTTTTTGCCGCCTACAAAAAAGGAAATGTGTGTTTGGCCAATGCGCCCGGAACAGGAGTGGCAGATGATAAAGCAGTCTATACTTATATGCCCAAAATTATAAAGTATTATTTAGATGAAGAACCCATACTGAACAATGTGCATACCTATCATTGCAGCAGGCCCGATGAGCTGAAGTATGTGCTGGAACATATTGCCGAATTGGTGATAAAGCCCGTGGATGAGTCCGGTGGATATGGTATTTCCATAGGAAATAAACTGACCAAAGAAGAAATTGAGGTTGTAAAAAAACAGATCATACAACAACCACGAAAATATATTGCCCAACCCATAATGTCACTTTCCGTCCATCCTACCTATATAGATGATACGGAATCCTTTGAGCAAAGGCATGTAGACCTGAGAACCTTTACGCTTTTGGGGAAGGACAAGGATTTTGTTTTAAAGGGCGGGCTAACACGTGTAGCCTTGCAAAGAGGCAATCTGGTTGTAAATTCATCACAAGGAGGAGGCTCCAAAGACACCTGGGTTTTAAAAAAATAAATTTTCAATATGTTAGCAAGGGTAGCAAATAATCTTTTTTGGATGGGACGATATATAGAACGTACCGAACATATCGCCAGATATTTAAACGTGAACTATTTTTCTTCTTTGGATGCGCCTAACCAATTATCGCAGTCCAGACAATTTGTATTAAGATCCATGCTTTTTATGATCGGAGAACCTGAAAAAGACGACAATGTGGTATTGAATGAGGAAGAAGTGCTATATAATATTGGGCTTAATCCCAACGTCCCCTATTCCATCATCAGCAATGTAAAATATGTTAGGGAAAACGCCAATAGTGCCAGAGACGTTATTTCTACGGAATTGTATGAATCCATTAACAAATTTTACCACTTTGTTCTGAATTATGATGTGGAAACCTTTACGAAACGTGGTTTGTACGATTTTACAGTAAATGTTACCGAAATGACGGCCATTTTAAGAGGTAAAATAAGGGGCACCCTTTTGCACGATGAAGTATATGCCATTATTCTAATGGGATTGAACATAGAACGGGCTACACAAATTATTAGGATCATCAATGCCAAATATCATGATGCACTAAAGGCAAAGGGAAGTTATGGTGACACGATAGCGAACAGTTTTGAATGGGTAACACTATTAAAATGTGCAGAATCCTACGATATGATGCGGAGGTTCTACAAGAAAACCCCAAACAGCATCTCCACATTGGAGTTTTTGATCTTAAATTCGGATTGCCCCAGATCGGTCATGAACAGTCTAAACCAAGTGCATAAGCATATTAGGGTTGTGGACCAATCCAAGCATCCTTCCAAAAACTCCACCTCATTTTTGGTCAGCAAAGTAAAAGCAGAATGCGAATTTAAATATGCTGAAGAAATAGAGGAAAACGTTCAAGGTTTTATAGAGAACATACTTTCTAACTTAGTGCTCATTGGCAACAAAATGGAAAAGGAATTTTTTAATTATTGATACTACCTTCCATTATCTTATTTTTGTGCCTATTTATAACATATGCTTTTGGAATATTCAGTGACCTATACCGCCGAAAACCAATATGAAAATGTGGTAAAAGACGCCCATTGGCAATTTCTGATCATTCCTGAAGAGAATGAGACGCAAGAACTTCTAAGCATTGATTTTGATAATTCCCTTAAAGCCGTAAACCAATTTTCGGTAAATGGATATGGTTTTAAGACCATACGGGTGCATCCCAAGAAGCAGTTTGAGGAAATCTCATTTAAAGCCACTTTTAAAGTGCTTAAAAAGGAAGTAGATCTTTTTGATTTTGACCTTTTGCCTAACCTAAAAGAGGATTATGATCTGATCCATGGTTTAGATTTCAAAATAGATTTTGAGCCTTTTTTACGTCAAACCATATTCACCACGCTTCCCCCTGCGAATAAGGACATCTTCCGTTTTAACACCTCCAAATCCATTTTCGATAATCTTCAAAATCTTAACCATTGGGTATTTATCCATATTTATTTTAAAACAGGCGTAACCGACGTAAACACACTATTGGAAGAGGTCATCACCAAAAGATATGGGGTATGTCAGGATTTTTCGCATTTGTTTTCCGCTATTGCCAGGCAAAACGGTATCCCGGTCCGTTATGTTTCAGGATACCTCCACCAGGGACATGGTTATTTTGGGGATTCGCAGATGCATGCCTGGGTAGAGGCCTTTATTCCCAATGTGGGCTGGGTTGGGTTCGATCCTACAAACAATATTTTGGCCAACAACGATCATATAAAAGTGGCACATGGTAAGGATTATAACGACTGCTCTCCATTAAAAGGTATTGTCTACTCTACCGGAAAAAATGAAACCAAGCATTCCGTGGCCATAATGGCACAACAATAATTAAGGACATAAGGAACCGGAAGTAAAAAAAGAATCCTACTTTTGGGGAAATATATTTACAATGATAACAACAGATCTCACTAAAGATCTTATAGAGCGCCTAGGTGCGTTAAGGAGGTATCTTTGACTTGGATGCCAAACTCATAGAAATAGAGAACGAAGAAGAAAAAACGCTTGCCCCAGACTTTTGGGACAATCCTCGGGAAGCTCAGGTCCAAATAAAGACGATCCAAAACAAAAAGAAATGGGTTGATGACTTTGCACTGGCCAAAAACTTGCTCGGAGATCTGGAAGTGTTAATGGAATTCCGAAAGGAGGGGGAGATTGTCGAAGAAGAGGTAGAAGAAGCTTACGGAAAAGCTCTTACTATCATAGAAAACATGGAGTTTCGGAACATGCTGTCCGAAGAAGGGGATGACCTTCCGGCAATTATACAGATTACTTCGGGAGCCGGAGGCACGGAAAGCTGTGATTGGGCCGCCATGCTTATGCGCATGTATATGATGTGGAGCGAAAAAAATGGCTACATGGTCAAAGAGATCAACTATCAGGAAGGCGATGTTGCCGGCATAAAAACGGTAACTCTTGAAATAGGTGGAGAGTTTTCATTTGGTTGGTTAAAAGGAGAAAACGGAGTTCACAGATTGGTCCGTATATCCCCGTTTGACAGCAATGCCAAAAGGCATACTTCTTTTGCTTCTGTTTATGTGTATCCTCTTGTGGACGACACTATAGATATCCAAATAAACCCATCGGATATTTCCTGGGCGTTTGCGCGTTCCGGAGGGGCCGGTGGACAGAATGTGAACAAAGTAGAGACCAAGGCCATACTTACCCACCACCCCACGGGAATCGTAATCCACAATTCTGAAACCAGATCCCAGTTGGATAACAGGGAGAACGCCATGAAACTCTTAAAGTCCCAACTTTATGAAATAGAGCTGAGGAAAAAAATGGCCGCCAGGAATGATATCGAAGCCTCCAAAATGAAAATAGAGTGGGGATCGCAAATTAGAAATTATGTTATGCACCCCTACAAATTGGTCAAAGATGTAAGGACGGGAGCCGAAACAGGAAACGTGGACGCCGTGATGGATGGCAATATAGACCAATTCTTAAAGGCCTTTCTCATGATGATGGGACAACAGGAAAAGAAATGACGGACCTGTCCTGAACCTTTATTTAATTGAGAGGATCCCAATTTCTGGACAGTCTTTAAAAAACCCGTTTTAACAAACATTTAACCGAACCCGGTTAAACCTTCTTTTATTTTTATAATCAAATTAAACATTAGAAATCATGACAACTATCAAAAAACATTTTTTATCGATTTTAGTTCTTTTTCTTTGCTTCCCTGTTTTGCAGGCACAATACGGCTATGGAAATGGAAATTATGGAAGACGGCAAAGTGCGATTCCCAGAACCGAGGAGCCCGAAAAAAAGATAGAACCTAAGACTGCCGAACAAATTGTAGAAAGTGAAATGCCGCACATTTCGGAAGCATTGGATCTGAACGAGTTTGAAAATGCCATAGTAAGGTCCACCCTCATTAAATACGTGCAGGAAGGGATAGAATTACAGCTACTTAAATTGGGACCAGATAAGACCAAGGAAGGTATTGAAAAAATAGCGTTAAAACAAAATGAAGAACTTAAGGCCGGTTTGCCGGAAGAAAAATATGAAAAATTGGTAGCCTTGCAAAAAGAAGGATACAATAAAATAAAAAGGAAAAAAAAGGAAAAAAAACCTAAAGAATAAAAATGAAAAAACTGTTCCTGTTGCTGTCAATCCCCATACCGTTTATTTTAACCGCCCAAAGACCGGGCGGCCAAGGGCCAGAGGGTCAGGGCTCAAAACCAATAACCATAACAGGAACCGTACTCGATCAAGAAACCGGAACACCGTTGGAGTACGCCACCATAGTGCTTCAAAGCGTACGGGATCCCGAAAAAATAACAGGTGGGATTACAGATGCCAATGGCAAATTCAATGTTGAGGCCACGGCGGGAATGTACAATATCAGCATAGAATACATTTCTTTTAACTCGTATAAACTAGAAAACCAAAGACTAAGCGAATCCAAAGATTTAGGGATCATAAAATTAAGCCTAAATGTGGAACAACTGGAAGCAGTAGAGGTCGTTGGTGAAAAAACCACGGTTGAGGTACGTCTGGACAAAAAAATATACAATATAGGCAAAGACCTTACCACCAGTGGAGCCACCATCAGCGATGCGCTCAACAATGTTCCTTCTGTGACTGTGGATGTTGAGGGGGTCATAAGTTTACGGGGCAACGATAACGTTAGGATTTTGATCAATGGCAAGCCATCTGCCCTTGCTGGATTTGGCTCCACAGATGCCCTGCGACAACTGCCCGCCGATGCCATTGATAAGGTAGAGGTCATTACCAGCCCATCTGCCCGATACGATGCAGAAGGAACGGCAGGCATCTTGAACATCCTCCTTAAAAAAGAAAAAACATTGGGCTTAAACGGTACGGTAAGCACTAGTTTGGGCTACCCGACGACCAGCCAATTGAACACCAATCTAAATTTACGTACAGACAGTTTCAATGTCTTTACCACGTTGGGGTACTCCTATCGGAAACCACCCGGAAACGCATTCTTCGACAATACTTTTTCCAGTGGCGATTTTACACGTATCATTGAAGATAGGGACATTGAAAGATTGGACAGATCATTCAATTTAAATCTGGGCATGGAGTATTTCCTTACCAAAAAATCATCGCTAACGGCCAGTTTTTTTACACGTTTATCCGATGATGAGGATGTTACCGAAAACGAAAGCCAGCGTTTTGTGGGTGCCGTTTTGGACAGTAGGACCCTTAGGAAGGAAGTGGAAAACGAGGATGACGAAAACTACCAGGTGTCATTGAACTATGTGAATAATTTTAATGACAAAGGCCATAAATTGATCATGGACCTTCAGTATTCCAATGGCGAAGAAGACGTATTCACCATTATTGATGAAAACAACACCTTCCCAAATAACCAATTTTTAGCACTTGAAAATATTTTCCAAAAAGAAGTGGACGATCAATATTTGATCCAAGCGGATTATGTACTACCCATGGGAAAAGCACAGTTCGAAGCGGGGTATAGGGGCGATTTTAAGGAAAATGTAAACGACTTTAGATTGGACACCCTCAATCAGGTTTCCGGAAATTTTGAAACCAATAGAAATTTGACGAACATATTTACCTATAACGAAAATGTAAATGCGGTCTATGCCCAGTATGGAAATAAGTATGGAAAATTTTCCTACCTTTTTGGCCTCCGTTTGGAAAATACACAACAAAAGGGAAAGGTAGATTCCGAATTTGATCCCGAAGCCCTACAAGAAATCCTCGGGGCCGAAGTGGACGTGAATTTTGACAAAAACTTTTTGGGACTGTTCCCTACTGTCAATTTAATTTACGAATTGAACGAAAAGGAAAACATTACTTTAGGCTATAACCGGAGGATCAATAGGCCCAGAGGGTTTTTCATCAATCCGTTTCCTTCCAGATCAAGTAGAACCAATATTTTTCAAGGCAATCCGGATCTGGACCCTGCTTTTGCAGATGCCTATGATCTGGGCTACTTGAAACGATGGGGAAAACTTACCCTTACATCGTCCATATATTATCAACGGGAAACGAATTCCTTTGAAAGGATACAGGAAGAAACGGGGCAATTGACTTCCGACGGGATTCAGATCATCCGTTCCATACCTATAAATCTGTCCACCAACCAAAGATATGGTGGCGAGGCCGGGGCACTGTACAACCCTACCAAGTGGCTGCGTCTCAACGGTAGCTTCAACTTTTTTAAGTTTGAAACGCAAGGCTTTTTCAACGGGATCGATTTTGGGGCATCAAACACAAGTTGGTTTTCCCGGTTCAGTTCCAAAGTAACCCTACCCAAAAAGATAGAATGGCAGACCAATGCATTTTACAGGGGGGCGTCAGAAAATTCACAGACCAGAAATGAAGGGATCTTCTCTTTGGACCTAGCTTTCAGTAAGGATATTATGAAAGACAAAGCCACCCTTTCGTTCAATGTTAGCGATTTGTTAAATTCAAGAAAAAGAAAATCGGTCACAGAGACCCGGTTTTTTACCTCGGATAGCGAGTTTCAATTTAGGGAAAGACAATTTACCTTATCGTTCCTATATAGGTTCAACCAATCCAAAGAAAAAAGCCGTCAACAAAGACAACAGCGCCCAAACGGGGATGATGGGGATGGCGAATTTTAAGACACCGGACACTATAAATAAAAAAGAAGCCAGTTGGCTTCTTTTTTTATACGTTGCGTTCAGCTCTTTTTGCCTCACGCCTTTCCTTCCATATTTCAAGTAAATTACCTCCCAACCAATAGGGTACTACAAATAGCAGCAAAAAAATCATCAACCAAAATCCTATGGTAAGGATGGTCAAAAATGCCAAAAAGCCCAAATACTGGTCGAATTCAAACATAATCGTAGTAATTTAACAATACAAAGATACTTTGAAATAGATGAATACTACAAATCAAATTTAAAAAAATGGAAATAATTCCTCAAAGATGTACTTTTGTTTTAACTAAAACAGGTTAAAATGAGCTTTAGAATTGAAAAAGACACTATGGGCGAAGTTCAGGTGCCATCAGATAAATACTGGGGAGCACAAACAGAACGATCCAGAAACAACTTTAAAATTGGCCCTTCTGCATCCATGCCTTTGGATATTGTTTACGGTTTTGCATATTTAAAAAAAGCGGCCGCATACACCAATTGTGAGTTGGGCGCGCTATCCAAAGAAAAAAAGGATTTAATTACCACTGTATGTGATGAAATATTGGCAGGCAAATTGGACGACCAATTCCCTTTGGTGATATGGCAGACCGGATCTGGGACCCAGAGCAACATGAACGTTAATGAGGTGATCGCCAACAGGGCGCAAATCTTGGCAGGAAAAAAAATAGGGGGAAGTGAAAAAGCCATACAGCCCAATGATGATGTGAACAAGTCACAATCTTCCAACGATACCTTTCCCACTGCAATGCACATTGCCGCCTACAAAAAAATAGCCCAGGTAACAATCCCCGGAATAACCCAACTACGGAACACCCTTCACAAAAAAGCCATTAAATTTTCAGGGGTCGTTAAAATTGGCCGTACCCACTTAATGGACGCCACGCCCCTAACCTTGGGACAGGAATTTTCGGGATATGTTTCCCAACTGGACCATGGGTTGAAGGCCTTGTCCAATACACTGGACCATTTGAGCGAAATGGCCTTAGGGGGAACGGCCGTTGGGACCGGGCTCAACACTCCCAAGGGGTATGATGTTTTGGTGGCCAAATACATTGCGGAATTTACCGGTCTGCCCTTTAAAACAGCCTATAATAAATTTGAGGCCCTGGCCTCGCATGATGCCATTGTTGGAAGCCACGGTGCTTTGAAACAACTGGCGGTTTCCTTGAATAAAATAGCCAACGATATTAGAATGATGGCTTCCGGTCCCCGATCCGGAATCGGTGAGATCAGTATTCCTGCCAATGAACCGGGCAGTTCCATTATGCCAGGCAAAGTAAACCCAACCCAGTGCGAAGCACTCACCATGGTCTGTGCACAGGTTATGGGCAATGACGTTGCCATAAGTGTTGGCGGCACCCAGGGGCACTATGAATTGAATGTCTTTAAGCCCATGATGGCGGCCAACATACTGCAATCTGCCCAACTTATTGGAGATGCCTGTGTTAGTTTTGATATTCATTGTGCCTACGGAATTGAACCGAACCATGGGATCATCAAACAATTGCTGAACAACTCCTTAATGTTGGTAACTGCACTGAACACTAAAATTGGGTATTACAAAGCCGCTGAAATAGCGAATACCGCCCATAAAAATGGTACCACCTTAAAAGAAGAAGCCATCAATCTGGGGTATGTAACCGCAGAAGATTACGATGCTTGGGTGCGTCCGGAAGAAATGGTAGGTTCTTTAAAATGATCTAAAGCGGTTTAACCAATAAAAAAAGGGGCAATCCGTAAAGATTGACCCCTTTTTGTTGATGGATAGTGTTTACTATTTTAGGGTGAACTTGGATGTTCCCAACAATTTAAGTTTGTCGTCATACACGTTTACCATGTAATTTCCCTTTTTAAAATCGCCTGAAGGCTTGCTGATATAGTCACAAACGTCCAATGCCTTGTTCTCATAGTAGAAATTTGTTCCTTTGCTGTAGGTTACAGAAGCACCGGATGCATTGGTCTTGGAATAGCTCTCACCTAGGACATTACCTTGAGGATCAAGAATTTCAAGAAAGAATTCCCTATCACCCGCTTGTGCTATCGCATTGTCCGCAACGGTAAAACAGATTTTAAATTTATCGGTTCCACCGGCCCTGGAGGTAGAGACCAATTTGCCATTGTTACGTTCCTTAACGGCATCAACAGTAAATTTGGATAGGTTCAATGCAGAGCCCTTTTCAACCACATTGGCCAGTTGGGTGTTCTGTACCACCAAAGAATCATTAAAAACGGTCTGCTTTGTCAATTCCACGAAAGTACTGTCGCGCTGCATGGCGATCAAGGTGTTGGATTTAGTGAGCTCATCAATCTTAGTAAGCAATTCCTCGCGTTCTTTCTTGAGCACGTTTACCTGATTTCTGTATCGGTACAATGTAGAAATGTCCGCTTTCATTGTCTTTACGGAATCTATATACTTAGCGATCCTGTCCCTTGCGCTTACCAATTCCTCATTGGTGGCGTTACTTTCCAAAATAGCCTTATCGTATTCCGATTTTAAGCTGTTCAAATCTTCCACAACCAACTCTTTTTGTTGGGTAAGCGCTTCTGTGGTCTTTTTCTTGTCTTGATAAAGACTTACGGTGTAAATTATGGTACCCAATAATACCACACCAAGCAATCCTGCTATTACTTTCAATCCGTTGTTACTCTTTGTTTCAGTCATAATATAAAAATTAATTAACCTTTTTTTGTTTAAAATTATTTGTTTGAATTGCTTTATATACGTTGCAATCCACCATTTAGATTTTTTTTGGACAAAAAAATAAAATATGGCCTAAAAATATGGATCTATATACTAACTTTATGGTTCCCTGTACCTAATTTTAAATTGGCATGTCGTTGAAAATAATCCCGTTCCGGACAGGTTTGGCAAAAAACTTTAAGGATCTAAATGTGGACTGGCTGCAACGCTATTTCCATTTGGAACCTAAGGACGTGGTCCTTTTGGAAAATTGTGAGGACAGCATTATCAATAAAGGCGGCCATATTTTCTTTGCGCAGTGGGAAGAAGCCATTGTGGGCTGTTTCTCCTTTATTACAATGGGAGACAAAATCTACGAATTGGGAAAAATGGCGGTAGACCCCAACTACCAAGGTTTTAAAATAGGACAGGCCCTCTTGTCTTTCGCCATTGATTACGCAAAACAACAGCATTGGAAAAAAATAGTGCTCTATTCCAGTACCAAATTGAAAACGGCACT
Source organism: Flavobacteriaceae bacterium (assembly GCA_041749595.1). Taxonomy (GTDB): domain Bacteria; phylum Bacteroidota; class Bacteroidia; order Flavobacteriales; family Flavobacteriaceae; genus Aurantibrevibacter. The sequence goes on along the minus strand of JBGTBA010000109.1, from coordinate 12,551 downwards.
ACATATATATGAAAAGTACGGCTTTATGGAAATTGAACTGGAAAAGGAAATCCCATACACCAGGAGCGATATAAAAATGGAACTGATCTTAAACTAATTTAAAATGGTACTTATGAAAAAATCATGTCTTTCCCTATTAATTATCTTGACCCTTATGGGATGCAAGGAAAATAAGAAACCGGACGAAGTGGCAGCATCGGACAATGTTGTAACCACTTCCGTTAAAACAATGGTTGCAGATATAAAGATAATACCCATTGCCCATGCCACCGCTGTTCTGGAATGGGGGGACCTTACGATCTATGTAGATCCCACGGGGGGCACCGCCGCTTTTGAGGGACAACGGCAGCCCGACCTTATCTTGATCACCGACATTCATGGCGACCATTTTAACTTGGAAACGCTGGAAGATCTCAACACCCAAAAAGCCAAAATAATAGCCCCGCAGGCCGTGGCCGAAAAAATGCCCGAAAGATTTACCCCCCAGATCGATGTCCTAAACAATGGGGAAACCAAGGAAAGGTACGGTATTACCATAGAAGCCATCCCCATGTACAACCTTCGGGAAGAAGCTTTGCAATTCCATACCAAAGGACGGGGCAATGGGTATGTGTTGAATATGGGCGGACAGCGTGTTTATTTCTCTGGTGACACGGAGGATGTCCCGGAAATGAGGGCACTACAAAATATTGATAAGGCCTTTGTCTGCATGAACCTTCCCTACACCATGAACGTGGAAACTGCCGCCAATGCCGTGTTGGCGTTCCGGCCCAAACAGGTGTATCCCTACCATTATAGAGGCAATCCGGATGTGAGTGATGTGACCCAATTTAAAGCACTGGTAACCCAAGCCAACAAGAACGTAGAAGTGGTGCAATTGGATTGGTACCCCAATGAGGCCTATTAAGGCTGTTGAATGGAATTTTGCAAATTTATCACCCCCAATAAAATGGGTAGCGAAACGGCAATACTGAGAAGCGGCCCTATTTTTGAAGTGGTTCTCTCGTTAAGCGCATCGATTGGACCGGACGTCCCTTGTCGGAATACAAGGCAGGGAACTCCCCTCTCAAAATAACCCCAATCGATCTCATGCGTCAGAAGATAAAACTCGTTTTTAGGGTTCAATTGCTCTTTTTAGGTCGGAACCAGAAAATGCAACTGATTTTCAGGTTTCTTTTATGAACGCATTTGACAATGTTTTATACCATAAAATTACGGAAAACTTGTCGTTTATGCAAGCTCATATCTCCATATAAACAACGTATAACACTAATAATCAACTTTTTGAATTGTTTTTAAGAATTGACTGATTAATCTTCTTCGGCCAACCGGTTCCTCACATATTCAATCTTTGTTTTTCCATGGGGTGCCGGTTTTCCGCCCGCATCCAAATTCACCATTATAATGTTGTCCACCGTTACGATGGTCTCCCTGGTCATTTTGTTGCGTACCTCACAATTCAGGGTCAAGGATGTTTTCCCGAATTTCACAACCTCTATACCGATCTCAATAACGTCGCCCTGTTTTGCAGTGCTCATGAAATTGATTTCGGACATGTATTTGGTAACAATTCGTTTGCTTTCCAGTTGAATGATCGTATACAACGCTGCCTCCTCATCGATCCATGCCAAAACCCGACCGCCAAAAAGTGTTTCATTGGCGTTTAAATCTTCCGGCTTAACCCATTTTCTGGTGTGAAATCTCATAACTATATCTTTTTATGTGACGAAATTACTACAAGGCAAGCAATTAAAATAGGCCATTAACAGAATCGTCCAACGTTTTGGGAATATTTAGTTACGCCTTCCGATTTTTGTTTAAGATCTCAATAAAATAGGTAAATAATAGCGGAGACGGCAATGCCACCCTATTTGCGTATATTTTTTTCCATATAAAAACGGAAAACCACATAATTCCTTGAGATTCCTTAGCCATGGCTTTTCATAGAGGTAATATATGAATAACACTTTTTGTTTATAAACCCGTTAAAAACTAATTGGCATTCTAAAATAGCATAGTGGGTTATTCCATAAATTTATAGAAACAGGCATCCTATGGATAGATCTACCCAACTCCTCGAAATTAGGCCCACCATTCAATCCGCAAAGATCATCGATAATATGGGTAATATTGAACTTTTCCAGAACAGCGCACTGCGGCCAATTTTAAAATACCAAAATCATCTTATTCTGGCGGTTTTCAAAAATTATGTGGCAAAGCATAAAAATTCATTTTATGAATTAGCCGTACAAAAAAAACTCGCCTTTATTGAAAATGCCGTTCAGAAAGACATTAAGTTTAGGAACTCCTTGAAAGGAATCATTATTGGCCTTTTTACTTTGGAAGAATATGAAATTTACATTCAAGACTCTTCGGCCCTAAACAAAAGGATGATGAATATGGTCATAGAGCGCCTAAAAGACCAAATACAGGTTTTTGAACTTCCCGTTTTAGTCTAAAAGGGACTCCCCATTGAGGTTGGTGGTAAGAATATCGCTCATCAAATCAAAATAAGGCCGAATCGCCTTAAAGGAATCATCGATTTGAGTGCTAAAAGAGGGTGCCAATACCTCGCCATCCTTAAAATTCCGAATAAAAACAAACTGTTTTTTGCGAATCAGGTCTATATTTGGATGGTCTTTGTCGAATCCTTTGGGCGCTGTTTTTACTTCATCGCCCTGAAGTGTGCCCCAAATTTCCTTAAAGTGTTTTTGTTGGCATATTTCCCCAAAATGGGAGGCATCAGATTCAAATTCTTTTCGAATGCGAAACAGGTCGCCTTTGTTGGGTTCCCAAAACCCTGTGGCAATAAAGCTTCCTCCCGGCTTTAAATGTAGGTAATACCCGCCGCGGAGCCGGGCACCTACCCTAGAAAATGAACCTCCAAAATGGGTTTTGTACGGGGTTTTATCCTTGGAAAATCGAACGTCCCTGTAAATTCGGAATAGCTTCAATTTCTCTATGTGGTCATGCTTTTTTAAATCGTCCATGACCGCCGTATAGAACGTTTTTACCTCTTTTTCCAACTGCCTAAACTCCTCCTTGTGCTCGGAAAACCATTCCTTGTTATTGTTGATTTCCAGGGCATTAAGAAAAATAAATATGTTTTTGGTCAGTACTGCCCTTTCCATGCGACTATGTTCCTGTTTATTTTAAGCTAAAGTTAACCAATTTAGATAATCTACTTTGAAAATATTGGTTAATTTTGAACTCCTAACAACCATTGCATGAACAGAAAATCGATAATCGATCAGATTAATCAGCATAAAAAACAGCCCAATCTAAAATATCGGTTAAAGCGAAAGGCAGAAGTGTTTACAGACCTTTTATTTTATACACTTTTTGATAGTGAAACCCCTGTAGATGAAAATCTTACCGTACTTGCAAATCAATTTGATGAATTGGTTTCACTAGCCTGTTGGGAAGTAGACCGGCCTTGTAAAAAAGTATGGGAGAATTATGTGGTGAAACTGCCCCATATTCTTGAAAAACTAAATTTGGATGCCGAGGCCTTTCTTAATTGCGATCCTGCGGCTTCGTCCATAGAGGAAATTTATTTGGCCTATCCCGGCTTTTATGCCATCGCCATTTATCGTTTGGCACACGAATTATACACGGAAGGTTTTCCGTTGGTGCCTCGATTAATGACGGAATATGCCCACCGCCAAACTGGGGTAGACATCAACCCGGGGGCACAGATCGGGAACTCGTTTTTTGTGGACCACGGTACCGGGGTGGTTATTGGGGAAGCTGCTATTATCATGGATCATGTACGAATTTATCAGGGGGTTACCTTAGGTGGACTTTATGTGGCAAAAAACTTAAGGAAGACCAAACGGCATCCGACCATTGAGAGCAACGTCACCATTTATGCCAATGCCACCATATTGGGAGGTAAAACCGTTATCGGTGAAAATAGTGTCATCGGTGGCAATGCATTTATTACTTCTTCCGTACCTAAGAACTCCACGGTGTACCAAAAATCGGAAATTAAAATAAAAACAAGTCCGAATGCCACATAGCATTGAAGATTTAATAGGGAATACCCCCATGGTAGCCTCGAGGGTATTGAACAAGAACAAAAACGTAACGTTGTATTTTAAGTTGGAGGGGAACAATCCCGGGGGAAGCGTAAAAGATAGGGCCGCCCTAAACATGATTAAAAGCGGATTGGAACGGGGTGAGATTACTAAAAAATCCCGACTTATTGAAGCGACCAGTGGCAACACGGGAATTGCTTTGGCCATGATTGCCGGAATTTATGGCTTGGAGATTGAACTGGTAATGCCCGATAACTCCACAAAAGAACGGGTACAAACCATGCGAGCCTACGGGGCTAAAGTTACCCTTACCCCCGCCGATATTGGTATTGAGGGCGCAAGGGATTATGCGGAAGCCAAGGTAAAAAATGAAGGTATGCACATGCTGAACCAGTTTGGCAACAACGACAATTGGAAAGCGCATTACAAATCTACCGGGCCCGAATTGTGGCGGGATACGGAAGAAAAAATTACGCACTTTGTTTCTTCTATGGGAACTACGGGTACTATTATGGGCACCTCAACTTTTCTAAAGGAAAAAAACAAAGACATTCAGATCGTGGGGGTACAACCTACAGATGATTCAAAAATACCGGGGATCCGAAAATGGCCCCAAGAATATTTGCCCAAGATATTTGATCCCAAAAAAGTAGATCGCATTTTGGAAGTCAGTGAAGCAGAAGCGGTGGAAATGACAAAGCGATTGGCCAGAGAAGAAGGTATTTTTGCAGGGATGAGTAGCGGCGGTGCGGCCGCTGCGGCTTTGCGGTTGATAGAAACTTTGGATAGCGGCATTGTGGTATCTATCGTCTGCGACAGGGGCGACCGCTATTTGTCTTCCGATCTTTTTGATTAAAGCCACCTTTTTCTTTTAAAATATATGATCATGGCCACAAATATAAAAACCATTATTCCCAATAGTGCAAAATAACCGTACTTCCAGGCCAACTCTGGCATATACTCAAAATTCATCCCATATATTCCGGCAATAAATGTGAGCGGAATAAAAATTGACGCCATTATTGTAAGTACTTTCATTACCTCGTTCATTTTGTTGCTCATATTGCTCATATACATTTCCATAAGGCTCATGGACATTTCCCTGTAAATCTGTAAACTATCATTAATTTCTGTGGCGTGATCCAAAACGTCGCGTAAAAATAATTTCGTGTCTTTGGTAATCAATGGATGCTCTGTATCAATTAACTTATTTACCAATTCCTTAACCGGATAGATCCAGTTCCGAAGTTTTAAAATTTCTTTTTTCAGCATTTGTATTTTGTGCGCCACCTCAGGGGTTGGATCGGTATATACCTCTTCCTCCAAAAGCTCAATTTTGTGATTGATATTCTCCAGGACCACAAAATAATTATCGATTATGGCATCCAAAAGGGCGAAAAAAAGATAATCCGGACCTTTGCTCCGGATACGGCCTGCGGGTAATGTGATCCGTTCCCTGACCCCTGTAAAAACATCGTCCTGAAGTTCCTGAAATACCAAAACGCAGTTGTTAAGAAGTACTAACGCCACATGCTCGGTAACCAACTCATGGTCTTCATCCAAATACATCATTTTAAATACCCCGAAAATATAATCCTCGTACTCATCTATCTTAGGTCGTTGGTTTGTGTTTACGGCATCTTCGAGTATTAAGGAATTCAACCCAAAATGTTTGCCCAACGTATCTATAAAAGCCTCGTTACTGATCCCAATGATGTTTATCCAAGAATTGCCCGGTAAGGATTTATGGGCAAGAAGCTGCTCCATGGAAATCGCCTTGTTTTCCTTAAATCCGTTAAGATCGTAGCTAATGCTGTTCACCACGCTCTCCCCTCCTTCCCTATTCCCCATATAGGTAATGGTACCCGGCGATTTACCCATTTTTTTTTGCAGTCTGGATTTCTTCTTTCCAATCGTTTTTATTCCTGTCTTTTTCTTGCTCATACAGTGATAGAAATAGTATTTAAATATAGGGATTAACTTTTAAATTCCGTTTTGTTCAATAGCAAACCGGATCCCGGGGCCACAAATGAAATTTGCAGCGCTTTTTCCCCGGTAAGAGACCCGTAAATAGCATCTAGGGTAAGTTCCCCTTTGCCCAAAAGAATTAGAGCACCCATAATCATTCGTACCTGATACCGCATAAAACCTTCACTTTCAATGCAAAGTGCATAGCTCTCTGCCGGAAAAAAATTGGCCGTAAGATAGTTGTTGGGTGTAATGGCACAATGGGAAATGGTACGGTTGACCTTGGTGTTTTTTTGCGGCCGTGCGGTATAGGACGTAAAATTATGGGTTCCCACGAACAAACGGGCTCCCTCCCGCATCAAGCCCAAATCCAGCTCTGCCATAATATTGGCCATAAAGGGTGCGGCAAACGGATGGTTTTTTTCACCGAACGAAAAGAGATACACATATTCTTTTAGTTTGCCATGCTGAATAATATTGAATGTTGAATCTACCTCTTTCAAGCCTACCACACGGATGTCGGGAGGGAGGTTTTTGTTGAAAAGGTCTATAAATTCGATTGGATCGGTTATGGGCGCACCTAGTATAAAAAGCTCAAAGGCAGTGTCTAGTGCCGATACTTTGGCATCGGTCCTTCCGGCACCCAGAATTTTAATTTTCCGATCGGGCAAGATGAATTTCAAGGTTTTTATAAGCATACTTTCCACGGTTCTTTGACCGGGTTGTTTCTGCCATCCACTATAACGAAACCCCAAAAATTGAAGGTACATTACATAAAAAAAACGCAGTTCCAATTGGGCCATTTTCAGTGGTATAAAAGGTTTTAAAATAGGGGTACAAGCTAACCCAATTAATTAGGACAGGCAAATTTGGTCGTTGCTTCGATTTGTTTTACTCAAAACTTGAATAAATTAGGATTGAAAAAAGATTTACAGCAGCATGGTGAAGCTTTCAAAAAACCCAATTCACCACACTTTTTAGCACATACCCAACATTCCAATCTGTTCGTCGATTATTTTAAAATAACTCTAATACCTAGCCGTTCTTTAGACAAATAAAGGTCCCCTAAAGCCTTGAACCCTACTTATATGAAATTCATATTGCGATCCGTATCGTGGAAAAGCATTCTGGCCCTGTCCATTAGTACGCTTGTTCTCCTGATTATTTTAAGTTTTTACGGGATTTATACCCATAAGTTTTACTTTTTCAAGTTCGATAACTATATTTTTCCCCTACTAACTGTTGTTCATTTTGTGTATTTATACGTGATGCAATTTAAGATAAGGGAACGTGAAATAGGAGATCCCCAAATGCGCAATATAGAGTATGCCCTTTATGCTATTTTCCTTATTTACGTATTTAAGGTGTTCGATACGCTTTTAGTATTGCTGAGTTATAGGGATTATGACAGTCATTTAATTCCGGCTACCTTCGTTCCCATGGGCGCGTTGATCATTTTTTTGCACGTTTTCTTGCTGGTGTTAACTTTGACCACGTTTGCTTTTAGAAAGGAACTGGTGGGCGACTATAATTTTGAAAACAGCAACGAAAATATGGAACCTTGGGAATAACTTGGTTTTCGGGTAATGATACGTCCTCAATACCCATAAAAATAAAACAACTTCCCCCTGTCAGGTTTTCCGTGTTTTACGTCTAAACCATTGTTCCTAATTTAAGTGTTGTTGCAAGACTGTTCTGAAAAAGAGAATATTACTTCGGAAATGTATTGCTATGAAGGACAAAGTCCGGTGTGTAAATGCATCGGACTTTGTTTCTTTTGTATTAGGATATCCCCAAAAACCTTTTTTTTATTCCATTAGAAGATACCCATTACAACCTATTGATAAAGCTGCCGTAGGGATCCTTGAATTGATATCCTTGAATAAATCTATGTTTGCTCAGTTTTTTATGGGCAACCAGTCCCCATAAAATGACTTCCTTAAAAAAGTACTCGTCTTCCTTGGTTTGGGTTGGCTGGTGCTTTTTGATCAATGCATTGAGCGGTTCAATGCTATCCAATTGCCGTTTATAGACCTCGTCTTTGGCATCGTCGTACAATTCAAAACCTTCACCATCAAAAAACCAAGAGATCAATCCATCATATACGGTTTCCGCTTCCTTACGTTGCAATTTTTCTATCTTGGGAAAATATTCGGAAAACACCTCTTTTACGGCATTGTCTATCAATTGTGCGGCAACTCCATCGGCTCCTTCCTGTTCCCCTTCATAGACCAATTCTATCTTTCCGGTTATGGAAGGGATTACCCCGATAAAATCCATAAGGCGTACAGCGGTCTTTTCCGCTCCATTTTTCAGGGCGCGCCTTTCTGCGGTACTCAATAAATTTTCAAAAGCGGTGATGCTCATACGGGCGCTTACTCCACTTTTGGCATCGACAAACTCACTTTTCCTTGCCTCAAAACTTATTTGTTCCAATAGATCTTTGGCAATATCCGGCACGTAAACGGATTTTGTTTGTCGAGGATCCAGTTTGGATTCCTGCTCGGTGATCTTCCGTGCGGTTTTCATGTTTTCAGGGTAATGCGTTAGGATTTGCGAACCTATCCTGTCCTTTAGAGGCGTTACAATGCTCCCCCTATTAGTGTAATCTTCCGGATTGGCGGTAAACACAAATTGCATATCCAAAGGCAATCTCAGCTTAAATCCTCTAATCTGAATATCACCCTCTTGTAGAATATTGAATAATGAAACTTGTATCCGTGCTTGCAGATCCGGAAGTTCATTGATGACAAAGATACATCGGTTGGCCCGTGGGATCATTCCGTAATGAATAACCCGGTCATCGGCATAAGACAGCTTTAGGTTTGCCGCCTTAATTGGGTCTACATCTCCAATTAAATCGGCCACGGTAACATCCGGAGTAGCCAATTTTTCATAAAAGCGTTCATTCCGGTGTAGCCACGAGACTGGCGTTTGGTCGCCGTTCTCTTTTATAAGTTCTATGGCATAACGGGAAATGGGCTTAAACGGATCATCATTGATTTCTGAACCGGCCACTATAGGGATATATTCGTCCAACAAGTTCACCATCAAACGGGCCAATCGGGTTTTAGCCTGTCCTCTTAGGCCCAACAAATTAATATTATGACGGGATAAAATGGCGCGTTCCAATTCCGGGATAACAGAGTTTTCAAATCCCCAAATTCCCGAAAAAGTCTCCTCCCCTTTCTGAATCTTGTCTATAAGATTTGCCCTTAATTCGTCTTTAATATTTTTACTTTGATAACCTGATTTTTTTAACTCGCCCAGATTGGTAATTTGGTTATAATTTAATTTCATAGTCCTTTTTTTGATTCATTCTTTGTTGTTCGTTGTTCGTTTGCAGGTTTACACGTTAAACGGAATTCATCAACCTGAAACATTGAAACCTGAAACTTAATTCATTGTTCGTTGTACTTCCTGCTTTGTGTTTTTAGGTTTTATTTCAACTTTTTTCTTCGATTTGCCTCATAATCTTCAAAGATCATCTCTCCTAACCCCTTTAATCCGGTAAAAAATGCCTTGCCCTTATTGGCTTCGGTAAAATGACGTATAAACTGCATTAAATACGGATCTTGCGCAATCATAAAGGTGGTTATTGGGATGTGCAATTTACGGGCCTGGCGCGCCATGGTATAGCATTTTTCTACGATAAGATCATCTAAACCCACGCTGTTCTTATAATAATCGCCATTGGGCATTCGCAAACAACTTGGTTTGCCATCGGTGATCATGAAAATCTGCTTGTTGGTGTTGCGTTTTCTGCGCAACATATCCATTGCCAATTGCAATCCTGCGACGGTATTGGTATGATAGGGTCCTACTTTTAAATAAGGAAGTTCTTTGATGGAAATGGGCCAGGCATCGTTTCCAAAGACTAGAATATCCAAGGTGTCTTTTGGGTATCGGGTAGTAATTAATTCAGCCAGAGCCATGGCCACTTTTTTGGCCGGAGTGATGCGATCTTCTCCATACAAAATCATACTATGACTAATATCGATCATAAGCACCGTACTCATTTGTGCCTTGTACTGGGTGTCTTCTACCACTAAATCTTCTTCGGTTAGCGAAAAACTATCCATCCCGTGATTTATCTGCGCATTTCGTATACTTTCTGTCATGGAAATATGCTCTACGCCATCCCCAAAATGATATTCCCGCAACTCTCCGGTATGCTCATCTCCCTGACCGGATTTACCGGTTTTGTGGTTTCCGGCGCCACTGCGTTTTAGTTTTCCGAAAATTTGATCTAATGCCTGTTGCCGAATAACCCTTTCCATCTTTGCCGTTATGGAAAGATCACTCTTACCCTCTCCGCCGCCATCACCATCTTTAAATTCTTCGCGCAAAAAACCCTTAGCTTTTAAATCCTCAATAAAGTCATCAATGGTATAATTCTCGTCGGTAAGTTCATATTCCTTATCGAGCTCGCGCAACCAATCCAGTGCTTCATCTACATCACCGGAAGTATGAGTGATGAGTTCTCTGAAAATCTCAAAAAGTTTTTCAAAAGGAGATTGTTCGGGTGCTTCGTATACCTGGAAACGAAACCCCTTTCTCAAATTCATAGCCATGCTATAAAATTAATACTTTTACACATGTAATAGTAGCTTTTAATGAAACCTTAACGCATTAAATTATGGCTTTCAAATTACCTAACTATGGCGAAGTCTACAGGGGTTTCACTCCGTGTTATAGGATAAAGAACTGGCTACAGTTTATGATTTGCTAAGCAACCTCTGCATCTTGGTATTGTAAAAAAATACATATTGGATTAGGCAACAATTACCAAAACAAGACGTTTTTCTAAGTCTAAACCTACTTACATGATCTTTAAATTTTTGATTTTAAGTTTTTCATTTCTATTTTTAACCAATGGTACTGTAGATTGGGATTCTGTTTATTCCAAAGCTTCTTACAGCTTATCTCACGCCAAAAGAGCCTTAAGTTCCAACAATTTTGAGCATCAAAAATACTACTCTCAAAAAGTTTTAACCTCTTATAAAGCGCTAAACCAAAATTTAGTGGATTGCGATTGTCAGGAATTAAAATATAAAATAGAGGATATTATTAAAGATGCCAACAAAGCAGTAGACCCCGATAGCTGGGAAATAGGCCGTTACTATTCTAAAAAAGTGTATTTGCAAACCCAGGATTTACTTACGACCTTAGATATGATGTCACAAGAAGAATCAAAAGAATAATTTTTTGCCTCTTTAGTTTCTGCTTTGCAGTACTTTTTCAACATCCTTTAAGGTGAACCCTTTGGCCTGAAGCAAAATCAGGTAGTGAAAGAGCAGGTCTGCACTTTCATTTAAAAAGAGTTCGTCATTATTGTCCTTTGCCTCAATAACCACCTCAATAGCCTCTTCACCCACCTTTTGAGCTACTTTGTTGATGCCGCTTTTAAATAAGGAGGAAACATAACTTTTTTCATTGTGATTATTTTCTTTTCGATCGTTAATTATGGCTTCTAACGTTGATAGAAATCCAAATTGCGTTTCGTTTTTTTCATTCCAACAGGTATCGGTTCCGGTATGGCAGGTAGGTCCCTGTGGTGTTACGTAAACCAATAAAGTGTCGTTGTCACAGTCGGTTTTGATGTCGACCAAATTTAAAAAATTACCACTTTCCTCGCCCTTGGTCCATAACCTTTTTTTGGTGCGACTAAAAAAAGTTACCTTTTTGGTTTTTTGGGTTATTTCAAGTGCCTCCTGATCCATATAGCCCAGCATAAGCACATTTTTTGTGGTGGCGTCCTGTATAATGGCCGGGATCAATCCATCGCTATTTTTTGTAAAATCTACTTTCATGGGTATTTGGTTTATTGTTTAAGGGTTTAGGTTAAAAAAACGCTTTTAAGGGCTGGCATCCTTTTTCGTAGTGTTAATAGCATAGGCATTTTTTATCAAATTATATTTTTCACTTGGAGGAAATAGCATGTCAAGTCCTTTCGGTTTAATTTTAAAAAGCGGTCCCTTTTCAACCACATTCCCTTTCGAGTTTCTTTTTATCAAGTGGTCAAGGGTAATTATTCCTTGTTCAACAAGGATATCGAATTGAGATGTAATCGGTTTTTTCGTGTGTTCTACAAGTGAATATTGAAAATGTTCCCGTCCATCTATGTAGGTGCTATCTGCTTTAACCCAAAATGTTTCCTTATGTTTTTCTTTTAAACGGCTGTGAAGTGTATCCAAAGTCCAAACTACAAAGTCGCCAATTTCAGGTTTATCTGAATTCTCAATGAGTTGCTTCATATCAGAATCATGTTTTAATGTTAAGCCTTGTGAGTTTCGTGTAATTGCCGAAACTGTGCAATAGAGTTTAAAATCATCTTCCCTGTGATAACCAAATGCATCTAAAATTTCTGCCGAACTTTTGAAGTTACTTAATGACCAATCAGGCACTTGTGCAAACAAATTTTTTCTGTTTGTCCTACTACTTCTAAATGATTTAAGTTCAATTCCTTTGTAGTCAGGCTGTTCGGAGGAATTAATATCAATTCCTAGATCTGTTTTTATTTTTAATTAAAATCAAAACTCT
>JBGTBA010000108.1:0-5318 GCA_041749595.1 Flavobacteriaceae bacterium | reverse complement strand
CGATATTTTCAGGGCTTGGTTTTGAGCAGCAACAGGCTTTGCTGGACGAATTGCTGCAAGAACACGAATTACAGGGAAAGATCATAGATGCGGCCACAGCGGATGTTTTGGCAACAAGGGGAAAAAAGCCCTGTCCCCATTGTCATAACACGAAAGTCTATAAGCGGGGCAAGCTGAACAATGTCCAGATGTACCAATGCAGGTATTGCGATAAGTGGTACAGTGAAACTACGGGCACGCCTTTATGGGACATAAAACTGAAATCGAAATGGCAGGGTTATCTCCGTTGTATGGAAAAAGGAATGTCGCTCAAGGCCATATCCGAAGAATTGGGTATCTGCATACGGACCTCTTTCGACTGGCGGCACAAGATACTCGGTTCATTGGACAGATTCGTCCCCCAAACCTTATCTGGAGTGGTTGAGAGCGATGAATTAGAGTTGGCCTTGAGCCATAAGGGAGCACGAGATTTGGAAAGGGCACCAAGAAAAAGAGGAACAGATTTCAAGAGGAACACCGGGACGGATGATGTTACCGTAGTCCAAGTGGTAACAGCCGTTGAAAGGAAAGGTGAAACTTTTTTAAAAGCAGTCGAAAGCAAACGGCTTACCTCCCAAGAGATTGACAAGGCCTTTGGCAATAAATTGGCCCAAGGTACCGTGTTGGTAACGGATTCGCACGTTCCCTATAAATCCTATGCTAAATCAAATCCACGTATAAAACACAAAACATTCATATCCAAAGACCATACAGATAAAAAAGACAGGAGTATTCACGTACAAGCTGTAAACAAAAAACATAAAGAATTGAGGGATTTCTTAGACCCCTTTAATGGTGTAAGTTCAAAATACCCGCAAAATTACCTGAATTGGTTTGCGTATGCAGATAAACTAAGGCAGACAAAAAGCACGCTTAAGCAGTGGATAGTTGGAGGGCTTAGCGCCTCGCAGGCATATGACTTGTTTTGGCTTTTTAAAGAAAATGCTGTTAATATTAGAATATAGCCGGAAAAACAAATCATAAAGTAACCGAGGATGGAAAGGATGAGAAAGAAGTTGAAGTAACTAAAGCGTATGCGGACAGTGTGGATAAAGGGTATCAATCGGCTAGAAATGAAGAACTTTTAAAGAAAAGAAAACTTAAAAATCATATTTTAAAAAAGGTAAAAAAGAACAAACCATTGACTGATTGGGAAAGAAAGTTCAATAAATTGGTGGGTAAAACCCGTTTTAAAGTAGAACGGACCTTTGGAGGAATAAAACGCCGGTTTCAAGTAGGAACTGCTCGATATAAAGGGATTTGCAAAATGCATACTCAAAATATTGTGGAAGCAATTTGCTATAATTTATACCGAAGTCCAGGGATCATTGCGCCTAATTCTCAAAATTAAGAGAAATCGAGTCTTAAAAAGAGTATTTTACGGCTCGAAAAGCCCAAAAAAATGTAAAAATAAAAATAAGGTCTTGAAAACTCTGAAAAATAAAAATCAACGAGACTGTAATTATAAATCTGGGGACTTATGCAACGGTCTTATATAATAATTATGGAATGCACAACCTCCAATTTATAAATCATGCTTTAATGAATCAACGAAAATTTTTGCTTTGTCTCTTCCTTAGCCCACTTTTACTTTTTATTTACTGTTCCTCAGATCATCGATTTGAGGGGAAATGGGAATTTCAGATACTGGATGAATTTGGAAATATGAGCCTCCTTAAAAAGGGTAGCGCCTATACGGGAACTATTACCATACCGGATTTGGGTGAGGCCCCTCTGAGTGATTTGAAATTTGACGGAACAACATTTACAGCAGGCATAAAGGACTTGGAGGATGAATTGCTGATTACAGGGGAATTTGTAGATGATACTTTCACGGGAGAGCTGTACATGGGGGAGGAAACAATTCCCATTGTTGCGACGAAAATAAAAGAATCAATCTATGTGAAGCCAGATGTAACCTATACCCTGTCCGATTCGGATCTGGGTGAAACCGAAACGGATCTGGACCATATTGGTCTGATTAATAGTTTAGATCAAAAAGCGCTTACCCGGGGGGAAAGAATTTATAATTCGAATTGCATCAATTGTCATGGAATTCCCGATATGGAGGGATCCATTCCGTTGTCCTTAAAATTTTGGGAGCAATCTTTTAAGGCCGGAAACGATCCTTATTCCATGTATGAAACACTTTCCAAAGGGTATGCCTCTATGCCGCCACAGGTGGCATTGACTCCAAAGGAGAAATACGATGTAATACACTACATCCGTGAGGCCTTTGTGCACAAAAGGAATAAGGAGCAGTATTTTTATGTGGGGTCGGAATACCTCACGCAGGTGCCTAAGGGAAGCTCCATGGGCCCAGATGCAAAACCTTTTCACCCCTGGTCAGACATGGATTATGGAAATTTTTTTATCAACACCTATGAATTGGTAGATGCGGAAACAGGACCGAAACGGTTTCACTCTGAAGGCCCGGTACCATATCCGGATGAAAATTACTTGGAGAATAATTTTGCATACAAAGGAATTGCAGTAAGACTTGACAAAGGGTCCGGAGGCGTATCTGATGGGAAAGCCTGGATGATTTTTGACCACGATCTCATGCGTGTAGCCGGCGGTTGGACTGGCGAAGGTTTTATCGATTGGCAAGGGATATTGCTAAATGACCAACACGAGACCTATCCTAGAACCATAGGTAAGTTGCATTTTGAAACTCCGGTAGGCCCTGCATGGGCGAATCCGGCCAATGGATCGTTCGATGACCCTAGGTTTAAAGCCCGTGACGGTAGAAGATTTGGACCCTTACCTAAAAAATGGGCTCGTTATAAGGGAATTTATCATCACTCAGATAAGATTGTCATTTTCTATTCGGTTGGCGACGCACAGATCCTTGAGAGTCTGGGCATGGAAGAATTAAATGGCAGTACTGTTTTCACAAGAACATTAAATATAAGTCCTTCCTCGTCCAGACTGCTTACGAGAATAGCTCCTGTTGGTACGGCGGTTGCCATTAGTGGTAATGTTGGCACTTTGAAGAAAGAGGATGGATTTGTCGTTCTGGAGGTACCTCCCGGGCAGGCGGCAAACCTAAAACTTTTTATTGCCGATTCTAGTGTGAAAGGGTTAGAGGCCCTTGCCGAGCAGGCGGGGGCACCGGAATCGCTTGAGAAATATACCAAAGGTGGCAGTGCGAAATACCCACAGGAATTGATTACCACTACCATCACGGGTAATGAGGATGGCCCGATTGCCGTGGACATCCTATCCCCTCCATTTGACAACCCCTGGAAAAGCAGAATGAAGCTTAGCGGCATCGATTTCCTAAAAGATAAGAATAAAGCCATGGCCTGTACCACCGACGGGGATGTATGGTCTATTAGTGGCATTATCGATGGTTCTGGGAGATTAACCTGGAGGCGAATCGGTTCAGGATTGTTTCAACCTTTAGGGATAAAAATAGTGGATGAAAAGGTCTATGTGATTTGTCGGGATCAACTGGTAAGACTTCAAGATCTGAATGGCGACGGAGAAACGGATTTTTACGAAAATTTCAACAGTGATCACCAGGTTACTGATCATTTCCATGAATTTGCTATGGGCTTGCAGACTGATCGGCAGGGTAATTTCTATTATGCCAAAAGTGGTCGGCATGCCAGAGAAGCATTAGTGCCTCAGCACGGAACCTTGTTGAAGGTAAGCAGAGATGGTTCTAATACTCAAATAATAGCAAATGGATTTAGAGCTGCCAACGGAGTATGCATTAATCCAGATGGCAGCTTTATTGTCACGGATCAGCAAGGGCACTGGAACCCAATGAACCGTGTTAACTGGATAGAGGGTAAAGATAAGTTCTATGGTAATATGTGGGGTTATGAACCGCCTAAAGACAGTACCCGGACGGCTATGGAACAGCCTATGGTATGGATCGATATGGAATTTGACAGGTCGCCTTCTGAGCTTCTTTGGGTAGATAGCGAGAAATGGGGTCCTCTGAACGGGGGTTTGCTGAGTTTCTCCTATGGCTACGGAAAGATACAGCTGGTTTTACCCGAAAGGGTCAACGGGCAACGGCAGGCCGGAGTTATTGATTTGCCAGGGGTCAAATTTCAGTCTGGTGTGATGAGAGGTCGCTTTAACTCTGAAGATGGTCATCTGTACGCATGTGGGATGTCGGCTTGGGGAACTTCCCAAACAATGAAAGGCGGTGAATTCTACAGACTTCGTTATACTGGCAAATCATTGTCCGTACCGGTAAAGCTTTCCTCCCAAACGGATGGGGTCCTGCTGACTTTTGCCTCGGAACTGGATGAAGGAAGCATTTCAAACCTCGAAAATTTTGAGATAATGACCTGGGACCTTCTGAGAAGTAGTAAATATGGTTCAAATAGGTACAATATCAAGAAGCTTGAAATAAGTGAGGCTTTGTTGAGTGATAATGGTAAAACCCTAAAACTTTTACTCCAAGGGATTGAGCCCGTTGACGTGATGACTATCTCCTATACTGTAAAAGATGTCAACGGCAATGTATTGCAGGGCAAAGTTCAAAATACCATACATCATCTGAAGAAAACTGGGGACGTTGCCCTGAACAAAGTTCCAGTGAATTAAGAAGTCTGTTATGAAAAAGTTTTCGGGCAAAGTTTTGTAGTATCATGCGGATCATGATTAAGGCTTGTAAAAATGATTTAGTTTACACAATATAGGGTTAGCCTGAATTCTCAAACGATGCCTACCTCTTTAAGTAGGGCTTTTATTGCTACAATATTATGGTTCTCAAAGACAATAATGGAAATATTCCGAAATTATAGCTACTGTTGATAACTTATAAGCGACCAGAAAGTGTTTAATCCTAGAAACTCGGATTAACGCTGAATAATCAATATTTCTCTATATATAAAACATGGGTCTTGTTTAAAACTAGCTGATTTCGGAGTTCTCCACAAAATCTTCAATAACCCTCCTTTTAGCATTACATATTATTAAATCGAACCCTAAGTCTCTGCATATCATCACTGACCTTTCTTTCGATAACCTTTGCATAAATCTGGGTAGTCGATATTTTGGAATGTCCCAACAATTTAGAGACGGTTTCAATGGGCATACCATTACTTAAGGTTACTGTTGTGGCAAAGGTATGTCTAGCAATATGAAAGGTCAGATTCTTTCTAATACCACATACAACTGCAATTTCCTTTAAATAAGTATTTATTTTTTGGTTTGAAATCTTGGGAAATATAGTACCGTTAAAAGCGCTTTTTCTATTCCCTTTATAGCTTTCCAATATTTCTAATGCTTTTGGTAAAAGAGGTATCTGTATT
>JBGTBA010000107.1:0-1582 GCA_041749595.1 Flavobacteriaceae bacterium | reverse complement strand
TGTACCTGCACAACATTGGAAAAAAGAGGGTTGCGGCCATAATTGGCTTGATGAACCTGACCTATAACATGTTCATAAAAATCCAATTGACCGCCATGTAATGGGGAAGGTGCGCTTAATAATGGAAATAATAAAATGCATCTTATTCAATATGAGATAATCACGAAAATTATTACCATAAGGGTAACCTAAAAAAACAAAAAAAATGTCGACCCGAGAAAAATAAATAGTTTTTAGAGGTTGCCATATGTTTTTAAATGAACAACCTACACGGGAATCTGTTGACTCAAGCAATGCAGCGTGCCAAAGCCCCAAATAAAATCATTACAACTTATGCCAATAACCTCCCGTTCCGGAAAACAATCGGCCAAAATATTTAGGGTAATCCTATCACTGGGATCGTTAAAGGTGGGCACTAATACGCTCTTGTTGAGAATTAAAAAGTTGGCATAGCTGGCAGGGAGTTGTACCCCGTCAAAAACAATCTTTTTGGGCATGGGCAAGGTAACGATTTTTAACGCCTTTCCGTTTTTCAATTTGGCATTTTGTAAACGGCTAAGATTTTCCTGAAGTGGCTTATAGTTACTATCCTTCGGATTATCCTTGACTACAGTTACCACCGTATCTTCGTTTACAAACCGACACAGATCGTCTATATGGCCATGGGTGTCATCGCCTACAATACCATCGGCCAACCATATTACATTGGTCACTCCCAAATATTCTTTAAAAACAGCTTCGTAATCTTCTCGGGTAAAACCTGGATTCCGCACCTGAATACTGGGATGCAACAAACATTCCTCGGAGGTAATGAGCGTTCCTTGGCCGTTAACTTCCAAAGCTCCTCCTTCCAAAACCACTTTTTTTCCTTTATGGGTTACTTGGGTGAGCGATATTTTTAGGTGTTCAGCCACTGTTTTGGGCACGTGTTTATCCAGTTGCCAATTGTGGTATTTGGCCCAACCGTTGAAATTGAAATTCAACGCTTCCCTTTTAGTTCCGTTTTTCACGATGATGGGTCCGGAATCGCGCATCCAACTTCTGTTGGTTTTTTGTATAATGAATTCTATTTTTTTGAGGTCAACATTGGCTTTTATCAATATATCTGTAATCTTAAGTTTCAGCGCATTATTTGCAGCCACCAAAAAAACCGTCTCATCCTCTGCAATTTTCTTGATAAATTCTACAAAGGCCCACTGTATGGCTCCGTATTTACCGGGCCAGTCGTTACCATTGTGCGGAAAGCACAGCAGGATGCCCTGTTGGGTTTCCCATTCCGCGGGGAATCTTCGTTGTGCCATGTGTGTTAATCAATGAATCGTTTGGTAATATCGTGGAAAGCGTCTATTCTTCTGTCCCGGAAAAAAGGCCAATTTTGGCGCACATTTTCCTGAAGTTTCAGATCAACTTCGGCCATCAAAATTTCCTCCCTGTCCGAAGAGGCCTGCGCCAATAGTTCACCTTGGGGGCCGCAGATAAAGGAATTCCCCCAGAATTCCACCCCATCGGTACCGGGCAGGTATTTTTCCAAACCAATGCGGTTGGCAGCGGCCACATAGATTCCATTTGCCACGGCATGGCC
>JBGTBA010000106.1:0-2680 GCA_041749595.1 Flavobacteriaceae bacterium | reverse complement strand
GAAGGTGCGCTTAATAATGGAAATAATAAAATGCATCTTATTCAATATGAGATAATCACGAAAATTATTACCATAAGGGTAACCTAAAAAAACAAAAAAAATGTCGACCCGAGAAAAATAAATAGTTTTTAGAGGTTGCCTTTATTATAAAAGGCTACCGTATGGATATGGTTCATAAACGTTTCTTCAGACACTGGACGTAAAACATTAATCCGGGGTAGGTTTAAAATTACAAAAAACCTTGACTACTATTTAGTAGCTTTGCACCATAAATCCAAGTATGTTAGAAAAGAAAAGTATTGATTATGAAAAGGCGGTGCTCATAGGTGTCATTCACAGGGATCAAGACGAGGAAAAAGTAACGGAATATCTGGATGAATTAGAATTTCTTACCTACACTGCAGGGGGCGAGGTCACGAAACGCTTTGTACAACGCATAGACCTCCCCAACCCAAAAACCTATATTGGCAGCGGAAAAATGGAAGAGGTAGAGGCCTACGTAACCGCAAACGATATCCGTTCTGTTATTTTTGATGATGAACTTACCCCTGCCCAGCAACGCAATATAGAAAAACAGCTTCGCTGTAAGATTTTGGACCGTACCAGTCTTATTTTAGACATCTTTGCGCAACGCGCTCAAACCAGTTATGCCCGTACCCAGGTAGAATTGGCACAATACGAATATTTACTTCCCAGACTTACGGGTTTATGGACACATTTGGAACGGCAAAAGGGCGGTATCGGAATGCGTGGACCAGGGGAAACTGAAATAGAAACAGATAGACGAATTGTACGAGATCGTATTTCCCTGCTAAAGAAAAAATTACTGAAAATCGACAAACAGATGGAAACCCAGCGCGGCAATAGGGGTGCGTTGGTACGCGTGGCCCTGGTGGGTTATACCAACGTGGGCAAATCTACTTTGATGAACGTTATCAGTAAGAGCGAAGTTTTTGCAGAGGATAAATTATTTGCCACCTTGGACACTACGGTACGCAAAGTGGTTATAGGCAATCTTCCCTTTCTTTTGAGTGATACGGTAGGGTTTATCCGAAAACTGCCTACCCAGTTGGTGGAGAGTTTTAAAAGCACTTTGGATGAGGTGCGCGAAGCGGATTTGCTGTTGCATATTGTAGATATTTCCCACCCGCAGTTCGAAGCACATATAGATTCTGTTAACCAGATTTTGAGTGAAATTGGCAGTGCGGACAAAAAGACGATTATGGTGTTCAACAAAATAGATCAATACCAACATAACGCTATTGATGAAGACGACCTGATCACCGAAAAAACACCTTACCATTTTACCCTTGCGGACTGGATGCAAACCTGGATGCAACGGTTGGGGGATCGGGCTTTATTTATTTCGGCACTGAACAAAGAAAATCTGGAAGAATTTAGAAAAAGAGTGTATATTGAGGTAAGGGACATTCATGTAACCCGATTTCCGTACAATAATTTTCTGTATCCGGAACATTTAGACGACTATTAATCCTTGTTTCTGGTTAAAAAGTAAGCCGTTTATCGGATAAATAATGCCGTTAATTTTTTCACCACATTTAATACGCTCTTCACAACAAAAATTTAGAAACCGAAAAAAGGCTTCCTATCTTTACATTGTATTTAAGTGATAGTGTTTATCCCCAAATTGAACATTTACTTAATTAAAGTAGTGCTTTGTTTCCCCAAATTGGCACTTTACCTGCAACAGCTTAAAAAGCCTTCCTATGAGAGGGCTTTTTTATTACTCCTTTCCGAAAAAGTTAGTAAACCTAAATGATTTTTTATTTCATTTTAAACAATAGTGCAATACTTTTAAAAATACCTGAGTAGCTTCAATCTACTACCATAAAACACTCTAAAAAAAATAACGGAAATTTCTAAGTTACCTTGGGCTATTATATCTTTATTTAAATTGAGTTTTTTCAAACTAATCAACCTAACTTTTATTTAATCTCATCTACCGTGGAAGAACACTATCATAAATGGTACTCTCCTATTTTAGGAAAGGATATGGAGATGCTATTCGATCAGGGCCTGCTCTTGGTACCCGGTATCAGGAACAAAATGAAAAATGTGCTGATGAGCATGAGGGACAAGATCCTTCTTCGAAATTGATCCGTCATAGAAACCATAAATGACCAGCTCAAGAACATCCCCCAGGCAGAACATTCGTGCCACCGGAGCTTTGGCAACTTTTTGACCAACCTAGTGGTAAGCCTTGTCGCCTACTCGTTCCAAGAAAAAAAACCGGGAATCAAATTCGAATCAGAAAATACCTTAAAACTGGCACTTTTTTACTAAAGCTTAGGTCGAACTAAGGTTATAATGGTATTGCATTTGCAAGCGGAATGAATCAATTTTAAGTTTGACAGCACAGCGGTAAAAACAATGACCAATAGCCTAGGGCCTAATGGCTTTTCCTATTTGGCTTTTGCTGCCCAGAGCGGGCATAAGACCATAAGGGCCAGTACCGTTAAAGCATAAACTGGATTGTCTATAAAACTCATGTTTACCGTATGATAAAGAACAAACATAAGAAATTGAATTTTAGGATGGCCTTATCCATTCTATGCTTGAGGTAAAAAACAACAACCCATAGCATTATCACCTACTATGGGTTGATTTTAAACTAAAAATGGATAGCGCTAATTCATACTTTCATTCCTTTAATCTTTTG
>JBGTBA010000105.1:0-30608 GCA_041749595.1 Flavobacteriaceae bacterium | reverse complement strand
TCTTTGGGGGAAATTGCGGGAATTTCCACCGTGCTGATCGCCTCAGAGATTATGTCGGCGACCAACAAAGGAAACGGACTTATGTTTGGTAATATTAGCGGTGTACCGCCCGTTGAAGTGGTCATTATCGGTGCCGGAACGGTGGGGGAATTTGCGGCGAGGTCGGCCATTGGCCTGGGGGCGAACATAAAAATATTCGATAATTCCATATCAAAATTAAGGACCATACAGACCAATCTGAAACAGACGGTATATACCTCTACCCTACAGCCCAAAAACCTGCTGAAAGCCTTGAAAAGGTGCGACGTGGCCATTGGTGCCATCCGGGGTAAAGACCGTTCTCCGGTGGTAGTTTCAACCACCATGGTGGAACATATGAAAAAAGGGGCGGTAATCATTGACGTGAGTATCGATATGGGAGGCTGTTTCGAAACAAGCGAAGTTACCAGCCATGACAAACCTACCAGGGTAAAATATGGAGTAATCCACTATGCCGTACCCAATATTCCATCGCGCTATCCAAAAACGGCATCGATATCCATCAGCAATATTTTTACCCCTTATCTGCTTAAGATTGGGGAAGATGGCGGGATTGAAAACGGATTGCGATATGACAAGGGATTAAGAAATGGACTTTATCTATATCACGGCATACTTACCAATAAATCGGTAGGTGAATGGTTTGATCTTTCCTATAGCGACATCAATTTTCTTATATTCTGATCAATGGCATTTCTTAAACGCTTGGGCTTTTATTTGGCAGGGCTTTCTATCGGACTCATCTTCTTGTCCTACTTTTTAAAAAACAAGGCTCAGGAAGCGGGAGTTGAGTTCTGCTATTTTCCCAATTGCAGGGTTTTAAAAGACATAAGATCTAAACCCACTGTTTATTCTGAGGAGGTCAACGCACTGATAAGTAGCAAGACCTTGGATTCCTCGGACATTGCTTATTTTCTCCATAACGGGAATATTGATTTTGGCAAAAGCGAAACCAAGACAACACCCTGTAAAACATATCTTATTGAAGGAATGCTAGACAACGGGAAAGCCTTTTTGAAGGTTATAAATTGCAATAAAAAGGTTATTGTTGAAAGTTTTTTCAATGAACTTTCTTTATGAGGTAAAAGCGCTTTCATAAGCCCTTAGATTTTCCTCCGCTTACGCTCCTTTTTCAACAGTTCCAACTCCCTACTGGTCTGTCCCGCCACGGATGTGTTTTCTTCTGCCCTTCTTATTAAATAAGGCATTACGTCGCGTACGGGGCCAAAAGGCAAATATTTGGCCACGTTATAGCCTTTTTTGGCCAGATTAAAGGATATATGATCGCTCATGCCATATAACTGGCCAAACCAAATCCTGGGATCGCTCTTATTTAAACCCTGTTGTTGCGCCAATGCCATTAGCTTGTAACAGCTAAGCTCATTATGGGTTCCGGAAAATATGGAAATACGGTCTAAATGCGCTACTATATAGGCAATACAAGCGTCAAAATTTTGGTCGGTTTCCTTTTTAGATGGACAAATGGGTGATGGATATCCTTTCTCCCCTGCCATTTCTTTCTCCTTTTCCATATAGGCCCCTCGGACTACCTTTATCCCTATTTTAAATTGATGTTCAATGCTTTTCCGGTGCAGTTCCCGAAGATAGTCCATACGGTCCCATCGGTACATTTGTAGGGTGTTGAATACCACAATTTTCTCCTTGTTGTATTTTTGCATCATTTTTTCCGCTAACTCATCGGCTGCTTTTTGCATCCAGCTTTCTTCGGCATCTATAAGTAGGGCTGCCCCTATTTCATGTGCTTTATTACACACCTTCCCGTAACGGTGTTCCACGCGTTGCCACTCTTCTTTTTCCTTGTCGCTTAACAGCTTTCCGGAACTCATTTTTTCATAAAGGGATAACCGTCCGAAACCTGTAGGCTTAAATACCGCAAATGGAATGGCCTCCTTTTCCTTCATAAAACTAAGCATCTGCAGTGTCTTTTCCATAGCAAAATCAAATTGGGTCTCTTCCTGCTTTCCTTCTACCGAAAAGTCTAAAATAGAGCGCACCCTTTTGCCATACATTTTATCAACCAATGGCAAACAATCCTCTTCGTTTATGCCACCGCAAAAATGATCGAATACCGTTGCCCTTATCAACCCTTCTATGGGGAGATGCGCTTTAATGGCGAAATCGGTTACAGCCGACCCTATCTTTACCAGAGGTTCATTGGCGATTAATCTGAACAAAAAATAAGCCCGCTCCAGGTCGGAATCGGATTTTAGGGAAAAAGCCGTGGCCGTATCTTCAAAAATGTTGTCTATCATTATAAAGTTTAAACGGGTTGTGTAATCCTATCAAAAATAATCTTTATTTTGCGCTTTCTATCAACAAATAATGGATTCTATAATTACCTCTTCCTACGCTGTACACTTTAATGAAAAGGCGTATAAAGCCTTAAATTTTCATTTGGAGAATACAGGGTATTCCAAGATATTTATTCTTACGGATGAAAATACGCGCAACTGCTGCTTACCTGATCTTATGGCCGGTATTACAGGAGTGTACAATATTGAAATAATTGAAATTGAAGCAGGCGAAATCCATAAAAACATCCAAACCTGCACCCAAGTCTGGGAAGCATTATCAGAATTGGATGCGGATCGTAAAAGTCTTATGATCAATTTAGGCGGCGGAGTGGTCACGGATTTGGGCGGTTTTGTGGCCTCCACTTTTAAAAGGGGCATCGATTTTATAAACCTGCCCACTTCCCTGCTGGCCATGGTAGATGCCTCCGTGGGCGGAAAAACAGGAGTAGATCTCGGCATGCTAAAAAACCAGATCGGTGTTATAAACCAACCGCAAATGGTTTTGGTGGTTTCGGGATTTTTACGGACACTGGATGAGCGGCAGCTTAATAGTGGTTTTGCAGAAATGTTGAAACATGGGCTTATACAGGATAGAAGGTATTGGGATCAATTAAAAACCAGGGATAGTTATGATGGTTTGGATGAAGCTATTTACACCTCGGTCCAAATTAAAAATAATGTGGTGCTCCAAGATCCCACAGAGCAGAACATCCGGAAAAGTTTAAACTTTGGGCATACCTTGGGACATGCCATTGAATCTTTCTTTTTGGAAAGTGAGGCTCATGAATTACTATTGCACGGAGAAGCAATTGCTGCCGGAATGGTGCTGGAAGGATATCTTTCCCATAAATTGACCAAACTATCCAAGGCCGATTTGGATGATATCAAATCTACCTTTCTCTCCCGATACAAAAAAGTGGATTTTGAAGGTGTAGATCTTTCCCAAATACTGTCACTATTAAAGTTTGACAAGAAAAACTCCCACGGGAATATAAATTTTGTGCTTTTACAAAGTATTGGCAAAACGGTAATTGATATCAAAGTTCCCGAAGATTTACTGTTTAAAGCCTTTTCTTACTACAAAGAATAGCTATTACACTACCAAAACCACCCGTTTTACAACTCTTTAGAATCCGTAAGGAAAAAAATATATAGTTTAGGTTTGTAAACCACCCTAGACCATACACATGAAACGATTACTTGTAGATTACAAAAAACTGGACCATGAAGTGGTCAATTTACTGATTGAGAGCTATCCCTATGGTTATGGCGATGAAGATATCATTACCTTTAAGAACATGCATGGGGAAATTGTGGAAGCTGTTGAAATTAAAACAGAGGATACCATTTACTTGGTCAAAATAAGTAAAAGCCTATCAAATTTCATTGCCAATTTTGATGATGCCATTGAAAAAGAACTCATGGCCAAACCAATTGTCCCGCAGAAGGATGAAATGGAGCTTGAAAGTGATGAAGACCAAGTTGAAATGGAGCTGAATTTAGAATCGGAAATGGATGACGATTTTGATTTTGAATAGGTCTATAAATAACGCTCTTCCAGGATTTTTTTGTGATGTTCCTGGTGTCCGCTTATGATGAAGCCCAAACCCGCAACACTCCATTGGATATTGCTTGCTGTTCCTGTTCGTCCCAATTGTTCTTTGTTTAAATTGGCAAATAAGGCGATGGTGGCTTTTCTTACCGCTATATACTCATCGATCAAACTATCCCTTCCCCTTTCTTTGCTATTGGAAGACAAAACATAATCATCTTGTTCAAAGCCCGGTAAGGCAGTTTTGTCATTTCTGGAAAATCGTAGGGCGCGGTACTGAAAAACCCGTTCCGTATCTATGATATGGCCCAGCACTTCTGCGATGGTCCATTTGTTTTCCCCATAAGCGCTATTTAGGTCCTTCTCGGGAATATTCCACATAAACTTTATAAATCCATTCATCCCATCCCTTAAGGCCTCTAATAAATCCACTTCTTCCAAAGCGGAAAGATAGGTGCCGTAAAACTGATCGAATTCATAGGGTTGAAGATCCGATTTCATCATAATTGGGTCAATTAAAAATCCCAAACAATATTATTGGTTGGGATTTGTTGTTTTTGGGTTTTATGGACCCTACTACATCTCGTTAAAAATGGTGTGCATTAAACGTTTTTTGTCGTTGATGCTCTCTTCCAACGAAATCATGGTCTCTGTCCTGCTTATGCCATCAATGTCATCTATTTTAAAGATAATGTTTTTGGCATGGTTTGTATCCTTTGCACGTATCTTGCAAAAAATATTGAATTTTCCCGTGGTAATGTGCGCCACCGTTACAAAGGGTAATTGATTCAGCCGTTCCAGCACAAATTTGGTTTGATGTGTTTTTTCCAAAAAAATACCCACATAGGCTATAAAGGAGTAGCCCAACTGCACATAGTCCAGGGTCAGGGAAGATCCCTTGATTATCCCCGCTTCTTCCATTTTCTTTACCCGGACATGGACCGTTCCTGCGGAGATCAATAGTTTTTTTGCAATATCCGTGAAAGGCGTTCTGGTATTGTCGATCAGCATATCCAGAATCTGATGGTCTATTTCGTCTAATTTTATTTTGCTCATGGTTAATATTTTCGGCAAAAGTAAAAAATTAAGAAATTAAATTCAATAAAACTTACATTTTTTTAATAAAAACGTAATGATTTGCTGTTTATGGAAAAATATTTCAACCATTTAACAGATCAATTTTGTTATGGGATTATTGCCTTCTTTTAAAAAAAGAAAATCGGGCATCACCGTGCAATCATAGGTTTTGTGTCCAAAAAAAGTGTCCAACATTCCTATTTCCGCGATTTGAAGTTCAAATGACACGGCACCATCCTTCAAAACTTCCTCGTACAGCATTCCTATACTGCTCCTCGGATCATATAAAGAACTGAGCACATGTACGTTCTTGACCAAAACATCAAAAAACAGTTTGTTGTTTTCGGGTATTGAAAAATAATCCTTAGCGTCATATTCAGAAATCCGGCCAACAGTAATTACCTCAATAGCCTTGGATAAGGCCCAAAAAATGCATTCTCTTGTCCTTTCCCTTTCGTAATCATCAGGAAAATGCCCGGCTTCAAACAAAATAGTGGGCGTCCCCAGCATTTGAAAACAGTCGCCCACACAATTACTATTGAAGGAGTCGTCAAAACGGCCTACCTGTCCCGGAATCAGTTGCTGTAGGCAGTGGTTCATGGTCACGATAAGCTGCATGCTTACTTTTCGTGAATCGGAAACACTTCTTATCTCATCATGGGCAGGTGCCAAAAAAGAAACAGTGGCCGGTTTTGGGGTTTGGCCTACATTAAAAATGGTACGTTGGTCGTGTAGGTTAAATGCATAATCAGGTTTGAAACTATCAAATACCTTTCGTAAAACCTTACTTTCAGGTTGTGTCCTTTCTTGGGCATCCCGATTCAAGTCGATTTTATTTGCATTGGCCCTGGTATAGGAAACTGCGCCGTCCGGATTAAGCATGGGAATAATTTTGATGGTACACCGTTCCTGGATTTTTCCTGCAAATTTTGAAGAAGACCGCACCCAATTAATGAAATCCAAAACCGCCTTTGTAGTGGTCGATTCATTGCCGTGCATCTGCGACCACATTAAAATTTTGCTCTGTCCATTTCCCAAGGTGATCATTTGGATAGGCCTTTTCTCTACTGATTTCCCAATGGTCTCAACCTTATAAAGTGAACCTGAATTTTCAAGGTAGGCGGCAATAGTGTCATTTATGACATAACGGCCCCAAACGGAATTTTCCCTTAGTAGTTCATAATCTATTTTGGGTACTTGCATTGGCACGGCCTTTAGTTTTGCCCCACAAAAATAACTTCAAAATAAATTACAATTGTAAACAATTAATTTTTTTTTGACCATCTTTCAGGTTTATTTTGCACGGGTATGTATATATTTGTATGCGTTCAACTGGCATGTGTTTAAATTATTTGTTATTTATTTGTAAATCAATTTTATATGTTATTTTATATTAACTTAAAGTACATATATTTATTAACATAATAACGTGTATTTTATAATTTATGGTGGCATTATTCGCTCTTTTTGGAATTAAACATAATTACAATGGTAAACACAGAGGAAATTATAAATCGCTTAGGAAAAATACTTGATTTTTATGGACTTTCCGGTGCGGCCTTTGCCGATAAAATAAACGTGCAACGTTCCAGTATCTCTCATTTGCTAACCGGTAGAAACAAGCCCAGTCTGGAGTTTGTCCTAAAAGTAATAAAGACATTTCCGGAAGTGGACCTCTATTGGCTCCTTGACGGGAAAGGTGGTTTCCCTTCGGATTCAATAACCCCGACACGCACAAACACGGTTCTTCCAGAGAAAACAACAACAACAGCTCATTTTCTAAATAAAAACGAGAACAAGAACTTGACAAAAATCATCCTACTCTATGATGACGGAAGTTTTGAAACCTATAATGAAAAAGGATAAAAAAACAAGTGGATTAACACTGTAGATAACCACCAAATTCCTTTATTTGCAATATGATCAAAAAAGCATTTCTAAGTTTCCCATTGGCGTGCATATTACTCTCCTGTTATGAACCTGAGCGTAACTGTGCCCAATTCAAAAATGGAACTTTCACTTTTTCGTCCACTATAGATGGGGAAAAAAAAACGACCACTTTTATTCGGCGCGATGATATGGAAATAGATATGTATGAAGGGAAAAGCGATACTTCTGCCATACGGTGGATAAATGACTGTGAGTATATTGTAAAAAAAACTAATCCGAAGAATATGGCCGAGGGAAAATCCATACACATGAAAATATTGACTACGACCCACAATTCATATACATTTGAGTACGCTTTAGTGGGCAGCAGCAAAAAATCGGTTGGCACCGCAATTAAAAAAGAATGACCATGTTTGAAATCCTTACCACTCCAGATGCCTGGATAGCCTTGCTTACCCTTACATTTTTAGAGATTGTTTTGGGCATAGACAATATTGTTTTTATTTCTATTGTAGCAAATAAACTGCCCCAAAACCAACAGCGAAAAGCCACCAATTTAGGACTGCTATTGGCTATGGTACAACGAATCCTACTATTGTTCGCCATTTCTTTTCTGGTGGGCTTGAAAAATCCGTTCTACTATATCCATACCTCTTGGCTTTCTGTCGGGATCAGTGGCCAGGCTTTGATATTATTTCTTGGTGGATTGTTCCTTTTATATAAAAGCACCTCTGAGATACATGAAAAGGTTGAGTTACCGGAACATGACCAAGATGAGCTAAAGGACAGGAAAATTGCCAATTTCTCAAAGGCCATTGTCCAGATTGTGGTAATCGACTTCATCTTTTCAGTAGATTCAATTTTAACGGCCGTAGGGATGACCAACGGTATTGGCCACAGACCAATGGACGCCTTGGTGTTGATGATCATAGCGGTCATCATATCAATAATAATCATGATGGTTTTCGCCAACCCGATCCGGATGTTCATAAACAAGCACCCATCCATGCAATTGTTGGCACTTTCGTTTTTGATCCTAATTGGTTTTATGCTCATCGCCGAAGGAGCGCACTTGAGCCACACCAAAATATTCGATCAGGAAATTGGGGGCATTCCCAAGGGGTATCTTTATTTCTCAATCGCATTTTCCCTTCTTGTAGAGTTTTTAAACATAAAAATGCGACGACGAAAAGAAGTGGTTGTCAGGGACGAAAATAAAGGGTAGTTGATTATCTTATTATGGCCTAATTTGGCCTACTGAATGCAATTTCGGGGTGCCGCTCTTTTTGTTCTTTAAACAAACGCTGCTGCTGTTTTACTGTCAGGGTACTCCTGTCTGGGCTCCAACCCGGAGGGCCAAAAACATACATCAGCGCATGGGATATTTTTTTTGACTTCTTCACATCATTATAGATGTCCTTGAATTCATGGGTTAGGATCACAATAGGGTTGTTGGAGTTTGGGGCATGTATAACACCATATTTAACATTTATAT
This sequence comes from Flavobacteriaceae bacterium, assembly GCA_041749595.1. Taxonomy (GTDB): domain Bacteria; phylum Bacteroidota; class Bacteroidia; order Flavobacteriales; family Flavobacteriaceae; genus Aurantibrevibacter. The sequence continues at coordinate 22,240 of JBGTBA010000105.1, read as the reverse complement.
CATCATCCAATTCTTTCCAAGTCCCGAACATCTTATCAAAAATATTTAGGAAGCCCCCATGGTTTTTATCCAAATACTCCACATTTTGGGCATGGTGCACCTGATGCATTGTATGCGTGTTAAATATTTTCTCTATGAAGCCCATTTTAGGGATATATAATGAATGCAATTGAAACTGCCACAATGCCTCGATTCCAAGACATACCACTACCATTTCCGGAGGAAACCCAATGGCGGGCATCCACATATAAAAAAAAGGCTTATATAAAATGGTGAACCAACCGTTGCGCACCGCCGTTCCCAAATTAAAGTTTTCGGAAGAATGGTGCACTATGTGCGCCGCCCAGAGAATCCGAACCTCATGGTTGGCCCGGTGGAACCAGTAATATGTAAAATCATCGGCCAATTGACATAGCAACCATACGTACCAGGCATACCCAAAAGATTGATAGCCCATAATATTCATACGCACACCATTGCTCTCCGGATTAAAGACCCCATAGACATACTCAAAAATAACGACCGCCGAAACCACTTTGATCAAGGGAGCCAATATTGCCGACCCTAGACCCATGAATCCACTGGCAAACAAATCCTTCCATTCGTAGAGATGTTCGTCCCCATGGGTTTTGCTATAGGTAAGTTCCAATAAGATAAAGGCAATGAAACAGGGAACGCCGTAAACGAGCGGGTTTGTAAAATCCATAAATTAATATATATCGGCTAAATATAAGACTATTTGTATGTTTTTCTGGCCATAATCCCATTTTTTAGGATTAGAACAATGTGGGCTGATCGGAATTGTTTTGCTTGGAGTTCAATTTTTCGTCTCCGGCAGTAATGGTTTCCTCATCAATGACATCTATATCTTCCGGATCGTGTTTCTCTGGTTCAATGAAAGGCTTGGGATCTAATACATTTATATTTTTGACCTTTTCGGTCGTTAATTGGTTACCTAAAGCTTTTATCCCTTTTATTGATATAAATTCTTCCAAATCAATAATTTGATTTTCTTTAGGATCCTTTCCCTTGATTTTGGCAAACTCAATCTCCACGACAGGGCGCCAATCGGTGGACACCAATTCCAAAAAGGATTTTGGATGCTCCGAAATAAAGATATCTTCCCTATTTTCGTTTTCTATCAGGAATCGCTTCACGTAATACCTGTCCTTTTCACCCTCGAAATATATGGCGGATAATGGCTTTCTGGGGTTCCATTTTTCCAATACGGTCATATCTTCGTCAAAATGGGTCGCAAGATCCGGTGCCTGCGTCTTTACGATACCTTTTTGGGTAACGACGAGCAAGAGGTCGTCTCCTTTAAATTCTCCCAGCAACTCACCCCTTCCATCTACATTTAAACGCCTTACCACATCATCATACCATATTTTGCGGGGCTGCAAAGTAGATGCCCCTTTCTCTTTAAGTTCAATGCGTTTTATAGCGTATTTGGTTACGAGATTCCCTTTGGACGCCCTTCCTTTGATAAGGACATCTGCAAAATCGATATCCCATTTCAATTTTTTTATACTTCCTGCCTGGCGCAAGTGCACTGTGATGATCTCTGCCTCTCCATTGGGGTTTTCGGAAAAATACAAGATCTCGGAATTGGGTTTTCCATTGGTAAGGTCATAGGGCTTATCCCTTGTAATACCTGTTACATTAAACCGCTTTATAAAACTTGGCCCGCCCTTTCCATCCTTATATATTAAATTGTATATGGTGCGGTTGTCCTTTTTCTTAAAAACGGCCACATGTATGATGTTTTTGCCTATAAAAATCTTGGCGTCTACTTTTGATACCGTCATTTGGCCATCCTTGGTAAAAACAATGATATCGTCAATATCGCTACAATCGGCCACATATTCATCCCGTTTTAAAGAGGTTCCCACAAAACCCTCTTCCCTGTTAACATAGAGCTTTGTGTTCCTTATCACCACTTTGGTTGCCTCAATATCATCGAAAGTACGAATCTCCGACTTTCTTTCCCTTCCTTTGCCGTAGGTGGATTTTAAGTTCTTAAAATAGTTGATTGCAAAATCCACCAAATTGGCCAAATGGTGCGTCACTTCGACTATTTTCCCTTCAAGGCTTTCCAGAAGCTGCTGTGCCTTGTCCAAATCGAATTTTGATATTCTTTTGATGCGGATTTCCGTAAGCCTAAGGATATCCTCTTCGGTCACCGCTCTTTTTAAGTGCGCCGTAAATGGTTTAAGTCCCTTGTCTATGGCCACGATAACCCCTTCCCAGGTTTCTTCCTCCTCAATGTCCCGATAGATCCGTTTCTCAATAAAAATGCGCTCTAAGGATGCGAAATGCCATTGCTCTTCCAATTCCTCCAGATGGATCTCCAATTCGCGCCTTAGCAACTCAACCGTATAATCGGTTGAACGCTGCAGCATTTCGGTCACGCCAATAAAAAGGGGCTTATTTTCCTCTATTATGCATCCTAACGGAGATATGGATGATTCGCAGGCAGTAAAGGCATACAGTGCATCTATGGTTTTATCCGGTGAAATACCACTTGGCAAATGAACCAAGATTTCGACTTGAGCAGCGGTATTATCCTCTATTTTCTTTATCTTGATCTTGCCCTTTTCATTCGCTTTAAGAATGGAATCTATTAAAGAAGAAGTATTTGTTCCATAAGGTATTTCATTGATTATCAATGTATTTTTATCTAATTGTGAAATTTTAGCCCGTACCCTTATCTTGCCGCCCCGAAAACCGTCATTGTAATTGGCCACATCAATGATTCCCGCCGTAGGAAAATCGGGGAATAAAGTAAATCGCTGCCCTTTTAAATGCTTCATGGAGGCATCTATAAGTTCATTAAAATTATGCGGCAATATTTTGGTAGAAAGTCCCACGGCAATACCCTCCGCTCCCTGGGCCAAAAGCAAAGGGAACTTTACCGGAAGATTTACCGGTTCTTTTTTTCTTCCATCATAGGACAGCTGCCATTCCGTGATTTTTGGGCTAAAGACGACTTCCAGCGCAAATTTGGACAGTCGGGCTTCAATATATCTAGGTGCGGCTGCCCCATCCCCTGTCAGGATATTTCCCCAGTTGCCCTGGGTGTCTATCAGTAATTCCTTTTGGCCTATCTGCACCATGGCATCCCCAATACTTGCATCTCCGTGCGGGTGGTATTGCATGGTATGGCCCACCACATTGGCAACCTTGTTATAGCGACCGTCGTCCAATTCCTTTAAAGCGTGCATTATGCGGCGTTGCACTGGTTTAAGACCATCTTCAATGGCGGGGACGGCGCGTTCCAATATTACATAGGAAGCATAGTCCAAAAACCAATCTTTGTACATCCCCGTAACCTTGGTCAACGTGTCCGCGGAGGCTTCTTGGCTTTCGTTGTTCAAACCATTCAATTCTTCATTTTCTTCCATAGATGGAAACTACGTATTGATTTGATTCATATTTCCTTTTCATCGATTAAGTCAATTTCAACTTTAAGGTTTTTGATGATAAAATCCTGACGATCTGGGGTGTTTTTGCCCATATAAAATTCCAACAACTGTTCTATGGAAACCGCTTTGTCCATCATGACCGGTTCCAGACGGATATCCGCCCCAATAAAATGCTGGAATTCGTCCGGGGAAATTTCGCCCAATCCCTTAAAACGGGTTATTTCCGGTTTTCCGGAAAGTTTTTCGATAGCCGCTCTTTTTTCATCCTGACTGTAGCAATAAAATGTTTCCTTTTTATTCCGGACCCTAAAAAGAGGGGTCTGCAAAACATAAAGGTGGTTTTCCTTGATCAGCTCGGGAAAGAATTGGAGGAAAAAGGTTATCAAGAGTAGGCGAATATGCATTCCGTCCACATCGGCATCCGTAGCGATCACAATATTGTTGTAGCGCAAATCTTCCATGGATTCCTCTATATTCAATGCGGCCTGCAACAAATTGAATTCTTCGTTTTCGTACACAATCTTCTTGGACATCCCATACGAATTCAAAGGTTTTCCCCTAAGGCTGAACACGGCCTGTGTATTTACATCCCGTGATTTGGTAATGGAGCCAGATGCCGAATCCCCTTCCGTAATGAAAAGTGTACTTTCTAAACTCCTATCGTTCTTTGTATCCCCCAAATGCACTCTGCAGTCCCGGAGTTTTTTGTTGTGCAGACTGGCCTTTTTGGCCCGTTCCCTGGCCAGTTTGCGTATGTCGGAAAGCTCCTTTCGTTCCCGTTCTGCCTGCATGATCTTTCGCTGTAATGCTTCCGCTGTTTCCGGATTTTTATGCAGATAGTTATCTAATTGGGTGCCAATAAAATCATTAATATAGGTTCGCACAGTGGGCAATTCGCCCCCCATATCCGTAGAGCCCAACTTTGTTTTGGTCTGGCTCTCGAACACCGGCTCCATAACCTTAATGGCGATAGCGGCGATGACCGACTTCCTAATATCTGCCGCTTCATAGTTTTTACCGTAAAAATCCCGAATCGTTTTTGCCAAAGCTTCCCGAAAAGCCGAAAGATGGGTGCCTCCTTGTGTTGTATGCTGGCCGTTTACAAAAGAATGGTATTCCTCATTATATTGCGATTTGCTATGGGTTATGGCAACCTCTATGTCTTCTCCCTTTAAATGGATGATGGGGTAGACCATGTCTTCGGCACTGTTGTTGTCTTCCAAAAGGTCTTTTAGTCCGTTTTCGGAAAAAAACTTTTCTCCATTGAATAAAATGGTCAGTCCTGGATTTAGATATACGTAATTCTTGAGCATGCGTTCTACATACTCATTGCGGAACTTATATTTTTTAAAAATGGATTCGTCCGGGGTAAATGAAACTTTCGTGCCTTTCCGTTTGGATGTTTCCGAAGGGCCCTCTTCCACAACCAAATTCCCTTGACTGAACTCGGCTGTTTTAAGGAGGCCTTCCCTGGACGATTCTACCTTAAAAAAACTGGACAGGGCATTTACGGCCTTGGTGCCAACGCCATTGAGACCGACCGATTTTTTAAAGGCCCTGGTGTCATATTTGCCCCCGGTATTCATCTTGGAAACGACATCGACCAATTTCCCCAATGGTATTCCCCTTCCATAATCGCGAACATCTACCGTGTTGTCCTTAATATGTATTTCGATGGTCTTGCCCGAACCCATGACAAATTCGTCGATGCAGTTGTCCAAGGTTTCTTTTAGCAAGATATAAATGCCGTCGTCTGCCGAAGAACCATCGCCCAGTTTGCCAATATACATTCCCGGACGCAGGCGAATATGCTCTTTCCAATCCAACGAACGTATATTATCCTCTGTATATTGGGTGTTTTCTGCCATTGATCTGGGTTTATGAGAAGTCCCCGCTAATATAGCGAGTGTCGTAAAAAGATAAAACCTCTGGCTGTTAAAGTAATTAACAATGCATATGCCCCTTTTGTTGATAGAATCGATGTCCCGCCATTTCCCCCAAGTCGGTATCGTGGAATAAAAAGAACATCGCTACTGATTTGTGCTATACATTGAACCTAAAATGCATTACATCACCATCCCTTACTATGTATTCTTTTCCCTCTACGCGCATTTTCCCGGATTCTTTTACCTTGGCTTCACTGCCAAAGGCAATATAATCCTCATAGGCAATAACCTCTGCCCTAATAAACCCCTTTTCAAAATCGGTATGGATTACTCCTGCTGCTTGTGGTGCCGTAGCGCCTTTGGGAATAGTCCAGGCCCGAACTTCCTTTACCCCTGCCGTAAAATACGTTTCCAAATTCAGCAGTTTGTAGGCGCCCCGGATTAATTTGGCAGAACCCGGTTCCGACAATCCCAAATCCTCCAGAAACATTTGTCGCTCTTCAAAGGTTTCCAATTCGGTAATATCGGCCTCGGTACCCACGGCCAGTACCACAATTTCCGCATTTTCATTGGCAATGGCCAATTTTACCTTTTCCACATACGCATTGCCCGTTACTGCAGATTCCTCATCCACATTGCACACATACATAACGGGTTTGTCCGTAATGAGCTGTAAAGGTTTTACAAACTCTTTTCTATCCTCATTGGAAACAACTATGGCCCTTATGGAAATGCCCTTTTCCAACCCTTCTTTCAACTTTAATAATACCGCCTCTTCCTTTTGGGCTTCCTTGTTTCCCGTTTTTGCTGCCCGTTTTACTTTTTCCAGTTTTTTTTCTACCGCTTCCAAATCCTTCAATTGCAGTTCCATGTCAATGGTTTCTTTGTCGCGTATGGGATTTACGGAACCATCTACATGAACGATATTGTCATTGTCAAAACAACGCAATACATGCAAAATGGCATCTGTTTCCCTAATATTCCCTAAAAATTGGTTTCCCAGACCTTCACCCTTGCTGGCGCCTTTAACCAAGCCTGCGATATCTACAATTTCAACTGTTGCTGGCAATACCCGCTCCGGGTTTACCAATGTTTCCAATTTCTGCAACCGGGTATCCGGCACGTTCACTACCCCTATATTCGGTTCTATGGTACAAAAGGGGAAATTGGCACTTTGTGCCTTTGCGTTGGACAGACAATTAAAAAGAGTTGATTTTCCTACGTTGGGCAACCCTACGATACCTGCTTTCATAACGTTTTTTTAGAGCGGCAAATATACTACTTCCAGTTCTTTAATTGGAATTTATACAAATGTTAAATAATTTAACTTAATTTAGTGGCACTAACCCATTAATAACTAGCTTATGAAACCCATAAATTTGTTCATTGCCGCACTGTTGCTAAACGCCAGCCTCCTTTTTGCCCAAAATTCAATTAGTGGCGTTGTTAAGGATGATAGCGGACTTCCTTTGGCGGGCGTTAACGTTCTTGAAAAAGGCACTGCCAACGGTACGGTAACGGATTTTGATGGAAACTATAGCATTTCCGTTACAAACGGAGCCATATTGGTATTTAGCTATATTGGATTTAATCCCATGGAAATAAATACTTTGGGAAAGTCCAATATAGACGTGACTTTGGCAGAAGGTTTGCAATTGGATGAGGTTTTGCTCGTAGGTTCCAGAAGCCCAAAAAGAACAGCGGTGGATACTCCTGTGGCCATTGATGTTATCGATGTGCAAGAAGTGTCTACACAGCTAGGCCGTATAGAGGTAAACGAACTTCTGCAATATGCGGCTCCCTCTTTTAACGCGAGCAAACAATCGGGTTCAGATGGGGCCGATCATGTGGATCCTGCGTCGCTACGAGGTTTAGGGCCAGACCAAACCTTGGTACTCATCAACGGGAAAAGAAGGCATCAGTCTTCCTTGGTGAATCTCTTTGGGACCCGCGGTCGGGGCAATACGGGTACCGATCTTAATGCCATTCCGGCATCGGCCATAAAAAGGATCGAAATTCTGAGGGATGGGGCCTCGGCCCAATATGGTTCTGATGCTATTGCAGGGGTCATAAATATTGTGCTGAACGATAGGGTTGACGAATTTACCGGTACCGTAAATTACGGTTTTTTTAATACCAATGCCGACGGCGATTTTCCTCCTGGGACACCAAATACCGATGGAAATAGACTCGACACGGAACAGGATGGCAACAAAATAGGGAAAGACCGCGATTTTGATGGCGGCTCGGTTAAAGTAACGGCCAATTATGGTGTTGCCATTGGTGATAAAGGTGGTTTTGCCAACTTTACAACAGAATACATCAACAAAAATAAAACCTTACGCCCCGGTTTCGACTTTAGAAGGGGTTTTGGTGAGGCTTCCATTGACGGCTTCAATGTTTTTGGCAACCTTGCCATCCCCGTTAGCGAGAAATCTGAAGTATATGCCTTTGGAGGTCGAAATTACAGGGATACGGATGCTTTTGCCTTTACAAGGAACAATCCCACGGAAAGGAATGTGGTAAGCATTTATCCTGATGGATTTACACCCAGGATCACATCGATCATCACGGATAATTCATTTGCGGCGGGTTTCAGGACCGAAACGGATAGCGGTTGGAAAATTGATATTAGCAATTCATACGGAAAAAATGATTTCCACTATTTCATCAAGGGAACGCTAAATGCATCGTTGCAGGAAACCTCGCCGACCGATTTTGATGCCGGTGGGCATACCCTGTCCCAAAATACCGTAAATCTCGATCTCTCAAAATATTATGATGATATTTTGGAAGGTTTCAACCTAGCATTCGGGGCGGAATACAGAACTGAAAATTTTACCATTTTCGCTGGTGAGCCGGGATCTTTTGGTACTTTTGATGTGGATGGACGCCTAATTACGGATCCTGCCAATCAAACTCAGCCTACCGATCCCATTACAGGAGAAATAAGACCGGGCGGTTCTCAGGGATTTCCAGGGTATAGCCCTGCCAATGAAGTAGATAGAAACAGATCCAATATAGCTGTCTATGCCGACACCGAGCTGGAAGTTACCAATAACTTTTTGCTTGCAGGTGCATTAAGGTTTGAAGAATACAGTGATTTTGGCAGCACTTTTAACGGAAAGCTTGCTGCAAGGTATAAGGCCTCTAATAACATCAATATTAGGGGCTCCGTGAGTTCCGGATTTAGGGCTCCTTCTTTGGCACAGATTTACTACAACTTGCTTTTTACCAATTTTGTAGGCGGCCAGGCCTTAGATACCCAACTTTCGCCAAATAACAGTCCGGTAACGGCTTCGTTTGGCATTGGTCCTTTAGAGCAGGAAACCGCTTTTAATGCCGCCTTGGGATTTACGGCCAACTTTGGGAATTTCACGGCTACTGTTGACGGGTATTATATCGATGTCCAGGACAGGATAGTCCTTACCGGGAATTTTGACGCCCCACAAATACCCAATGTAGAGGCCGCACAGTTTTTTGCCAATGGGGCAGATACGGAAACCGTTGGTCTGGATATTGTGTTATCGCACAAAGTCCAAATTGGTGAGGGCACTTTGTCTACCAGTTTTATCGGCAATATCAATAACATGACCATTACGGCAGTAAAAAATGGTGCCTTGGACGAGCAAACCTTCTTTGGAGAGCGCGATAAGGCCTTTTTATTGGCTTCCGCCCCGGACAGTAAATTAACACTGAACCTTAAATATGCGTTGAATAAGTTTGATGTTGCTTTAGGACTGACCCGATTTAGTGATATTGAACTGTTGGACTTTCAGATGTTCGAAGATGTAGCCGATTATGGAAGTTTTGAAAATCAGGTAGCCGCCGCAACAGACACGTATGATGCCAAATTGGTAACGGATCTTAATTTTGGATATAAGCTATCCGATAATCTGAAATTAAATGTGGGAAGCAACAATCTTTTCAATGTATATCCGGATCAACAGGACGATTGGTCCGAGGCCGGAGGGTACTGGGATTCGGTACAGATGGGTTTTAGCGGTGCCTATTATTATGGACGTATGACCTTTAGTTTTTAAATTCTTTTCTTAACGTCCTTAAAACAAAAAATCCCAAGCGCATACTTGGGATTTTTTTTACGCCTAGGTTTTTATTATTCCGAAGAATGCATAAAACGTTGTTTGCCCAACAAAATTTCTTCAGATTCCACATGGTTTTCATCCGGAATACAACAATCTACCGGGCATACCGCAGCACATTGGGGTTCTTCGTGGAAGCCCATACACTCGGTGCACTTATCCGGGGAAATATAATAAATTTCGTCGCTGATGGGCTCTTGGGCATCATCTGCGTTTATTTCCTTACCATTAGGCAGTACCACATTTCCCTTTAAAGAGGTACCGTCACCGTATCGCCATTCATCCGCCCCTTCATAAATTGCCGTATTCGGGCATTCTGGTTCGCATGCCCCGCAATTTATACATTCACTGGTTATTATAATTGCCATGATCTTCTTTTTCTATTGCTTACTTTTGCACAAAGGTAAAGCCTAATAAAATCTTGTACAAATATAATGACTGACTATCAACTGAGATTAGAAGCTTTTGTTAAACTTGGCGATTTCTTTCGGGAGTTTTGTGAATACGTCAAAAACACATCGGAAAAACAACCTATTAAAAATCCCCATTTTGAGGGCTTTTTGGAGGTTGTAACCCGTGTGGGTCATCAGAATGGATGGTTTACTCAGGACAACATCTTTTTTGGTTTGGCGCATTGGGGCAGATTGCTGTCCAAAGCGCAATTGGAAAGTTGGTTGGCCAACTACGAGATGCATAACCCGAATCCGAAACAGATTGCCTTAATTATGGCAGGTAACATTCCTTTAGTAGGGTTTCACGATTTTTTAACTACTTTGATTACCGGAAATAAAGTTTGGGTTAAATTGTCTTCCAATGATAAATTGCTGCTTCCCTTTATTGCCAAAACGCTGATAAGAATTGCGCCTTTATTTAAAGATCGCATTCAGTTTGCAGAAGGACTCATGACCGGATTTGATGCCGTAATTGCTACCGGAAGTGATAACACTTCCCGTTATTTCGACTATTATTTTAGTAAAAAACCAAATATCATTCGCAAAAACAGAAATTCAATAGCGGTACTCTCCGGAACTGAAACACCCGATCAGCTTCGGTCTCTTGGTGAAGATATCTTTCTGTACTACGGTTTAGGCTGTAGAAGTGTGTCAAAGATATTCGTGCCCTTAGGGTATGATTTTGATCTTTTTTTTGATGCCATTTATTCTTTCAGTTCCATTATAGATCAGGCCAAATATGCCAATAATTACGACTATAACAAGGCGGTCTATCTTATGAGTAATTTTAAATTGCTTGACAACGGCTTTCTGCTTTTAAAGGAAGATTTTAGTTTTGCCTCGCCCATTGCCACTCTTTTTTATGAATTTTATGAGGATAAAGCCAGTATGCAGTATGTATTGGATGAAAATAAAGAAAAACTGCAATGTGCGGTGTCCAGTGGGTTTACCGACGGGGAAATTGCCTTTGGGACAACGCAGAAACCCAGCTTGCATGACTATGCGGATGGTGTTGATACGGTTGAATTCCTTTTGAAAACGGCAAAGAATATTTAACTTTCCATATCAATTTTTCGTTTTAATTTTATGACCTTTGCCCTTTTAATTTTTATCTACGAATGAAAAAACACAATTTTAACGCGGGACCCTGCATCCTGCCACCCGAGGTAATATTACAATCTTCCGAGGCCGTTCTCAACTTTAATGGCTCCGGTTTATCCTTGATTGAGATTTCGCACAGGAGCAAAGACTTTGTGGCGGTTATGGACAGGGCCAGGACATTGTCCCTTGAGCTGCTAGGATTGGAAAATAAGGGATATCAAGCCCTGTTTTTACAGGGTGGCGCAAGCCTTCAATTTCTCATGGTGGCATATAACCTTATGGAGACAAGGGCCGGCTATCTCAATACCGGTACATGGAGCGACAAGGCCATCAAGGAAGCCAAATTGTTTGGGGAGGTGATAGAAGTGGGTTCGTCAAAAGATGAAAATTTCAACTACATCCCCAAAGGCTATACCATACCCAACGGACTGGATTATTTGCATCTCACTTCCAACAATACCATTTTTGGGACACAGATTAAAAAATTTCCTAAGGTAGATGTTCCCTTGGTCTGCGATATGAGTTCCGATATTTTTTCAAGACAATTGGATTTTTCCAAATTTGATTTGATATATGCCGGCGCACAAAAAAATATGGGCCCCGCCGGAGCAACCCTGGTTGTCGTTAAAGAAGATATTTTAGGGAAGGTTTCCAGAAAAATACCCTCAATGTTAAGTTATAAAACACATATGGACAACGAGAGTATGTACAACACCCCGTCCGTCTTTGCCGTTTATGTTTCCATGCTAACGATGGAATGGTTGAAGGACATGGGCGGCATAAACGCCATTGAGGAAATAAATGAAAAAAAAGCGCAGTTGTTGTATTCTGAAATAGATTTAAACCCCATGTTCAACGGATTTGCAGTCAAGGAGGACCGTTCCAATATGAACGTTACATTTACCCTAGCCGATGAAAAATTAAAAGATGCTTTTGATGCCATTAGCAAAGAGGCCGGCATTATTGGGCTTAATGGCCACCGTTCGGTAGGGGGCTATAGAGCTTCAATGTACAATGCGCTTCCTTTGGAAAGTGTTGGCGTTCTGGTAGATGTGATGAGCGAAATTGAGCGGAAAGGGTAATTCCGTTGATCGTTTATGGTTATCGCCAATGGTAATTACCAAAACCAACCATAAACGAGCAACGAACAACAAAAACTAAAAAATGAAGATACTAGCCAACGATGGCCTTTCCAAAAATGCAGTTGAAGTGCTTAAAAGTAATGGCTTTGAAGTACTTACCACAACCGTGGCACAGGAACAACTTGTAAACTATATCAATAAAAATGATATTGAAGTCCTTTTGGTTCGCAGTGCCACAAAAGTGATGAAGGATATCATTGACCATTGTCCCACTTTAAAAATAATTGGTCGTGGCGGTGTTGGCATGGACAATATTGATTTGGCGCACGCTCAAAAAAAAGAGATAAAAGTGATCAATACGCCTTCTGCCTCATCGGATTCTGTGGCTGAGTTAATCTTTGCGCATCTGTTCGGAGGTATACGTTTTTTGCACGATGCCAATAGAAATATGCCCTTGGAAGGAGACATTAGGTTTGCGGAATTAAAGAAATCCTATTCCCAAGGCACGGAATTAAAAGGAAAAACCTTGGGGATCATAGGCTTAGGCAGAATTGGTCAGGCCACGGCAAAAATTGCCCTAGGCTTAGGCATGAAAGTGATCTATGCAGATCCATATAAGGAAAAATGTACGCTTGCCATAAACTTTTATGACGGTCAATCGGTCAATTTTGAAATTTCGGGAAGCTCAAAGGATGACGTACTTAAAAATGCCGATTTTATCAGCTTGAGCCTGCCTGCCCAAAAAACCTATGTCATTGGAGAAAAGGAGTTTGGGATAATGAAAGCAGGTGTGGGTATTGTTAATACCGCCCGTGGGGGGATCCTAGATGAAGTGGCCTTGATCAACGCATTGGAAAGTGGAAAAATCTCTTTTGCAGGTCTTGATGTGTATGAATCTGAACCAACACCCGAAATCCGGATACTTATGCACCCAAATATTTCATTGTCGCCGCACATCGGGGCCTCTACCATCGAAGCACAGGAAAGGATAGGACTTGAACTCGCTTCCCAAATCATTGAACTATTGAAATAATTCATTTTTAGGCCCTACCAATTAGTCGTTTATCTACTTTTTTGTATATTGAACAAAATTTAAAAAAACCAGAAAAATGTCAGGATTATTGGATTTATTGAACGGCCCAATAGGCAAACAGCTTATTAGCGGTGTCGCTGGACAAACTGGGCAACCGGCCAACAAAACAGCCGATGCACTAAGTTTGGCAATGCCTTTGTTGTTGGGCGCCATGAAAAAAAACGTTGCCACACCGCAAGGAGCACAAGGATTAATGGGCGCATTGGGTTCCAAGCACGACGGAAGTATTCTTGATGACCTTGGCGGCTTATTTGGTGGGGGCGTGGACCAATCCGTACTGAACGATGGTGCCGGTATTCTTGGGCACGTATTCGGGGGGAAACAGCCTCAAGTTGAGAATGCCTTGAGCCAAAAAACAGGGTTGGACGCCAATGCAATTGCGAATATACTTCAAATAGCGGCCCCGATCGTTATGGGATACTTGGGCAAGCAAACCGCCCAAAGCAAGATTTCCGATGCCAATGGGCTCAATGGCCTTCTTGGAAACATGTTAGGAGGTCAGCCACAGCAAAGTCAGAGCCTTATCACATCTTTATTGGATGCCGATGGGGATGGAAGCGTTTTGGACGATGTTGCGGGCATGGTCATGGGGACAGCAAAAAAGAAAGGCGGATTAGGAGGTCTGTTCGGGAGATAAAACCATACTTTTTCTGATAATTTAACAACACCATTCGGAGTTTCCAAATGGTTTTTTTTGTACCTTAAAATCATGGAAAAGACCCTTAAAAAAATAGCCTTCGTCATAATGACGGTTAGCGTTGCCCTTTACAGTTGTAAAAGTACCCAGGGCATTGAGGGCATATCATCTGGCGAACAAAGGGCGTTTGACCAAAAAGTTGGGGACACCATAACCATAGTAAGCAATAAAACGGAATATGAGATCATAATCATAGAACCGGGATTTAATTTTTGGTTGCAAAGTATTGCAAAGCCCGAAGGATATTATTCACAGTCTTTTTTGGAAAATCGGAATAGAATTCTTGTTTCGGAATGGAACAGAAGGGTGCTTCTACCCCAACAATATGATCCCCAACTTTATGAATTGCAAATTGCTTATGAATGGAACATAGATTATGGGTACGATGTAAATTATAAACTCTATAACTATTTTGTTTATTTTCAGCGCAAATATAGACAGCAACTAGGACCATTTGTACCACGTATCTAAATTAACCTATATTAGCCTCTTGTTTATTTGAGTAATGGAGAAATTAAAAAAGCGTTGGGGCATTAAAACCAACTTTGGGGTTTTTGTTGTTTTACTGGTATTTTCAATAACAGGTTCTTCGTCCTTGAAAATTGCAAAGCCCTTTTTGGATTTAATTGGATTTGCAAGGGATAATTTTGCCGATGATTGGTATTTCTCAGTCCTCTATTGGACGTTTCGGATTATGGTCATATTCCCTATATATCAGGTTCTATTGGTAATGTTCGGTTGGCTTTTCGGACAATTTAAGTTTTTCTGGAATTTTGAAAAGAAAATGCTCAATAGAATGGGATTGGGTTTTCTGTTTAAATACAAATCATTTTGAACTATTCTTGTTTAATAGGTAAACAGTAAAGTCCCCTCCCTGTAGCATTGCGGACATAGTGTAACACTAAATCTTTTTTACGGGACATAGGGACAAATGTATGTCTATGCGATAAAGTATAACCATAATTTAGGATAAGTAAAATCTTACATTAATAATTTAAATCTTATGCTTATTTTAGTCATACAGCTAAATAATTTCAGGGGATTAGCGCTTTCCCTAGGTATTTAGGGATAGTCTAGCATTCATTTTAAGATAAAAACCAACCATGGACAGATTTTTTATCATTTCTTTATTGGCCATTGCTGTTTTTGGCTGTACCGATAAAAAGGGAGAAAAAAAGGATATGGATAATACCAAAGAAAAATGGTGGAAAGAACTGGTCATCTACCAGATCTATCCCCGTAGCTTTAAAGATAGTAACGGGGATGGCATAGAAGACCTAAAAGGGATTATTTCCCAATTGGACTACATAAGGGATCTGGGCATAACCGCAGTTTGGCTTAATCCCATATACAGTTCTCTTAATGACGACAATGGCTATGACGTAAGCAATTATCGGGATGTTTTGGTCGATTTTGGCACTATGGAAGATTTTGATCTATTGCTTAAGGAAATGCACGATAGGGGTATTAAATTAATAATGGACATTGTTGTAAACCATAGCAGCGATGAGCATGAATGGTTTAAACAATCGAGAAGTTCCAGGGATAATCCGTATCGCGATTATTATCATTGGTGGCCGGCCGAAAAAGGAAAACCGAATTATAGGTACAGTTTGTTTGATGAAAAAGGCGATGCCTGGAAATATGATTCCATTACCGATGCCTATTACCTCCATTATTTTTCGCAGAAACAAGCCGATCTAAGTTGGGAAAACCCCAAGGTAAGACAGGAAGTGTATGGTATTATGGCGTTTTGGGCAGAAAAAGGGGTCGATGGCTTCCGTTTGGATGCCTTTCAGTTCGCCGCCAAGGACACCACCTTTCCCGCTTACCCTGAAGGATGGGAAAAAGACTTTAACCGGTATTACTCGGTTCAGGGAAATCTGCACGAATATCTAAAAGAGATGAATAGGGAAATATTTAGAAAATACCCGGTGATGAGCGTTGCAGAGGGTGCGGGAAATACATTTGAAGATGCCCACAACCTGGTAGATGAGGATAGGGAAGAATTGAACATGGCCTATGCCTTTGAAGGTGTTGACATTGCAAAACCGGAAGGATACGACCTCTTGCATTTCAAGGAAGTGTTTTCAAGATGGGACAAAGAATTTGCCGAAAAGGGTTGGCTGTCCATTTTTCTCTCCAATCATGATCAGGCGAGATTGGTAAGCCGTTTTGGAAATGATGGCAAAGCATTCCGGGAAGCGTCATCAAAAATGTTGAACACCTTTATCCTGAGCATGCGGGGAACACCCTATTGCTATTATGGGGACGAGTTGGGCATGACCAATATCAGGTTTGAAACCATAGAACAGTATAAGGATATTGCGGCAATAAACGGTTATAAAAAAGTGGTCAACTCTGGGGGAGATATAGAAAAATATTTGTTGGACCTAAAATTTTCTTCCAGGGACAACGGCAGAACCCCAATGCAATGGGACACTTCGGAAAATGGGAATTTCACTGCCGGCACCCCTTGGATGCCCGTTAATGAAAATTACACCGAAATAAATGTGGCCGCGCAGGAAAAAGATGCAAGTTCCATACTGAACTATTTTAAAAAAATGGTAAAATTAAGAAAGGAAAGCCCTGTTTTAATTTATGGCACTTATGAATTGTTGCGACCGGAACACCCCAACATTTATACCTATACCCGGAAATTGGGCAATGAAAAAATGTTGGTGCTCTTAAATTTTACCGATAAAGAATCGAACATCGAACTTTTGGAAGCAAATACAATAGATGTAACGCTGATAAACAATTACCCAACCATAACCAAAGAAGGCAATAAAATTTCCTTACTGCCATACCAAGCTGTTATATTCTCTTTGAATTGAAAAAACAAAAACCAATCTGTTTCTTTTACCACCCCTGCAAAACCAAAGTGGAGGAATACACAAAGAACAAATAAAAAGGTTGAAACATTGTATTATGTCCACCCAATGAATAATAGGATATGGAACAAAAGGAAATCAAGGAAAAGATAGAGGAAGAAATTGTTAAGACTGAACAAAAAATTTCCGAATACAGGGAAATGACCAAGCCTGTTGCACCGGACGTGGCCATTGGTAGGGTTTCACGAATGGACGCCATTAACAATAAGAGCGTTATAGAAGCATCCCTAAGGCAAGCAGAACAAAAACTGAAAAATTTAAATAGGGTTTTGGGTCAAATTGGTACCAAGGACTTTGGGCATTGCCTAAAATGCCATAAACCCATTCCTCTTGGGAGGATTTTAATACGTCCGGAAAGTTTGTACTGTGTAAACTGTGCCAAATAGATTTTTTTTCAACCAATCAAATCCTTTGGCAAAAAATCGAATTATTCCCTTCAGGTAGTACAAATGCACCTATAAAAATGGAGCTGGATAACCGTTCGCAAAAAATGGCATCCCTATGTTCTTTAGTGTGGTTTGGGCTAAGTGATCTATTTGCATTATCGCTAATACCGGTATCCTTGGAGATTAGGGCCTTTCTATTTTGAAAAACCGGGTTGGATCGATAATTTTTAAATATAAAGTTTGATATTGACCGGAATAGATCCTATTTCCAAAATTACCAACAATAGTTCAAGACTATTTTCGGCTATCTATATGCTGTACATCCGTGTACCCTTTCTTGGCAGTACAGCCATGTTTTTTGCTCTTATTTCGCACAGGATGGTACATATTTTAAATGTGGAACAGGGACAGCATTGAAAATCAAAAAAATATAGGGAACGGTTTATTTCTTTTTCTTATTGGACTTGGCTTTTGATTTGGCTTTTGCTTTCAATTTCTTTACGGCTTTTTTCTTCTTTTTTTCCTTGGCCTTCGCCTTGCCTTTGTCTTTTTTTGATTTTTCCTTTTCCTTGGTCTTGTCCTTCTTGTCGGCCTTTGCCTTTTCCTTTCTTTTAACTTTTTTTTCGGCTTGCTTTATCCCACCATCTCCCGTTAAATTTTCAACAATGATTGCGTCACTATTCCGATCAATGATTTTCCCTGTTGTTTCCGGGGCAATTCCCCCATCAATATTCGGTAGTGCCTCTTCTGTGGTTTTTACCAATCCTTTATGTTTTTTATCAGAAGTATTTTCAATGTCCAAAATTACTTCGGTGGTGGCCTTCTTAATTTTAGCCGTCGGCTTTGATGTGGGTTTTTCCATAATCGCTTTCTATAGGTTAATAAAATTGGTCAGGGATTACTTGCCCCATTAACCAAAACAAATTTAGGCTTTAAAAGGTTTCCACAATGTTAAGTTTTTGGTTGTGGGAAAGTTGTCTAAAAGGAAAGTATCATATATAATTTAATGACTGATCCCAATTTTATATTGGCCATTGAATTTCATCCAGATTACTGGTACCCTACCTTCAGTATGGCATCGATCAGATAAATAATTTTCCATATTCCGGCCACTTTTATTGGTTGAAAAGGAGTTTGCGCAACAATACCTATAAGTACCGTTTAACCAAAAACCCATAGGACGCCGAAGCATGGGTCAAATCCCCATCAACTTGAATGGATAGGGACAACAGTCGTTCCTGGAATTTGTAGTTTTTGGAATACCGGAAATGGATTTCAGAAAGTCCCCAAAAAACTCCTTTTGTATGTACGCTCTTCAATTTGTGTCCTTGGCCACCGTCCGTAAACAAATTGCGACCGTTTCTTTTAATGAAATCCGATAAAAATATACGGGGTGGCGAAAAGGTTTTATGATGTGGTAAAAATCCCAAGTACTTCCCCGTTTAAACTTAAAAACTATCTCAACAAATCTCCTTACTTTTAACCCACAAAAAAATTGCATATGTCTGTTTCCAAAAAAGAATACAAAAGGATTACCGTAAAGTCCCTTGTGGACATGAAGCAACGGGGAGAAAAGATTTCGATGCTAACCGCATATGACTACTCTATGGCAAAAATTGTGGACAACGCCAATGTAGATGTCATTCTGGTAGGAGATTCCGCAAGTAACGTTATGGCAGGGCATGAAACCACCTTACCCATAACGCTAGATCAAATGATCTACCATGCCTCGTCGGTGATCCGTGCTGTAAACAGGGCCTTGGTGGTGGTCGATATTCCTTTTGGGAGCTACCAAAGCGATCCTAAGGAGGCACTTCGTTCTGCCATACGTATCATGAAAGAAAGCGGTGCCCATGCCGTAAAGGTCGAAGGGGGCGCTGAAATAAAGGAATCCGTAAAAAGAATTTTAAATGCCGGTATCCCGGTTATGGGGCATTTGGGACTTACCCCACAGTCTATATACAAGTTTGGCACTTATACCGTGCGGGCTAAAGAGGAAGTAGAGGCAAAAAAGCTGAAAGAAGATGCTTTAATGCTTGAAAAAGCAGGCTGTTTCGCGATAGTATTGGAAAAAATACCTGCCAAACTGGCCAAGGAAGTGGCAATGAGCGTAACCGTTCCCATCATTGGCATTGGTGCGGGCAACGGGGTAGATGGCCAAGTCTTGGTACTGCACGATCTTTTGGGGATAACCCAAGAATTCAACCCCCGGTTTTTGCGGAGGTACATGAATTTATTTGAGGATATGGGCAATGCCATTTCCCAATATGTCACCGATGTTAAAAGTAGGGATTTCCCAAGTGATGGGGAGCAATATTGAACCCAACGTACAACACGTTCAAACCTCCTAAAATATTCAAATTGCCAAATCCTTCAACCCATCGGAAATCAGATCCCTCGAACCTACAGGTACTTTATGAAGATAACCATATTATCGCCATCAATAAAAGGGTGGGCGATATTGTTCAGGGCGATAAAACCGGGGACACCCCTTTAAGCGAAGTTATTAAACAATATGTTAAAGAAAAATACAAAAAGGAAGGGAATGTGTTTTTGGGCGTGGCCCATCGTTTAGACAGACCTACTACTGGCGTCGTTGTTTTTGCAAGGACTTCAAAGGCACTCCCAAGACTAAATAAAATATTTTCGGAAAAAGAGGCAAAAAAGACCTATTGGGCTGTGGTTAAAAACAAACCGGACCAAACAGAAGGAACGCTTATTCATTGGTTAAAACGCAATACAAAGCAAAATAAGTCCTATGCGAACACAAAGGAAGTTCCTGAGAGCAAAAAAGCCGTTTTGGACTACAGGATAATAAAAGAATTGAACAGCTATTTTTTGTTGGAAATTGAACTGAAAACAGGTAGGCACCATCAAATCCGTTCGCAATTGGCCGCAATTGGATGTCCTATAAAAGGGGATTTAAAATACGGTTTTGACCGAAGCAATCCGGACGGGGGAATCCACTTGCATGCCCGTGCCCTATCATTTATACATCCCGTAAAAAAAGAAATGGTAGAGATTATCGCACCGCCCCCAAAGGAGGTCATTTGGGATGCGTGCCCGTGATGTTTCCATTTTTTTGGACCTACCTCGTAACCGACATGGCTTTCTCCCGAATAATCTGGGCTACCGGCCTGTTTTCCAAATGGCTTTCCAACCAGGAAAGAATGTCCAAATATAAAAATGCGCGCTTCTCATACGGATGGTTCTCATATTTTTTTAGCTGGGCATATAGTTTTTGAAACTCGGTCCGCAATTCGTGGGGATAAATGCTGCCCAAGTTCTTTAAAAATTTGATCATTTCCTTTTGCACGGCATGCAGATCGTTCATTTTCAGCAAGAATTTATAGGTGCTCTTCAATTGAACTTCCAGATGGTAGTCCATCCCCGCTTCGTAATGCGCCACCAAACTTAAAACCCGGGCAAAGCACATCAAATCTTCCCGCATTTTTAAATTTTTGTTGTTAATGATCTTTTTTAGGTATTGGATACAGGTTTTGTTGTCCCCGACACCAAAGTAAAGACAGGCTATTTTATAGTAAAGCACCATAATGTGGTGCTCGTCTATTCTATCCTTATGCTTATTTATGCCGTATTCTATAATTTTCACCAAGTACAGTCCTTTTTCAAATGTGCCTTCCAAAAAGTGAAGGTTCAATTTGTTGGAATTGATGTAGAGAAAAGACAAAGAGGTTATGTTGTCATTTTTAGGGAATCCATCGCTTTCCACCATGATTTCCAACCTTTCCAATGTTTCCTTAAATTGGGAGCTATATTTTACGTAAAATAAAGATTCCAACAAATAATTGTTGCCCTTGAGGTAAAATACCGGATTTAAATAGATCATCTCCTTGTTTTCATAGAAAAGATCTACCCATTTACTGGCATATTTGTAACAAGACAGAAAATCCTGTACCAAAAAGCTGTACCATAAATAGGCCTTGTAAAGCCATAATTTTTCCCGAAAGCCCAATTCCTCAATTTTGTGTTTGGGCAAATGTTTTTCGAAATATTTTTTTACCTTTTGAAAATCCTCGTCACTGCGCACATAACCCAATTTCAGCATCATTCCGTACAACTGCAGGGACAGGTTGGAGAGTTTACTGGTCATAACGTTTTGGGCCGATAGTTGTTTGGCCTGCATGGCCAATTCGTCCGCCCTATCCGGAATACTTCTTGTAATGTACTGAGTCTCTATCACTTTTTCAAGCTCAACGATCTCATAAGCAATGTTTTTTTCCTCATTCTCAATGGCAGTGGTCTTGGCTTTGTCCAATATTTTTAGACTTTGCTTATAAAGCCCTTTTTGGTACAGTATGGTGGCGAAATCCAATTGTTCCCGTAACTGCACTCTAATGTTCTGATTTACAGGATTTAAGCGTAAACTTACCAACACCTGTTTATAGAGGTGGGCCTTTAGATTGGACAGTTGTGTTTTTTTTACAATATCGCTTTCTAGAATTGCCCTTTCATCATAGTCCTTCATTTTATCCAATAAATTGAACAAACCCAAAAACTTGGCGTCCGTATTCACCCCCAACCGACCCACATACAGCTTAAATTGCCGTTTTTCCGATTTTGAGAGCGATTTTATCAATACGAACAAAGCATCTTTATGCGCAGTTGTCATCGTAAAAATTATAATTTAAATTATTGATTAACAAGTATTTAAATAGATCAAAAACTAATTTAACGTTGTAAATGTTTTTACTCCTCCCCCAACCAGTCTCCCTAACCCACTATCTTCGTAGCGGATATTCAAAATTACGTAAATATAATGAGTAAAGATATAGTACAGATTTTTGATACTACACTTAGGGATGGGGAGCAGGTACCTGGTTGTAAATTGGATACCGAACAGAAATTGGTGATCGCTGAACGTCTGGACAATCTTGGGGTCGATATTATTGAAGCCGGTTTTCCCATATCCAGTCCGGGCGATTTCAATTCCGTGAGCGAAATAGCAAAATTGGTAAGGAATGCCACCGTTTGCGGACTGACTCGCGCAGTTGAAAAAGATATTGAAGTTGCGGCCGAAGCCTTGAAACATGCCAAACGGCCTAGGATACATACGGGTATCGGCACTTCTGAATTCCATATAAGGCACAAGTTCAATTC
>JBGTBA010000104.1:0-12125 GCA_041749595.1 Flavobacteriaceae bacterium | reverse complement strand
TGCGCTTAATAATGGAAATAATAAAATGCATCTTATTCAATATGAGATAATCACGAAAATTATTACCATAAGGGTAACCTAAAAAAACAAAAAAAATGTCGACCCGAGAAAAATAAATAGTTTTTAGAGGTTGCCTTTAGTGAAATTAAAATGATTGTCCATAATAAGCATACAACCTTTTTGTCAGGAATTGATTCTACAATTTTTATTTTGCATAAATGGATATCTTTATAACGGTAGTTCCATACATCATTAAGCTGATCCGTACCGCCTTCAATTTCTTCGCTCCACCATCCGCGGACATTGTTGATGGCATTGAATCCTTCCTTCGGTGTTTGGCCCACCAAGATGGCGGTGGTAAAATCAGATATTGTCATTTGCGTTGTTTTTTGATCGTTGGAATTGTGTGAAATAAAAAAAGATTCCCTTACTATAAAATAGTCCGGGCCTTTACCTACTTACAAAGTACATTTTCATAGAACCCCTGTTCTTTACCTCAATTTCCCCCCGGTATTCACAAGTCCATGTGTCCTTTATAAGATGGTAGGTATTCTCACTGATATTGATTTTCCCGGGTTCCGACAGGGATTCCATGCGTGAGGCCACGTTTACCGTATCGCCCCAGATATCATAGGCAAATTTCTTAGTGCCCACTACCCCGGCAACCACAGGGCCGGAATTAATGCCGATCCGGATATCAAAAGTCAGTTCATTTGCCGTTACATCATTTTTTGTCTCCTCGACAAATGCGGCAATTTCAAAAGCGGCCATTACCATCCTATTGGCATGGTCTTTTTCGCTATTATGCAATCCTCCCGCACACATATAGGCATCGCCAATGGTCTTTATTTTTTCCAAGCCATGTTTTTCCATAATCATATCGAATTTTGAAAAGTAAAACCCCACCGTTTCTACCAACGCCTCCGGGGATAATTTTTCCGAATAACTGGTAAAACCCTTAAAATCAGAAAACAAAACGGTGACGGAATCGTATTTTTTTGCTTTGACCGAGCCGTTTTTCTTCAGTTCATCTGCGGTTTCCTCGGGGAGTATGTTTAGAAGCAGACTATCTGAACGATCCCGCTCTTCCTCAATAATCTGTTTTGTCCTTATAATTAATTTATTGCGTCTGTACAATATGAAGGCCAAGAGACCTATTAAAAACAAGGCAATGGCTGTTGCAATTACCACAATACGCTGGTTCTTTCGTTTCTGGTCCAGAAAATCTACTTCTATTTGTTTTTGTGAGACCTCATAATCGGTGCGAAGATCTGCTATTTGCTGCACATTTTCTATATTGATTACACTATCCCTATAGACAATATGGTCTTTATAGTGTTTGTAGGACATTGCCAGATCCCGCGGTTCGTAGAGTTGGGACAGCTTTAGGTTGGCATCGCTGATCTGTTCCTTAAGCCCATAAAAGGTGGCCAATTCAAGGCTTTTTTGGGCATATTTCAAAGAGGTTTCAAAATCCTGCCGCTTGGCGTAAATATCGGCCATATAGGTGAGATACACCGAAACCGGGTAGTAATCCTCCAATTGCTCCAATAAGCCTATGGCTTCATTGATGTGCTGTTCGGCAATGGCGTCCTTTCCTTGTTCTGCATATATCATTCCCAAATTACCCAGTCCATACGCTTGACCAAGTGGATAACTGATCTTTTCGAATATGCCAACCGATTCATTCGTGTGAATAAAAGCGGAGTCTAATTTACCGGCATTAAAAAAATCATCCCCGGCGTTTAACAGCGCAGTGGCCACTTTAACCGAATCATTGACCTTCCTTAATATCCCAATTCCTTTTTTAAAGTAGATTTGCGCATTGACCGAATTCCCCATTGCGGTATAGGTACTTGCTATAGATATCAAAAGGGAGCCAACCCCTGTTTCGTCACTGGTACGGTTTGCCATTTTCAGGCTTTGTAAATAGGATGCCAGTGCTTCTACATTGTTCCCTTGGTACTTTAGGGCATTTCCCTTTTGTAAATAGCCTTGGTAGAGATAATTGAACGATGAGTCCATAGAGGCCTTGGAAATCAACAATTCAGAAAATTCAAGCGTTTTATTTGGATTGGTTTCTTCTAATATGATTTTGGATAAAAGATAAAGTTCATCGGTTTTGTCGCTAACAGAATGATATACCTTTATAAGACTATCAGCCAACTTCTGATCTTGACCGAAGCTGAAAGTAGGGTAAAGGAAGCATATTATCAAATAGGCCTTCTTTTTACCAATCATAATATTTCATTGGTTTTTATCTCATTTTAAGTTGTGGATCTTGGACATAAGAGCTACCGTTTATGGTATAGGTAATGCTGTACGTTTCCACGGTTCCGGAGGGCATTGTGCCCACAGTGGCTTTCCAGGTGCCGCTGGGCTGCGGGGCAGGGTTGATACTGAACACATCGCTCCCACCGGTCTCGGTGACCGCATCAATGCTGCTAATATTCCCGGATTTTTTCCAGATCACTATATCCCCCGGGCTAACGACGGTTGTTGTGTTTTGATCCGCATCTTCCGTGATGGAGGTGAAGCCACTTTCGTTCGTCAAGGTCGGTGGAAAGGGAATGGCAACACTCGCCCCAACGGTGAGGGTGTGGGTTACAATGGTAGGTGTTGGTGGTGATGGTGGTGTTGGATTGTTTCCTCCGCACATAATGTTGGCTTTTTAGGTTATTATTAGGTTATTAATTGTTTGGTTAAGATAACGAATTTCCTGTATGGTACTGCTGTAAATTGTACGAAACATTATAATTACTGTCCGAAAGCCCCTTTTTTATTATCCAAGGCACTTTAAAATAGTCCGGAAATTGTTTTTTTGTTCCAAAGTGTTATTTCCCCATTTTTGTGTACCAATCTTCTACCCTAATTTGGTTTTTGAAACCATTGGCGAAACATATTCAAAATAACGGGTGTTTCCGATATTTCCTTGGGGCATGTAGTTGAACCCAAGAAATCGAAACCAGGAAATTTGGCTGGGATGTTCCGATTCGGAATAGAGACCGCAGGTGCACCCCTTATGACGTGGTGCTTGCTCCCTTAAAATTTGGCGCATATCAAAGCTCAACCGTAATGCGTGGTCCTCCATATGTTTGCTGGCGACAAAGAAAGTCTCGTATTTCCTTTCCCCAACCTTGAATCCCCCGAGAATGGCAATAGGTTCATCACTTTCCGTTTTCCACAGTTTGGAATACCCATCGGAATCGGTCATTCGAAGGCGCTCCATGATAAATAAAAGCGTTACTTCCTTGTCCTTTTCATCCGTAAGTCGCCACTCCCCTTGGGATATTTTCCAAGGATTATCCAGGATATACGAGATGTACTTGGGCTCTATTTCGTGATGTGGTTCGGTCATGCTAATCGATATAACTTATGCTGATATCGTATTCCAGTTGTCAAGATATAAATAACAAGGTTATAATGAGGTTTAAGCAGGCCAAAAGAAAGTATATCCCTAATTTATTGGTGGTCGTGAAATGATATATGCAACAAATGACAGCCCCGTGCATTATATTGAATATCTCCCCGAAGTGGATTTCCATGATGGTTTGTTTACCCTTAACCGTTTAACATTCTTCCATAAAAATTGAACGATAGAACCTATAACGTATTGTACACCATTATTTTATATCCGTAAATTACGGCAACTGTTTATATTGGGGTTACAAAAAACTTTGGATGGCCAAATCGTAGCTCTGGAGACCAAAGCCCAATATAACCCCTTTTGCACCGGAGGAAATATAGGACATATGCCTAAAATCTTCTCTTTTGAAGGTATTGGAGATATGCACTTCCACAACGGGCGTTTCTATGGCCTTTACCGCGTCCCCGATACTCACGGAAGTGTGGGTGTACGCCGCTGCATTAAGAATAATACCGTCGTACGAAAAACCAACCTCCTGTAATTTATCTATGAGCTCGCCTTCTATATTGGATTGGAAATACGCCAATTGTACATTTTTGAATTTAAACTGCAATTGTGCAAAAAAATCCTGAAAGGTGGTGCTTCCATACACCTCCGGTTCCCTTTTTCCCAAAAGATTGAGGTTTGGGCCGTTGATAATGATCAATTTCATCTGTATTTTTTCAACTCTATCGCTTTTCTCCATTTTTGTTGATATCCAAATTATTTGTCTCGAATGATAAAGTAAATGTATCTAAAAAATTGGCATAAAAAAAGAGTGGTCGATTCTTGTTTTTTTAGTTTTTTTTGCGCCGATAGTGCAATTTTGGATGTTCTCATTTCCTTAAAATAAGCCTCTTTTTAGTCTATCTTTGATATATGAACTGGAAACAAACACTTCAAGACTACCAACATTACCTCAAAATAGAGCGTGGCCTATCCCAAAACTCTATCGTGAATTATACCTTGGATTTGAAAAAGCTCATCTCCTTTTTAGAGGAACATGGCAATGCCCCAACTCCCATTACCATAGACAGGGAAATGGTACAGCAATTCATTTACGAGATTGCGAAAATCTTAAATCCGAGGTCGCAGGCACGGGTTATTTCCGGTTTGAAAGGGTTTTTCAACTATTTGGTCTTTGAGGATTACAGAAAAGACAACCCAATGGACCTGGTTGAATCTCCCAAAATTGGCCGTAAATTACCGGATACCCTATCCGAGGAAGAAATTGACAGTGTAATCACCGCCATTGATCTTTCCTCTACCGAGGGCGAACGCAATCGGGCAATTCTGGAAACTTTGTATGGTTGCGGACTCCGGGTCTCAGAGGTCATAAACCTAAAATTATCCGATCTGTATTTCGACGAAGATTTTATAAAGGTTACAGGAAAAGGGGACAAACAACGCTTGGTCCCCATTAGCACCGTCAATAAAAAATACATAAACATATACATCAAGGAAGTTAGGCCGCACCACACAATCCAAAAAAAACACGAGGACATTCTATTTTTAAACCGGCGGGGGAAACAACTTACCCGTGCCATGGTGTTTACGATCATAAAACGGTTAGCAGAAAAAATTGGATTGAAAAAAAACATTAGCCCACATACTTTCCGGCATTCCTTTGCCACCCATTTATTGCAGAACGGTGCAGATCTCAGGGCCATTCAGCAAATGCTGGGCCATGAGAGCATCACTACAACAGAGATCTATATGCACTTGGACCGTACCCATTTGGCCGATGTACTGAACACCTATCACCCGCGAAAATAAAAATCGCGGAAGCATGATTCGTTTTAACCCTTAAATTGACTATAATTTCGCTTATAGGGCCTTATGATCAGGCGGGCCTCCCTATCGAACCGGATATAGTTATACACCCAATTTACAAAGACCACCATACGGTTTCTAAAACCGATGAGAAAGAAAAGATGCACGAACATCCAAACGAACCATGCAAAAACACCCTGAAATCGATATCGGGCCAAATCGACCACCGCTTTGTTCCTTCCCACAGTGGCCATACTGCCCTTGTTCGTATAAACAAATGGTTTAAATGGTTTGTTTTCCAAGAGGTTAACCAAATTATCCCCAAGGTGCTTGCCCTGCTGTATGGCAGGTTGGGCCATCATGGGGTGCCCACGGGGATACTTCTCGCTCTCCATACAGGCGATATCGCCAATGGCAAAGATGTTTTCATACCCTAACACTTGGTTAAACCCATTAACTTTTAACCGATTTCCACTGGCCAAAAGCTCTTTGGCATCCAATCCGGAAATGGATGCGCCCTTTACCCCTGCGGCCCAAACAAGGGTGGCCGTTTCAAACTTCAGGTCGGTCATAGTCGTGACAGTCTTACCATTATAGCCACTTACCCTGGTGTTTTTCCATATTTGAACTCCCAATTCCTCTAAAAAATCTTCTGCCTTTTTTGAAGCGGTCGGACTCATCTCGTTTAAAATTCTATCGTTGGACTGCACTAGGTTTATCTGTACCCTTCGGGTATCCAAATCGGGATAGTCCTTGGGCAAGATCCCCTTTTTTATTTCGGCCAAAGCCCCTGCCAGTTCCACTCCGGTTGGGCCGCCACCTACGATAACAAAATTCATCAACGCATCCCTTTCGTGCATCTGATCGGTTAACAGGGCCTGTTCAAAATTCTCCAAAATAAGGCTCCTTAAATTTAGGGATTGGGGAATGGACTTCATGGCCATGCCGTTTTTCTCTATTTCGGCATTACCATAATAATTGGTCTCGGACCCTGTGGCTATGACCAAATAGTCATAATATAGATTACCAATTGAAGTAACCAGTTCTTTTTCCCTTACATTGATTTTTTTTACATTGGCCAACCTGAAGAAAAAATTGGGGTAATCCTTTAAAATTTTGCGGATGGGATAGGCAATGGAATCCGGCTCCAGCCCCCCGGTGGATACTTGGTACAACAAAGGTTGAAAGGTATGGTAGTTGCGTTTGTCCAAAAGCACTACCTGCACTTCTTGTCCGCTCAATTTTTTAGCGAGCGATATGCCGCCAAAACCTCCTCCGATAATGACCATTCTGGGAAAATTGGACTGTGGAATGTTCATATAAAAATTTAGTTCAAAATTAAACATTCATAACAATCCTTCGACATGGAAATGTAGGTTTATCTTATATTTAGGCATTCTTTTGATAAAGTTCATTATGATATTGGCCATGATACCTAAGTTTTATTTCAATACCTATTGGAACCAACATGAACAAGTTAATTTATATAATAATGAAAAAATCAACAACTACCGCTTTGCTTTTAATGTGCGGTGTTACCCTATGTGCGCAAAAAAAAGTGGATGATGTCCTTAAAAAGCTGGATGATCAAAGTGTTACTTATGGCACTATTGCCCAAAATATTTGGGAATTTGCGGAAATGGGCTACTTAGAGGAGAAGAGCTCGGCACTGCTCCAAACAACCTTAACCGATGCCGGGTTTTCCATTCAAAAAGGTGTTGCGGGCATACCCACCGCTTTTATAGCCGAATATGGAAATGGTGCCCCCATTATTGCCATTTTGGGCGAATACGATGCCTTACCGGGGCTTTCCCAAGAAGCGGTCCCCGAAAAAAAATCAGCTGGAGAAGAAGCTGGGCATGCGTGCGGACATCATTTGTTTGGAACGGCATCCACAGCTGCGGCCATAGCGGTAAAGGATTGGATGGTGGCGAACAATACAAGGGGCACCATACGTTTTTACGGCACACCTGCCGAAGAAGGTGGATCGGGCAAAGTTTATATGGTTCGGGAGGGCCTTTTTAATGACGTGGACGTGGCGTTGCACTGGCACCCCGATTCACAAAATGCCGCAAATGCAGGTGCTGCCTTGGCCAACAAATCGGCCAAATTTAGATTCTATGGGGTTTCCGCACATGCATCCGGTGCCCCTGAAAGAGGACGATCTGCCCTCGACGGTGTTGAGGCCATGGACAATATGGTAAACATGATGCGGGAACATATACCGTCAGACGCAAGAATACATTATGTTATAACCAATGGTGGTAAAGCACCTAACGTAGTGCCCGATTTTGCTGAAGTATATTATTACGCACGCCATAACAAAAGGGATGTGGTCATCGATATTTTTGACCGCATCGTAAAAGCCGCGGAAGGAGCGGCCTTAGGTACGGGCACACAAATGGATTATGAAATGATAGGTGGTACACATGAGTTATTGCCCAACCTTACCGTACAAAAAATAATGTACGACAATCTTAAGAAAATTGGGGGATTCACCTATACGCCCGAAGAATTGGCCTTCGCCGATAAAATTAGTGCTAGTTTAGGTGCGCAGAAAACGGATCTGGCCACTGTAGAAAACATCCAACCTTACCAAACGGAAGGTAAGGCGTATGGCTCAACCGATGTGGGCGATGTTAGTTTTACCGTCCCAACGGCAGGTTTGTCCACGGCTACCTGGGTGCCCGGAACAGCCGCACATAGCTGGCAGGCCGTGGCCGCCGGTGGTGCCTCCATTGGCAAAAAGGGAATGATGGTGGCCGCCAAAACCCTAACGCTAACCGCAATGGATTTATTCAAGAACAAAGAGTTGGTAAGCAAGGCCAAACAAGAGCTTTTGGAACGCCGTGGTGCCGATTTTGTCTATATACCACTGCTTGGGGATAGGGCACCCGCTTTGGACTATAGAAAATAGTGTACATGTTCAATAAAAAACCCGATAAATGGGATTTACCGGTTTTTTTATAGATCCCTTGTAACAAAATTGAAAACAAGGCTACTAACGAGTTTAAACACTAACCCGAAGATTGACCAAGGAACTGGAACATCGTTTTGTAACAGAACTGGGGAACAACCAAAACATTGTTCACAAGGTGTGTACCTTGTATACAAATGACAAGGATTCGCATCAGGATCTGTTCCAGGAAATCACCATACAGCTATGGCAGGCTTACCCCAAGTTCCGGGGCGAATCCAAGTTCAGCACTTGGATGTACAGAGTGGCTTTGAACACGGCCATAACCCTATACAGAAAAACAAAACGAAATGTATCCACCATAGATAATGATGCGATACTATTTAAAATCAAGGCCGACGAATATGATGAGACGGAAGAACAACAGCTAAAATTACTTTACAATGCCATAAAACAGTTGGGAGATATTGAAAAGGCATTGCTGTTCTTGTACCTGGAAGAAAAAAATTATACCGAGATAGCGGAAACCTTGGGTATAACCGAAGTAAACGTGCGGGTAAAAATGAACCGTATAAAAAATAAATTAAGAACCATATTAAATCCTTGACCCCCATGATGGATGAATTGGAATTGTTGAAAAAAGATTGGAAAAGTAAAGAAGATGTTTTTGCCAAACTTTCCCATGAACAGATATACCCTATGCTGTTGAAAAAATCCTCATCAATTGTTCGATGGATTTTCTATATCAGTATCTTGGAATTTATGCTTCCCCATTTGCTATATCTTTTTCCTTCTGTACGGAACAGTATGCAGGTTTATGAGGATATGGGTCTAAAAAGTGTTTTTATAGCTCTTACCGTTATACAATATGCCGTAGTACTGTATTTCATTTATCGGTTTTACAAAAGGTACAAGGAAATATCTGTTTTGGACGATGCCAAAAAATTACTTTCCACTATCCTTAAAACAAGAAGAACGGTAAAGCATTATGTTATTTTTTGCCTTACATTGATCGTAGTTTCTTTTGTGGTTTTTATGATCAGTATATACCTCAATGACAATTTTGTGGAAAATTTTAATCTTGGGGAAAAAGCGAAAAACATTGCGCCAGAAAAGCTTAAACAGACCGTACTACTGCTCATAGGTGCCCTGGGATTCTTGCTGACCCTATTTATGGGCGCCTTTTACTTTCTGTTATATGGTTTATTGATCGGGAAACTGAAAAAAAATTACAAGGAATTGCAACAATTGGAAGTCTAGGTATGTTTGGCACTCCATTTACGCTCCTTATTTTCCTCTTCATACGCCATTAATTCTGATTGGGGAATTACTTTAAGGAAAGAGGGGTGCTGTTCTATGGCATATTCCAACTTTTCGATGATGGACTCCGAAGTTTCGTTTTCATAATCAAATTCCAAAGGTTCTTTAATAACCATGGACTGCAAAATACCCTTTTTCTTTATCCGTAACCCTTTCTTGTCAAAAGAACGTCTAAACCCGTCTATGACCACAGGTACCACAATGGGTCTATATTTTTTTATGATATGTGACGTTCCTTTTCGCAAGGGTTTCCATGGGGTTGTAGTACCTTGGGGAAATGTGATCACCCAACCGTCATGAAGTGCTTTACCGATACTGGAAATATCGCTCATTTTCACTTGGCGGTTTACCTCTTTGCCCTCGGCGCGCCAAGTACGCTCAACACTTATAGAGCCCGCATAGGCCAGTACCTTGGTCAAAAGGCTTTTTTTCATGGTCTCTGCGGCAGCCACATAATACATATTCAGTTTGGGGTTCCAAATATAACCCAGGTTTTTGATGGTGTTCTCCCTGCCGCTTAAACTGGCATTAAAGACATGGAACATGGCCACCACATCGGCAAAATACGTCTGATGGTTGCTTACAAACAAGACATTGTTGGGCGGAAGGCGTCTAATAATTTCAGATCCTTCTATTTCCAACTTATTAAAGCCTTTATAGCGTTGATGGGATATCAATGCCAAAATTCGGATCAGCCATTTTTTCAAAAATAAGCTGTGACCGAATGGGTTTTTTTTAAATAAGATCATATGTGCCGTTGACTTGCTTTCAAATTTACAAAATATGTGCCTTACAAAACTTGTTTTAGGAGCTCTTTAACTTCACTTAACACCATGGCCGTTGCCCCCCAGACCACATGGCCGTTGAGATGGAAAGCAGGCACCGAAATATCGGAGGCATATGAGGTGCTTAAAATTTGATGGATGACCTTTTTGTCATCCAAAAAATCGGCAAGAGACACCTCCACTAATGCCGCTACCTCCTCTTTTTGAATTTGGAAAGGTACCGTTTTTTTATAAAGTCCAATATAGGGTTGAACGCTAAAATTACTTGGGGGAATATATACTTCTGTAAGCGGGCAGACTACCTCTACAAGTTGCTGTGGCACCCCGACCTCTTCATAGGTTTCCCTCAAGGCCGTATGCAACAAATCCCTGTCTCCTTGTTCTACTTTCCCTCCGGGAAAGCTAATTTGGTTACTATGCACACCTTCATAGGCTTTCCGTAATATAAGTAGTACATTAGTATTTTGATCCTCGGTAGGATAAAAAAGAGCCATTACCGCTGCCTTTTTTGGAGTTATACCCATTTTTAACGCCTTTTCCATTTCGGCAATGCGTATTGGAGGTGTCATTTTATAATGGGATGTAGTGCCCGGAAGGGGCAGATTTTTTATTTTTGAACTTAGTTCGGAAAAATCATCAAAATTCATGACTCAAAAAACAGTTGCCTACATTGCAATAATACCATTAATTTTTCTTTTCGGCTGCAGGAACAGCACAAATGAAAATCCGGATGCCGCCCAGCAAGGGGAGATTCGGAAAGATACCATTGCAACGGATTCCGTGGCGACTAAAGAGGAAGAAGGTGAAGTGGAATTTGTACTTACCGAGGAAAACGCCATTGACTTTTTTTTTAATTACAACAAAACCTTAAAGGGGAACAAAGTAAAACTCACCACCAATTTGGGAAGTTTTACCGTGCAGTTGTACGATAATGTGCCCTACCATAAATCCAACTTTATTTACCTTACCAAAAAAGGCTATTTCAACAGCACTCTTTTTCACCGTGTGGTAAAAGACTTTATCATTCAGGGAGGGAATGCGGATACCAAAGAGGTGGGGATGAAAAGGGCCAAAATTGGCCACTACCTGTTACCACCGGATACCCGGAAAGGCTACCGCCACGATCGCGGTACCGTTTCCATGCCCAGTAGTGAAATAGATAATCCGCACATGCTGGCATCTCCCTATGAATTTTTTATTGTGGTGTCCAAACCTGGATCGTACCATCTGGATGGTGGGTACACCCCTTTCGGAAAGGTCATAGAGGGTATGGAGGTGGTGGACCTCATTAGCCAGCAGCCCGTGGACAAAGGCGACTGGCCGTCCCAGAACATTTATATTTTAAAGGCGGAGGTGGTGTATTGAGCGAATTTACTTCTTTGTACAAAAGTTGTTATTTGCAATATTGCTGATATTTTAAGCATAAGTTATTACATACAATATAAGTCTCAATCGCTTTGCCATTGTTGTGATGTTGTACTTTTTTTTTGTGCATTGGCTCATTATCCCCATACTTTAGCTGTTTTAGAGTCAAATAGATTCACCTTACATTTGAATTTTTTCCTTATTGATTCTTCTTAGCCAAATACTCAATCACGTAATCGTATGTTAGAATTTCAGTTTTAGCCATTACTCAATTAATTGTCCTACTTTATTTACTACCTTATATTCCAAATCGTCAAATTCGTTGAAGTGTGCTTTTCCGCACTTGATTTTCATTTGCTCGTCTCCGCTAAGTTTTGGTAGGTCAACTTGTGGTGTGCCTGTGTCCTGACTTGTCCGATTTAGTGCGGTCTGAGTATTTTGGCAATAATTTTCTGTAATTCCTGAGGTGCTGCCGCCTTCATTCGGATTTCTTTTTTGGTTATTCTGTTCATAAGCCTAGCCTCGGTCATTTTTTTGCATAGATCTAAAAATGCCCTGA
>JBGTBA010000103.1:0-5839 GCA_041749595.1 Flavobacteriaceae bacterium | reverse complement strand
ATCCAACAAATACCCTATTGATCCTTCAAACAATGCGGAGAAACGGTTGGAGCGTTTGTACGATTTGTTCCGGATTATTTATGCCGACCATGGTATCGATGGGGAAGAGCTTACTTTAGTACGAAAATATGCCATAGGATTGGGCTATTCCCATGAACTTGCCGATAAGGTAATCAGCAGGTCCATTGCCATTTTTAGCGGAAAAATTGATTTTGACGATTACCAATACCTTTTGAAACTGTAGTTCCAGCTTTGGAATATGGTCATTAAACTGCTCTGCCTCTTTCACTATTTTTGCCCTTTCGCAAAAGAAAGCATTCCTTTGATTCGGTTTGTTGGCTTAATGGGCTCTAAATATTCGAGGTAGCGTTCTACTAATAACCGAAGGTTTCCAGTAGACACCAAATTCATATACTAAAACTTGGTATCCAACCCGATAATATGTTTCATTTGCCCACAAAGTCCGGGGTTTTTGTGAAACTACATCGGTTTCGTTGATTTTTCATTTTTGAAATTTATAACTTTGTGTTTTATTTGTAACAATAATGGACTACGGCATTCGGGAAGCACGGGCAGAAGACATGCCTCAAGTAATTAAACTGATCCAAGAATTGGCCGATTTTGAAGCGGAAAGTTCCGCTGTGGAAATAACTGCGGAAGATCTGGTAAGGGATGGTTTTACCGCACCTAAACGATTCCATTGTTTTGTAGCCGAGTCTGAGGGTGATATAGCAGGTATGGCGTTGGTGTATATGCGGTATTCTACATGGAAAGGCCCCGTACTTCATTTAGAGGATTTAATCATTACCCAAGAAATGCGGGGAAGTGGTTTGGGAACCGCATTGTTAACGGAGGTGGTAAAATATGGCCATCTATTAGGGGTAAAGCGAATCTGTTGGGAAGTGCTGGACTGGAACGAACCGGCGATTACCTTTTATGAAAGCAAAGGAGCGCAAGTAAAGCGCGATTGGAATGTGGTTCATTTGGATGAAAAAGGGATAGAAAATTTTATGCAAAATATATGAGGGTATTTAAATTCGGGGGAGCTTCCGTAAAAGACGCTGATGGTCTTAAAAATGTGGTACATGTATTGAAGGAAGTAGGTTATGACAATACCTTGCTGATTGTTTCGGCCATGGGGAAGACCACCAATGCCATGGAAGAGGTTGTTAATGCCTATTTCAATAATAAGTCGGCCTTGTCTTCTGCCCTACAGGAGGTCATAAAATACCATAACGATATTTTAATGGATCTTTTCAAAAACGATAAGCACCCTATTTTTTTTCAGGTTAAATCCTTGATTGATGAGGCGCAAGGCTTTTTGGCATGGAACAAGTCGCCCAAATACAATTTTGTATACGATCAGGTGGTGGGCTATGGCGAACTGATTTCCTCTACCATTCTGAATGCCTACCTTAACGAGAGCGGTCTTAAAAGCAATTGGTTGGATGTGCGGAATTTTATTAAAACCGATGATAATTACAGGGATGCAAATATTAATTGGGAGAAGACTCAGGAAAACGTTTCAAAAAAAATCGATAAGAATAAACTGAACATTACCCAAGGATTTTTGGGCAGCGATGAGAATAATTTTACCACCACTTTGGGTCGGGAAGGTTCGGATTACACGGCAGCGATTCTTGCCTATTGTTTAAATGCCACCTCCGTTACCATTTGGAAAGATGTGCCCGGCGTACTCAATGCAGACCCCAGGTATTTTGAAAATGCCCAATTGCTGAACAATATTTCTTATCGGGAAGCGATTGAACTGGCGTTTTATGGGGCATCTGTGATCCATCCTAAAACATTGCAACCCTTGCAGCGCAAGGAAATCCCCTTGCATGTTAAATCGTTCGTAAATCCTTCGGCCTCTGGCACTACAGTAGGCAAAGGCATAGGCATTGAGCCAAAAGTACCCTGCTTTATTGTGAAAAAAAATCAGGTACTTATGAAACTCTCCTCGTTGGACTTTTCCTTTATCGTGGAAGATAGCATGAGCGAACTTTTTAAGTTGTTCCATGATTACCGGATGAAGGTGGATTTAATTCAGAATTCAGCCATCAGCTTTTCGGTTTGTGTGGATAATAAATATGGTCGATTGGAGGATTTATTGAACCAATTGAAAAGCAGATTCAAGGTGGTGCACCATGAGAATGTATCGCTGTATACCATCAGGCATTTTGATATGGAGTCCATTGCCTCGCTTCAGGAAGGTAAGGAAATTTTATTGGAACAGCGGGGTAAGGAAACCCTTCAATTGGTCGTAAAATAAGATCATATCCATTCCTTACTATTGTTCTGAACACATAAAGTAGGGGCCTCCATTTGTAATTTGCTATATTTGCGACACAATAATTCTATAGCTATGGGTTTAGTGACCGCTAAAGAGGTAGCGAAAGCAATTAATCTGGATAAGTACGGGGTTTTAGGGACTTTTATGGGATGGATACTCATGAGGGTTACCCAAATATCCCATATAAACCGTTTTTACGATAAGCACAAACATTTACAGGGATTGGGCTTTTTAGACGCCATTCTGGAATATTACGAAATAAAATTTGAGATCCCCGAAGACGACTTAAAAAGACTTCCAAAAGAAGGATCTTATATCACCATCTCCAATCATCCCCTAGGGGGAATGGATGGCGTGCTTCTATTGAAATTGATGCTTAAAAACCGTCCTGATTTTAAGATCGTTGCCAATTTTTTATTGAACAGGGTAGAACCATTGGCTCCCTATATTATGGCCGTAAATCCTTTTGAGAGCCACAAAGGCGCAAAAAGCAGTATTGGCGGTTTCAAGTCGGCCTTAACACATTTGCAGGATGGCCACCCTTTGGGTATTTTTCCGGCCGGGGAGGTATCTACCTATAAAGACGGTAAACTTATTGTAGACAAGCCATGGGAAGAGGCCGCCTTAAAACTTATCCGAAAAGCGGAAGTGCCGGTGGTGCCCATTTATTTCCATGCCAGAAATAGTAGGTTGTTCTACAGACTGTCTAAGATAAATGACATTTTTAGAACGGCCAAATTACCTTCCGAAGTGTCCTCTCAAAGAAACAGACCTATTAAAGTAAGAATAGGTCAGCCTATATCCGTTCAAATGCAAAAGGAACAGGAAAGCCTGGAAGATTTTGCTGAACTACTTCGAAAAAAAACCTATATCCTCGCAAATGCGTATCAAAAAGAGCGGCTTATAGATCAGATTCCGACCACCTTAAAGATTCCAAAAGCACCCAAAAAAATTGTTACGGCGGTACGTACCGAGGTTATTCAGGAGGAAATAGAAAGGCTTAGGGAAAAGGATTGCAGGTTGTTACAAAGCAAAAACTATGAAGTCTTTTTAGCCAAGGCCAAGGATATGCCATTTATCTTAAAAGAGATTGGCAGACAAAGGGAAGTTACTTTTAGGGCGATAGGGGAGGGCACCAATAATGCCAGTGATTTGGATAGTTTTGATGCCTATTACCACCATTTGTTTCTTTGGGACGACGATGAAAAAACCATTGTAGGCGCCTATAGAATGGGCATGGGGTCAGAGATTTTTGCCCAATATGGTATCGATGGTTTTTATATTCAGGATCTTTTTAGGGTAGAGCCGGAGCTTCATCTAATGATGAGCCAGTCCATAGAAATGGGCAGGGCCTATATTGTCAAGGAATACCAACAAAAACCAATGCCGTTGTTTTTGTTATGGAAGGGTATCGTACATACCACACTGCGCTTTCCAGAGCACAAATATTTAATTGGCGGGGTAAGTATCAGCAATCAATTTTCCAATTTTTCAAAATCCCTGATGATCGAATTTATGAAATCCAATTATTGGGATCCGTTCGTGGCCCAATATATCCGCCCCAAAAAGGAATTCAAAGTACAGCTTAAAGATGCCGATAAAGAGTTTGTTTTTGATGAAACCCAGGCCGATTTGAACAAATTCGATAAAATAATCGATGAGGTAGAGCCTGGAAGTTTGCGCCTTCCTGTTCTGATTAAGAAATACATTAAACAAAACGCAAAAGTGGTAGCCTTTAATGTAGATCCCCTATTCAATAATTCGGTAGATGGATTGATGTATATTAAGATTGCCGATCTGCCCGAAAGCACCGTGAAGCCGGTTATGGAAGAGTTTCAGGCAGAATTGGAGCGCAAGTTGGCCGACGGGCATCCTCATATGGAGCTATAGTCACCAAAGTATTATTTGACCCCAGCAACCTATTAGAACATCATTTTGGCTTAAAATGCTCAATGCATAGCATCATTGAACTTAATTTTAAGGATTTATTGTCCTATTTTTTTGGGTATTTATATTGTCCACATTGTAATAACCTCCTCTATTTTCCTTTCTTTCCTGGGATTGTTCAATGATTAAATACGCCACATTGACCATATTCCGCAATTCGCAAAGCGAGGCATCCAATTTGGAAACCTTGTATAATGCCTCGACCTCTTTGTGGATCAGATCCAATTTTTTTAGGGCGATGGCTAGGCGGTGGTTGCTGCGTACAATGCCCACATAATCCTGCATCAATGCCTGAAGTTCCCTAACATTGTGTTTTATCAGGATACGCTCTTTTGTTATATAGGTGCCTTCATCGTTCCAATCCGGAATATGGACTTCGGCCATTTTTTCCGTAGTACCACTAAGATATTCATAAATATTATGGGCATAGACCAAGGCTTCCAACAAGGAGTTAGATGCCAATCTGTTGGCGCCGTGCAATCCGGTACAGGCACATTCCCCGCATGCAAACAAATGCCGTATTGATGTTCTTCCCCTTACATCAACCTCAATGCCGCCACAGAGATAGTGCGATGCCGGAACGACCGGAATCCATTGGGTCTCCACCGCAATATGTCTTTTGGTACATTCCTTGTAAATGGAGGGGAAATGCTTTTTAAAAGCGGTCATCTCCAAATGGGTACAATCTAAAAAAACACAGGTTTCACCGGATTTCTTAAGTTCGCTATCAATGCTTTTGGACACAATATCCCTGGACGCCAATTCGCCACGTTCGTCATAATCAAGCATAAACCGATGGCCGGCCTTATTGCGCAAATAGGCGCCAAAACCCCGCACTGCCTCCGAAATCAGAAAGGATTGACCCTGCTTAGCCTCGTACAACACCGTGGGGTGAAATTGCACAAACTCCATATCCCTGATTTTTGCCTTTGCCCTATAGGCCATGGCAATGCCATCCCCGGTTGCTATTTCCGGATTGGTGGTATGCCCATATACCCTGCCAATACCCCCGGTAGCCAGTAGGGTTGTCCCGGCCCTGACAGTGTGCATTTTTCCCGATTTTTGATCCAATACATACGCCCCATAACAACACGCTTCTTCGGCAGGTGCAATACCCAATTGATGCTCTGTGATAATATCGATGGCAAAGTGATGGTTTAGAATAGTGATATTGGGCAATTGATGGATACGCCTCAACAACGCGGTCTCTATTTCATAACCGGTTAGGTCTTTATGGTGCACGATACGGTGTTCCGAATGCCCCCCTTCCTTGCCCAAATTCAATTTTCCGGAGTAATCCATATCAAACTTGGTGCCCCATTGTATCAGATCATCCAATCGCTTTGGGCCCTCCTTAACCACCATCGCTACCACTGCTTCATTACAAAGTCCATCCCCCGCCAATAAAGTGTCCTGAATATGTTTTTGAAAGGAATCTATGGCAAAATCCCTTACGGTGGCAACACCCCCTTGGGCGTATTTTGTATTGGATTCTTCCTCGTTGCCCTTGGTGATGACGAGTAAGGTGCTATCCTTGCGTTTTTCGGCCATTTTTACGGCGAAGGTTAGCCCCGCAATCCCCGAACCAATGACCAAATA
>JBGTBA010000102.1:0-2307 GCA_041749595.1 Flavobacteriaceae bacterium | reverse complement strand
GCATTGTTGGATCGAATATTACACCGCTGTGAAATCATAAAATTAAGCGGTAAAAGCTATCGTATGGAACACCGAAAAACCATATTTGCAAATAAAGAAAATTAACCTAAATTGGACTCAAAATCATACATCCTTATTTTCCGTTTTTACTACATCCTTAATTGCCGAAAACCTTACATATTTGTTTTCCGGTAACACCAAGGTAGCCTCCTGTTGCCAGCTCTGTGACTTGTGATGTATTGATTCCCCTGGAAGTGTTGAAGTTAAGTTCTTCGATGGTAGCCTGGTACCTGAACCTAGCCGTTTTTGTCAGTCTTTCAAAACGCCGGTTGGTGCGGTCTTGTGATTCCGCCTGAAGGAGTACCTCAAGGCCTTCCACAAAAGACAGTTCGTGATGTTGACGGGTTTCCATCAAGGCTTTCCAAGTGATATGCATCCCTTGTAAGCGTAGTTGTTTAAATTGATTTTCAATAGTGTTCATAGGTGTTCATGTATTTATAGTTAATTATTTATAAGATCCTGCTCCCCGTATATTCTCGTGATCCGGTAATGACTTAATAGAGGATTGCTCCATATTTTCTGTCATTTTATTCTCCAGGATTTGTTTTAAAAACCGATAGGAATAATTGTGGTTATCTAAAGCAATAGTACAGGCTTTGGTGAAAATGGGCGGATCGACTTTACTGGCCAGGTTTAAAATACCATCACACGTCTTATAGAGCTGTTCGGGATATTTGTCTTGTTTGAACAAAGCTTCCATATAGTTGTAAAGCGTATCGGAGTATTTATAGGCTTTTTGAAGGTAATAGGTGGGACTGCGCTGCTTATAGTGCTGATGATGGGAACACAGATGTTCCTTTTTGGTCGAGTAGCTTCCTTTTTTAAAATTCCTTGGATGCACTCCTATGAGTATTGCCTTGCAATATATTTTAACCGGGCTCCGTGTATAGATGACCTTAACCTGCGCTCCCATATAAGCATAGGGAACGCTATGGTAATGTTTGTCCATGCCCAAATAAACATGGTTGTTCTTGGCCACTTTAAGGTCCCGATAGTATTTAAGCTCAAAAGCTTCTGCCGGTAAGCCCTGCAGGCTATGTTTTTCATCAGCTATAAACTTTTCTTCCCGGGAATACTCCTTCTGTTGCATACGGGTTTGGTTATGTGCCCTTATCTTTTCTTTGATGGCCAAGTTCAGCGAAGCCAGGTCAAAGAACTGTTGGTTGCGTAATTTGGCGTATACCCGGCTATAGATGAGTTTCACCTGATTCTCTACCAAGGCTTTGTCTTTGGGTTTTCTGGGGCGTGTGGGAGTAACGGTAGTGCCGTAATGATTGGCAAAATCTTCCAGTGCACGGTTTACATCAGGTTCGTAAGGGCTGGCCTTTATAACGGCAGATTTTAAATTATCGGGAACCAGGGTTTGTGGAACCCCACCCAAATCTTTTACACAGCAGTTCAGGGCGTGTATAAAATCTTCTATCTTTTGGCTTCTAACGGCCATAGCAAAGCTATAATCAGAATACGGAAGACAAGCGACAAAGACCTGAACAAAAATTTCTTCCCCGGTATCCCTGTCGATATAAGAGAGTTTTTTTCCTGCGTAATCAATATAAAGCTTCTCCCCGGGATGGTGTTCCAATACCATCGAAGGATTTTGGGTTCCACGGTATTGCTGAAGGTGATAACAGAATTGACTGTAACTGTAGCCATCCGGGGTACTATCGTAATATTCTTCCCATAATAACTTGCGGTTTACACCAACCCGCTTCAGTTCTTTGCTGCAATAGTCAAGGGTGTTTTTCAGGAGTTCATACCGCTCATCTTTATAGGCTGGATTTCCAGATAAAAAGATAGCCTCCAGTGCTGTATCCTCAAGGGTTAAAAGAACTTCGGTAGTGATGGTACCTAGGGAAGCCTTTGAGATATAGCCCTTAACAGTATTCTTACTTACAGACAAGGTGCGTGCGATGGTTTTTATACCCTTGCCCTGTAAGTGCATTCTAAGTATTTGTTTTACTGCGCTCATACGTTTTGGTTTTCCTGCCATTGTTTATCTTTTGGTGTAAAAACACCAAGTAAACCAAAATCGAATGGAAATAGCCAAGGGGGGTCAACTTGCTCCAGAATCACATCCACTAAACCCACAGAAGGGGGTCAGTTTGCGGTTCTTCGTCACTTTTGGTGAAAAATAACTAATTATTTACACGAATTATTTTCGTGAAACATACCCTTCTCCATTCTGGAATTCCAGGCCAATTTTATCAAGTAATTTATAAATTGTGGTTGCTGTGAATGTGGTTCCAT
>JBGTBA010000101.1:0-3047 GCA_041749595.1 Flavobacteriaceae bacterium | reverse complement strand
CGAAGGGTCAGTACCGGGTTTTGTAGTCGGTATTTGCTCATTATTCAATCGCAAATAACCTTCAGTCCCAGCTTCACAACTGGCAACCTTGCAGCTTACTAATGGTTCAAAGAGCCTGTCCTGAGCCCAGTCGAAGGGTTATCCCTGCCCATAAGGGACTTGCACCCTCTAGATTAATTATTTATCTTCCGATAAATAAAAGATGCCCATGCTGGGCAAACACAAGGGTTTTGCGTCAGGCGGGCCGAAGTGCAAAATTCAACAGTAGTTCTTCCATTGAACATTCGTAATAACATCAGCTTTTGTGCTTCGATTTCCCGGCCGAACGCAAAGCCCCAAACCGTTTTTTTTGCCTATTTTAGTGAAGTACATCCATTTAAAAAAGCGAGCACCATGAAAAACAGGTTCCTTATTGCATTGCTGATGGCATTGATCCATATATCCGTACAAGGCCAGGAAACGCCCGATCGTAAAGTAGACGAAGCGGCAATGGTTACCTTAATCGATGCTTATTCGCGGGCAAGGGAAATCGGCGACACCATTTTGCTCAAACGTATTTTAACTACGGACATAGACCAATTGGTTTCCAATGGGGTGTGGCGTACCGGTTTGGATGAAGCTATGGCGGGGATGCAACAAAGCTCTAATACCAATCCCGGTACGCGAAGCCTTACCATTGATAAAATAAGGTTTTTGGGCGCTACCTTAGGCATTGTGGATGCACGGTATGTAATAACCCACACCGACGGCACGGTACGCAATATGTGGAGCACTTTCATCACCGTACTTTCCAATGGGCAGTGGAGAATCAGCGCCATACGGAATATGCTGCCCACAGGGCAACACTAAGGGATTTGGGTTAATTGTTTTACTGTGTCCGGGGTTTTTAAACAATTTTTCGAGCGCATTTTTGCCGAATGAATTATGGAAATGCAAATCCCCGTTTTCGCAATCTTATGCGCAAAAAGTGTAAATTAGCGGTCTTAAACAAAAAAAATGGCCAATACAAAAATCACGGTAAACAATAATGGTTCCCTGATCATCGATGGGGATTTTGAAATAAGGGATAAAGACGGAAACCTTTACGATATAGGGGGCAGGGAAAAGTTAGGCCTTTGCCGTTGTGGGCTGTCCAATAATAAGCCTTTTTGTGACGGTTCGCACCGAAATCACTTTGAGCACGACGCGGTGGCATTTGCTCTTCCGCCAAAGAAGCAATAAGGTAGTATTGGAGACAGGCAGCGTTTAAAGGATAGGTTTAGAAGGGTAAGGCTTGTAATGAACAACCTATTAACTATCTGGCAAAAATTTATGGTTATTCGGTAGGAAGGG
Source organism: Flavobacteriaceae bacterium (assembly GCA_041749595.1). Taxonomy (GTDB): domain Bacteria; phylum Bacteroidota; class Bacteroidia; order Flavobacteriales; family Flavobacteriaceae; genus Aurantibrevibacter. The sequence goes on along the minus strand of JBGTBA010000101.1, from coordinate 1,715 downwards.
CATGCAATAGTTCCATTCCTGTAGAAGATCTTGCCTTAAATCCGGGCCAATCTTTTTCGTTGGAATCTTCGGTAATATCCAAATACATGCCGTACTCTTTTTTCTTTAGATGCATCCCAAGAAAGGCCGTCACAAAATGTTGGTTACTATTGTTCATCTTGCGCTGGTCCCAAGTAGCATCGGCGTATCGGTAATATTCATCAATGGGCAGGCCGGGCACTAGGGCTTCAACCGGTGGAGGATTCGGTGCTACATTATGTCTGGCGTTTTTATAGGTAAGCAAATAGCGATCTGCATGTACCGCACCCGTAAAAATGGCTTTAATCCCTTTTTCGTAGCCGGAAATATCGTCTTGGCTTCCCGCAACAAAAAATGTGGGGATTTTTAATCCTTTTAATCCCTCTGCATCCCAAACCCCGCGTTCCATACCCCAAGGTGCAAAAGCGACTGCTGCCTTAATCCTTGGATCTATTTTTTTTTGGTATTCCGGATTACTGGCCGCATGCATGCCAATAGCTTTGCTGCCACCCGTCATGCCCACCGTAAATTCCGTAAAGGCATCACTATAGCCCGCTCCGGCAACATTCAGCACACCAAAACCTCCCATGGAATACCCTATAATAGCCGTGTTGTTCGCATCAATCAATCCTTTTAAAGCGTCTTTACCGGAAGCATTTCCCAGCGTTTCCATGGCGTTCAAAACGAAACGAATGTCCAGCGCACGATTTAATAAGGTACTTGTAAAGGCATTGGCATCCTTAAAAGTGGAGTCCGTATGATCAATGGCCACGACCACATAGCCTTTGGAAGCCAAATTTTCTGTTAAATAGGACATCAAATATCGGGAACCCACATAACCGTGGGAAACCACCACCAAAGGGAAAGCACCATCCTTTGTAAACGGGTTGGCATCACGCTGAGCCCGGCCTTTAAAGGTAAAGGGAATCAAAGGACGTAACGAATCGCCACGGGTGCCCATCACTTCTTCGTAGGTTACGGAGACCTTTGCACCGGCAGCAAGTGCAGCGGGGTACCAAACCTCAACCGTAATGGGCCTGTCATATAAAAGATTGATGCCTCCCTTGGAATTTAGGATATCTATTTGTCCCTTGTTAACTAAATTGAGGGTGCGTACCCCAACCTCATAATCGCCTCGGGCGGATAGTTCAGGGGCATCGGGTAGGGGATCGCCATATAGGAATTCCTGTGCGTTGGTCACTAGTGAACAGAGAAGGAATATGAAAAGCGATAAAATGGCGTAGTTCTTTTTCATGGTAAAATGTTGAATTGATTCTAAAAGTAGGGAAATAATTGAATAATCAGCGTCTTTGAGGGGCGGAATTTATAGAGCGGATTAGTTTAATTTCGGGTAACGCAAGCAAAAGTAACTGTTGCATAACACCATGATTTTTAAAACAAGAACTAAAAGCCGTCTTGTTTTTTAAACAGCCTATTCCAAATTTTTCATTGGTGTTCTCGGCAATGGCACTTTTGCGCATTAGGGAAGGACCCTGACGCATCTATTTTGGCTATATTTGGTGTGCCACGTATTATGGTGCTTATATATCGTTATATGCAATCCTCCCTATTCCGAAGTATTGACTTCTCCCGCTAACGTAAGCGGAGGATATTGAATAATTTCGTAAACTTGTTTAGCTCTTTGCAAGGCCGATTTTCAAACTGTTGCATAATAGCACGGGCGCAATCCTGGTTGA
>JBGTBA010000100.1:0-21580 GCA_041749595.1 Flavobacteriaceae bacterium | reverse complement strand
TAACACCCATATAGGCGCAATAAATGCGCTTTTATGGCGTCTATTTTTAATTTGTACGAAGGTTTCCCCTGCCAATCAAAATTTTATAAGCACTTAGCCGGCAACGTATTCCATAACGTAATAATACGCATTTTAATTAAAATTGTATGCCGTCAAGCGGACTTTTTATCCCGCTCATGGCCTTACTGGTCATGTGGGTATATATTTCCGTGGTCTTACTGTTGCTGTGCCCCAGTAAAACCTGTATGTACCTTAAATCCACCCCGTTTTCCATGAGATGGGTGGCAAAACTGTGCCGCAAGGTGTGTACGGTTATTTTTTTTGGCGATTTTATGGCCCTTGCCGCGTTGCGGACTATATTCTGGAGGCTCCGGTCCGAATATTTTCCCCCGGCAACCCCTTCAAATAGATAATGCGCCGGGGAATAGGCGTCACTATAGGCCTGTAATGATGGCAATAAGGCTTCGGAAAGCAAAGTATAGCGGTCTTTATTGGTTTTAGAGTTCCGTACGGCTATTTGCATTCGGTCATGATCAATATCCATAATCCTAAGGTTGATGACCTCACTAAGACGCAAACCGGCGGAGTAACAGAGCATTACCATTACCTTATGCTTCAGGTTGGTAATGGATGAAATGAGCAATTGAACCTCTTCCAAAGACAGAACGGCGGGCAGTTTATACTCCTTTTGGGGACGGTCCACCAGATAGATTTTTCGGGCACCGCCCAATACTTTTTCGTAATAATACTTAATGGCATTGATGGCCTGGTTCTGATAGGAGGCAGAAATGCCGCGCTCCTGAACCAAATAACGCATATAGGCCACAATTTCGGGTTCGGTTATTTCTTCTGTTTTTTTGGTGTTGTAATAGTTAATAAATTCTTCAAAAAGGCTGACATAGGTGTCCACGGTGCGCTGTGCATATCGGTTGGCACGGAGTTTTTCGATCATATTCTCCGGGCACTTGCGATAATTGGGCACTTCATAGTGTTTGGGTCGCTGTTTTATTATTTTTTGATCCGTGCCATCTACGATCTCCAATGCCATGTTGTGCTGCTTGGCAAACTGTTCCAGGGCAAATTGTTGTTTTGGCCCAAGGCTGCAGGACCACCATTTGTTTTGTTCGTCATAGGTGGTAAACGGAAATGTTTTTAATAATCCTACAAGGTTGGGTTCGTATTTTACCAGAATCCGATGCCTGTTTTCTTTATATTGAATGATTTTGATAATGTTTCGGGCCACTTTTTCCTGTATAGGGGGTTTGGGAACTAAAAAATCCTTTTGGGCAACGGCATTTGCGGGGACAATTTCCGGGAACAGGGCCAATAAAGCGGAAAACGATGCCTGCGATGCCGGAATATGCCACGCCTTTTTACTGGCGCTCCAACGGGCACCGTCCAGGGTCCTTATTTTTGAAATAAGCGCTCTATCATAGGGAAATTCCACAAATAGGCGTTCTTCATCTCTATGTTTGGCAGAAAAATACTTCATTTTATGGCGTCTATACCATAAATATAGGGAATAAACGGATAAACTTTAAAAAATTCCAAAATAAGTAAGGGACGAATCATAGCCGCCTTTTTCTTGGGTTAATTAAGAATATTCAAAAAAAAAAATCAAATAAGAATATCATTAAATTAAGATTTTAATAAAAAACTTAACTAAAGAAGTTTACTATTTAAGGTTGGCCTGCTAAACGAAAGGAGACCTTATTTTGTAGCCAAAAAATCCCTAAACCATTTCCCGGAAGATTTTATAATTCTTTTTTGGGTAGGAAAGTCCACATAGACCAGCCCAAATCTGGGATGGTAGCCTTCTGCCCATTCAAAATTATCGGTGAAGGTCCAGGCAAAATAACCATCAACCTGTAATCCCTTTTTTTTTGCCCTGTGTACTTGTTGAAGATGCAATTGTATATACGAAAGCCGGTCAGCGTCATGTACATTGTCGTTCTCCAGGGTATCCGGAAAAGCCGCTCCATTTTCAGTAATGATGAGTTTTTTTATTCCTCGGTAGGCATTAAATTTTTTAATTATTTTATAGATACTGGGCGGATGTACTTCCCAATCCATAAGGGTAGTTTTTACCTTTCGTTTGGAAGCTTTTATAATTTTAGCCCTTAAATAAGGAACAAAATAACTGTGTTTTACTACCTCCCGGGTATAATTTTGAATGCCGATAAAATCAAAATCGAAAACAGCCTTTTCCATATCTCCGGGTTTTTCATATTTTACTAAACGTTTTAACATAGCAACGGTATCCTTAGGATACCCCATGCCAAGTGTAGGTTCTATAAATAATCGGTTTAAAAGGGCATCTACTTTCTTCGCGGCCATTTTATCGCTGTGATGGCTACTGTAAGGGCTTATTTGTGAACACGAAAATGTGGTGCCGATAAGACTATCGGGAACTAAGGAACGCACTATTCTCCCACCCGCAGCCTGACAAAGCACGGCATGGTGCACCGCCGGGATGAAATTTTTCAGCCCCTTGCGACCCGGTGCATGTACCCCCAGAAAATAGCCGGCTCCGGTAAAGACCATGGGCTCATTTAATACCATCCAGTGCTTTACACGATCCCCAAATTCTTTTGCGCAAAGCGCTACATAGGCTTCAAACCAAATGATAATATTTCTATTGGTCCAGCCGCCTTTTTCTTCCAAAGCGTGGGGAAGGTCCCAATGATAAAGGGTTACCCAGGGGGTTATGCCACATTCCAGACAAAAGTCAATTACCCGATTGTAAAAGGCTATGCCCTCTGCACTACTAGCTCCGTAGCCATTGGGTAGTATTCTGGACCACGATAGCGAGAACCTAAAATTCTTGATATTCATAGATTTCATAAGCAATATGTCCTCCTCATACCGGTTGTAAAAATCGCAGGCTACCTCGCCATGATGTCCTTGAAAAGTGGTTCCTTTTTTGGAAACAAACCGATCCCAGATAGACATTCCTTTGTCATAATGATTGTGTGCACCTTCAATTTGATACGCAGCGGTAGAGACTCCCCAAACAAAGTCTTTCCCAAAATCTTCTTTCTTTAAGGTAAACTTTGGGGTATTTGTTTTATTATTCATGCAATAGAACACTATGCTTAGAGCGATTTGGATTCTTCCAGTACCTGATTAATAATCTGCTCGGTGATATCCGGATACTCAACATGGACTAAATCATTGTTTTCAACCCAATCCATAATAGTGGTAAGATGCTTCTTTTTTAAAGCTTTTATGACCGGTACTCCCATATCCTTTAAAGCAGCCGTATTGCATTGTTGTTCATATTGTCCTTTCATCGGGATGACCATCAATTTTTTCTGCATATAAAGGGCTTCCGCCGGCGTTTCAAATCCGGCACCGCATAAAATACCTTTGCTACCGGCCATGCTATTTACAAAAGCCTCGTTTTTTATGGGTTGTATGGAAACGTTTTTAGTAAAAAGCTCTTTTTTATTGTGTTTTGAGAATACCTCCCACTTAACGTTTTTAACTTTGGATAGTATATTCAGCAATTTTTCATCACTGTAGGAGGGAAGGTACACGGTGTAGTGATCCCCCGTAGTGCAGACACTTTTCCGTATATCCTGACGGATAACCGGGGTAAAGATATTTTCATGGTATTGCTTAAAATGAAACCCATATTGGTGTGTAGTTGGGGCGTAATTTTTAAGGATAAATTGGCCCATCAGATCCCTTTCCGTAGGTTTTGGAGCATAAGGCGAAAGCACCGCTGCCTGGTGGCTTAGGCTTACACAAGGTTTGTATTGCAGTTTACAAGCCCAGGCAGAAACAGGTTCAAAATCATTGATAACCAAATCATAGTCATGAACAGGCAGGCTTTTTATTTCCTTTTGTAGTCGCAGCGCATTGGCTTTAACATAGGTGCGCCACATGTTTACCCCGCCTTTTTTTCCGAAAATAAAACTGAGGCCCTGAAGCTGATACTTTACCGGGTAGGGAAGTTGTATATCGGCCTGCGTTCCACTAACCAATAGATCTAGTGTAATATTCTTTTTTTGTAAAACGGGGATGATGTCCCTGGCTCTGCTTAAATGGCCGTTGCCTGTGCCTTGAATGGCATACAATACTTTCATTCAGATGTTTTATTCACGGTGTTATGTTGTGAAATGCGTTTAAGGTTTGCCTTGCAGAATACCGCCCATTTGGAATTCTCTCACCAGATTTTGGAAAAGTTCGCTGGTTTCCAATACATCTTCTTTTTCAAAGGCTTCTTCAACCGTATTTTTTATTACAAGATCATCTGCGTATTGGTACAAATGCCAATGCCCTTCGTTATATTCCAGCGCGGTTAAGTTTTCAACCCAATCGCCTGAATTTAGATAAATAACAGTGCCTTCAGGGCGGTATATGGTTTTTATTTCAGGTTGATGTATATGTCCGCAAACCACATAATCATAATTATTTTGTATGGCGATATCCGCGGCGGTATGTTCAAAGTTGTCAATAAATTTAATGGCCGATTTTACACTGTTTTTAATTTTTTTAGACATGGATATGGGTTCCTGTCCCAGTTTTATACTCAAATAGTTAATGGCTCTGTTCAGGAGTATCAAAAAATCGTAGCCTACCGCTCCTAGTTTTGCAATCCATTTGGAATGTTGCATGGTGATATCAAACACGTCACCATGAAAAAACCAGGCTTTTTTACCCTTTAAATTCAGTACCACTTTATTGACAATGCTGAATGACCCCATTTGAAATCCAACAAATTTCCGAAGCATCTCATCGTGGTTTCCGGTAACATAACATACCTTTACGCCTTTAGAAACCCATTCCATGATAAGCTTTATGACTTTCATATGCGATTTGGGCCAGTAGCGCTTACTAAATTGCCAGACATCAATAATATCACCATTTAGAATCACTTTTTTTGGTTCTATGGATTTTAGGTATTTTAGGAGCTCCTTGGCGTGACACCCGTATGTGCCGAGATGCACGTCGGATATCACAACAATATCAACGGTTCTTTTTTTCATGGAACACTTACTTTAATATGCTTTTTTATTTTCTTGAATTTAAGGGGAGAACAGTAGGTCCTGCAAAGGATTATTGAAAGATTTACTATCACAGTAGACAGCGAAATCAGTATCATTTTCATACATTGAAAATTGAAGTTAACAAAGGTTAACAATAATAATCCGGATTTTAACCATCCCAAGTTTAAAATTAGGTTATCATATTGTTATTAAAATAGTTGTGTATTTTTTATGATGTAAAAAGTACCTGAATTTCAGATGGAAAACTATAGATTATATTGGGGGACCTTAAATTCTGAAATCCATCGTAAAACCCACTAACCTATAATCTATTCAGTGGCCTTAACCTTTTTGTAACAATGATATAACGCTTTAAAATTTACAAATAGTCAAAAAATGAATATCATTGCATGTTTAAGTTTACTATTTGTAAATCAAAGCTTCAAATGTGACAGTTTCTAAAAAAGATATACGCTTCCTGCTCTACGGTTCCTTTGTTTCCTTTGGAACTTATTTTTGCATGTACGCCTTTCGTAAACCCTTTGCAGTGGGCACGTTTGAAGGACTAGCCTTTTTTGGAGTTGATTACAAGATAGTCTTAATTATTGCGCAGGTATTGGGGTATATGCTTTCTAAATTTTTGGGCATAAAATTGATTTCTGAATTGCGGGCAGAACGGCGTTTGATATATCTTTTATCGATGATTTTAGTGGCAGAGCTGAGTTTGGTTTTATTTGGTTTGGTGCCTCTACCTTATAATTTCATTTTTATGTTTATCAATGGCCTTTCTTTGGGAATGATTTGGGGGATTGTGTTTTCGTATGTGGAAGGCCGGAAATTCACCGAAATTCTTAGCATAGCCTTATGCTCCAGTTTTATACTTTCCAGCGGGGTGGTAAAGTCGGTCGGTTTATTGGTGATGGACAATTTAAAGGTTTCCGAATTTTGGATGCCCGCCGTTACCGGTGCTATTTTTTTACTTCCTTTTATGGTTTTCGCCTGGTTGTTAGAGAAAATGCCTCCCCCAACCACGGAAGATAAAATTCTCAGAAAAGAAAGAAAACCAATGACGGCAGCGGAGCGAAAGAGCGTATTTCTAGCTTTTTTGTTCCCTATCCTAATTTTAGTGTTCTTCTATATGGGACTTACCGCTTTGCGGGATTTCAGGGATAATTTCTCCCGGGAAATCTGGGACGCTGTCGGTTTTGAAGGCAGTGCTTCCGTCTATACCCTTTCCGAAGTGCCTGTTGCTGTTTTGGTGCTTTGCATAGTGGGTTCCATGGGGTTCATTAAAAACAACCGTAAGGCCTTTATATCCTATCATTACCTGCTTATTTTGGGCACGGTAATCGTTGGCTTTGGCACTTTTCTACACCAAGCCCAGCTCATTTCCCCGATGTTATGGATGATTGCCGTAGGCTTTGGGTTGTATATCTGCTATGTCCCTTTTAACGGAATCTTTTTTGATAGAATGATTGCCACCTTTAGAATTAATGGGAATGCAGGTTACCTTATCTATATTGCAGATGCCTTCGGGTATTTGGCGAGCGTAGCCGTTCTGCTTTATAAAAACTTTGGTCAGGGAAATTTGTCCTGGCTCAATTTTTTCATTCAGGGCACCTATGTCATTTCAATTTTAGGATGCGGAATTTCTATCGTTTCCCTAGTCTATTTCAAGAGAAAATACAAGAAAGGGCAACTTGCTTTAGAACAACCCATTTACCCCATTGAAGCATGAAAGATACGTATGATTTAATTGTTGTTGGAGGCGGGGTCTTAGGAACCTTCCACGCTTACAATGCCATTAAAAAGGGATTGAAGGTTGCCTTATTTGAAAAAAACGCTCAACCGCAAGGGGCTACCGTTCGTAATTTTGGTCAGGTGGTTCCTTCGGGAATGAATAGCAAATGGCAGCAATACGGTAGGGAGAGTTTAAAGATGTACAAAAAAATACAGTCTAAGTGCGATATTTCTGTACGGCAAGAAGGCTCGGTATATTTCGCGTCAAACGAGGAAGAAATACAATTGTTAGAAGAGTTGGCACTTATCAATAAAAGCAATGATTACCCCTCCGAATTATTGACCAAGACCGAGTGTTTGGCCCAGTACCCCGGATTAAGAAGTGATTATGTGGAAATGGGATTGTTTTTTCCTGAGGAAATTATTGTGGAGCCCAGAGAGATGATTAACAAAATGCACGGTTATCTGAGGCATTTGGGGCTAGATATCTTTATGGATACCCAAGTGTTGGAATGCGATGCTTTGGTGGATAGTGTCGTGGTAAACACCTCTTTAAATAGAACGTACGCAGCGTTGAAAGTAATCATTTGCAACGGCAGCGATTTTAAAACATTGTTCCCGCAGCTTTTTAATGAGAGCGATTTGGTGGTATCCAAATTGCAGATGATGCAAACAGTTCCTCAGAAAAATCTTAAATTGAAGGGCTCCATCCTAACCGGATGGTCCATACGGCGTTATGAAGCGTTTGAAGAATGCGCATCGTTTGCCTCCATCAAGCAAAATGAGCCGTTGGACAGCACTGAAAAAAAATGGGGCGTTCATATCTTGTTCAAACAATCCATGGATGGTTCCGTGATTATTGGCGATTCCCATGAGTACGCGCCCGCCAGTAATATTGATAGTTTAGGCTTTGACCTTAAAATGGAAATAGACGATTTTATCCTGGCGGAGGCCAAAAAAATAATCGATTTACCTACCTACACCCTTTGCAATAGGTGGTTTGGAATGTATTCCCAATGTGCAACTTCAGATATTTATGAACAAACCATAGATAAAAACATTCATATCGTTACCGGAATTGGAGGTAAGGGAATGACGGGAAGTGCCGGATTTTCAAAGCAAAATATAAATACGATTTTTAATTTTTAGGCATGCAGCAAATAGAATTGGTAGTTTTTGATATGGCGGGCACCGTCGTAAATGAGAATAATGTGGTCTATAAAACAGTACAAAAGGCAATAAACAACAAAGGCTATTTGTTGACGTTGGATTTTGTTTTGGAACATGGTGCAGGAAAAGAAAAATCCCAGGCGATAAAGGATATTTTAACAAAAGAAGAAGGTTCTTATGTGCCTGAAACGGCAAATGAGATCTTTCAGGATTTCAAACAACTGTTGGAAAAGGAATATCAGGCTCTGGAAGTCACCACCTATCCCGGAGTAGAAGAATTAATTGATGCCTTGCGAAAATCTGATATCAAAGTGGCACTTAACACAGGGTATGATAAAAACACAGCGCAATTGTTGCTGGACAAAATGAAGTGGAAATTGGGAGTGCATTATGATGCATTGGTAACTGCTGATGACGTAAAGTGCGGCAGACCAAATCCGGATATGATTTTTGAAGCCATGGATATACTTCACGTGGCTGAACCCCATAAAGTAGTAAAAGCAGGGGATTCCATCATCGATATCGAAGAAGGTAAAAATGCAAAATGTGGTATTACGGTAGGTGTTACCACTGGGGCACATACCCGTGAGCAGCTTGCATCGGCCAAACCCACGTATGTGCTGGATACGCTGTTAGAGTTGCGAACAATTCTGTTAGGGCAATAGTTTTGTTAAAAAAAGAAATAGAACACCAGCATTTTGGAAGATAAGGTTCCTCTATTGACGGGTACATGCGGAATTCTACCATCAAAGAAAATGGAATCCCCTTCTTTTAAAAGAACTTCTTCTTTGTTAATTATATAGTAACATTCTCCCGAGATAATATATTTAAACTCAAATGCGTCTGTAGTAACCTGTTCTCTTTTTGAATTGGGTTTCACCTCCAACAAAACCGCTTCAAAACCTAAAGAGGAGAGTTGTTTTCCAAAAATGTAATTATACACAAATCCCACGGCATCATCTTCTTTCTCTATTAGCGTATTTTCCTCTTTTCGGGAGACGATAAAGTTGGCTCCGTTTACCTGAGGCATCCCTCCAAAAAAATCAACCACCTCGGCTTCCAGGGCCATAATAATTTTTAAAAGAACAGGGAGCGAAGGAATAGTTCTGCCATTTTCAATTCTTGAAATAAGACCACTGGTAACAGTTGCCTTGGACGCAATTTCGCTGATGGTTTTTTTACTTTCTTTTCGGATTTCCTTGATCCGTTTTCCGATACCTATAAGATAGTCCTGCATACTTCCGATTATTTTACAAACATACTCTTTATCTGATATTGCGATACGGGCCAACATAGAATTTTATTTAACCGTTGTGGATTTTTAAAGTTGTTAAACGTGTATTCCGCAATATTTAACCCTATTAATCCTACTTGAATATTTGTAAATAAATTTTGTTAACCATTTCATAATGTACTTCACATAAAAGTTGCAATATGGTAATATAAATAAGCATTTATATTAACTGTTTTGTTTGACTTTTGTTTTCAAATAATTAACTAAAGTTTACAAATACGAAAATGAAAAGAAAACTTGTATTTATGGCGTTGGCTTTTTTCGGGCTTGCCATTGGCCATTCCCAATCTGTTTTGAATGGGAAGGTGTTGGATGAAAATAACGTTCCCTTGCCCGGTGCATCGGTTGTTGTAAAAGGAAGCAGCAACGGTGTCGCCACCGATTTTGACGGGAATTTTACCATTGAGGTTCTTAATCTGAGTAATGTTGTTGTGGTATCCTATATAGGTTACCTAAGTCAGGAGCTTATTTTTTCGAATCAGGCTAATTTAATCGTTGTGCTACAGCCCGACTCCCAAAAATTGGATGAAGTGGTGGTGACCGCTTTAGGCATTAAAAGGGACAAAAAATCACTTGGTTATTCCTCTCAAGAAGTTGGCTCAGAGGAGATTAATACCTCAAAAGAGCCCAATGTGCTCAATAGTCTATCCGGTAAGGTGGCCGGTTTACAGATTACAGGAAATACGGGGGTGGGCGCATCCTCAAGGGTCACCGTTAGGGGAGATGCCTCCCTAAACATTAATGGCAACTCCCCTCTTTTCATAATCGACGGGACACCTATCAGCAATGAGGTGGTCGGCTCAAACGGTTCCGGAACCCAAGATGTGGATTACGGAAATGGTGCCGCTGAGATAAACCCGGAAAACATACAAAGCATCAACGTGTTAAAGGGCCCCGCCGCTTCCGCTCTTTATGGCGCACGCGCTGCAAATGGGGCGATCATTATTACGACCAAAAAAGGGTCTGCACAAAAAGGAAAACTTGGGATCAGCATTAATTCAGCAGTTACAATTGATAAAGTGCTACAACTTCCGGATTGGCAAAATGAATACGGTCAGGGAAATAACAAGCTTTTTTCGTTTTTTGATGGTGCAGGGGGCGGTATCGCCGATGGCGTTGATGAAAGTTGGGGCCCCCGTTTGGACACTGGCTTGTTGATACCACAATTTGATTCGCCAAGGGTTGATGGAACAAGGGGAGGTGATATTTTCATCAGTAGTTCGCCAATTATTCCTACTCCTTGGGTGTCACATCCAAATAATATAGAAGACTTTTTTGAGACGGGGATCACCACTACCAACAGCATTTCTATTGCTAAATCGGGAGATTTGGGGACCATTCGCCTAACTTATCAAAATTTGGACCAAGAAGGCATAGTCCCCAATACCGATTTGGAAAGAAACACGGTTAACCTAAGCAGCAGTTTAAAACTGACGGATAAAGTAACGGCGGATGCCAACATAAACTATGTAAAAACAGATAGTGGCAATAGACCTTCCGTAAGCTATGGAACTGAAAATATCATGTACCTATGGGTCTGGTACGGAAGACAGATAGATACAAAAAGCCTTAGAAATTACTGGCAGCCGGGGTTTGAAAACGTGCAACAATTCAACTACAACTACAACTTTCATGATAATCCCTATTTTAATGTTTTCGAAAACACCAACTCTCAGGAAAAAGATAGGGTATATGGGAACATTAGCGTCAATTATAAAATAAACAAGGAGTTTTCTTTACTGGTTAGGACAGGTAGGGATTTCTACAGGGATCTTAGGGCAAAGAAAAGAGCCTTCAGTACGCAGCGTTTTCCTGTCGGGTTTTATAGTGAAGACAATATCTTTTTTGAGGAATCCAATACGGACTTCCTGTTCTCGTACGACAAAACATTTTCAAAAAAATGGAATATAAATATTTCGGTGGGGGGCAATGAATTTAGGCAAAAGCAGGATTTCCAAAAGACGGTAGCTCCGGAACTCATTAGCCCTGGTGTGTACTCCTTTAACAACAATAGGAAGCCCTTGGAAGTTACGACCGACAATCAACAAAAAAGCATCAACAGTTTGTATGGATTTGCCCGTTTTTCCTATGACAACCTGCTGTTTTTAGATGCTACGGGAAGGAATGACTGGTCCAGTACGCTACCATTGGATAACAACAGCTATTTCTATCCTTCTTTTACCCTCAGTGCCATTATGAGCGATATTTTTAAATTGCCCAAAGCCTTCTCTTTTTTGAAGCTAAGGGGCGCTTATGCCGAAGTAGGTAATGATACCGATCCGTTTCGATTGAAAAGTTTCTTTCAGAATGAAAATCCTTTTGGGGAATTTCCAGTACTTACGGAATCGTCGCTTTTACCGAATGCCGATCTAAAACCGGAGATAACCTCTTCATACGAAGTGGGTATGGACCTCCGGCTTTTCAATGGCAGGGCAAATATAGATGCCACCTATTATAACTCAACCACTCGTAATCAAATCATACCCATTGATACCGATATTGCAAGTGGGTTTACGGGAAAACTGATCAATGCCGGCGAGGTAAAAAACTATGGGTTTGAAGCGGTTGCAAGTTTTATCCCCATTAAAACCAAAAACTTTACATGGACGTCCAACTTCAATTTTGCCACCAACGAAAGTGAGGTAACGGATTTAGGGGGGATAGATTTTACCCTAACCAGCAGAAATGGTGCCTTTATACAGGCCCGTGAGGGAGGGTCCATAAGTGCCATTTATGGCAGGGGCCTCAAAAGGGTGGAAGACCCAAACAGCGAGTTTTTTGGTCAGGTTATATTCAACAATCAGGGGCTTCCCTTACGTACCGATGATCTTGTGTTGCAAGGGGATTATGCGCCAGATTACACTTTGGGGTTCCAAAATGCCTTTAAATATAAAAGCTTGGATTTAAGCATCCTTTTCGATACACGACAAGGAGGCACCATTGTTTCCAGGACCAAAACAATTGCCAGCACAGCGGGTCAATTAAAAGAAACCTTGGAAGGCAGGGAGACAGGAATTGTAGGCGAAGGTGTGGTCGAGGTTTCGTCCGGTGTTTTTCAACCCAATACGGTAAATGTAGATGCAAGGACCTGGAACAACCGCTATTATGAAAGGGACAATGTGGAGGTTGCCAAATATGATGCCTCGTATACCAAATTGCGCGAAGTTTCCTTAGGGTATGGCCTACCGCAACAACTTTTGGCCAAAACACCATTTTCAAAATTGCGCATGTCCCTTACCGGAAGGAACCTGGTGCTGTGGACAGATAACCCGCACTTTGATCCCGAGGTACTTGGCGTTTCCGGTGGCACATTGCAGCCCGGTATAGAAAACGTGTCCATACCAAGCTCTAGATCATTCACATTTAATTTAAATATTGAATTTTAAAATTTTATAAAATGAACAACAGGAAGAAATTCAAAAAAATAAGTATCGCCATGTGCCTTACATCATTAGTGGTGGGATGCACAGATAATTTTGAGGAAATCAATACAAATCCCAACTTTCCGGAATCTGCGGCCCCAGAGCTTCTCTTGCCGGGCGTTTTAAGGCAAATGGCCTCGGAATGGGGAGCCTTAAGTTGGGGAGATGGCAATACCGTTTCCCAATTTTCCGCAAAAATACAGTTTACCGCAGAAGACAGGTATTTTTGGTCACCCAACGAATCCCCATGGTTTGAAGTTTATGACGCTATGCGCGATGTAGAGAACATACTAAGGGAAAGCAAGGAAAACCCCACTCAACAAAATTTTTATGGTGTGGGATTGATCGTCAAGGCTTGGCTCTATTCGTACCTTACCGATGCCTATGGCGATGTGCCATTTACTGAGGCCACACAAGGAAGTACAAATGAAAACCTTACACCTGCTTTTACGCCCCAAAGTGAGATTTATAATCAGTTATTGATCGATTTAAAGACCGCCAATGAAGTTTTAATAGGGGAAAACAACATCAATGGCGATATAATTTTCTCTGGCGACATCAATAAATGGAGGAAATTTTCAAACTCCTTGCGGATGCGGCTTTTAATGCGGATAAGTGATGTGGATAGAAGCAGGGCCACTTCGGAAATGAACGAAATAGCAAACAACCCGGCCCAATTCCCACTTTTTGAAGGCAATGCGGACGCCGCTGTGCTACAATGGAATAGCGATAACCAACATCCCCTCTTTGATTCCCGTTCTGGTAGTTTTGATGAAACGCGGTTAAGCATTACCCTAGAAGATCGTCTTAAAGAACTAAACGATATGCGTTTGGTTGTGTTTGCACAACCTATTCCAAGTTCTGAAAAAGGGATTTTTTCCGATAATTTTGATGATTACCAAGGACTTCCAAACAGTTTGGACGATGCCGATGCCCTAAGTTTTAGCCCATCCGGGGATCCGGCTAAAACAGGTTCCAACTTTATTTCTAGATTGGGCATTTTAATAGCCTGTAGGGCCTGTAGCCCATTGGCATCGCCCACCGCTTCCCAAACCATTATTATGAGCTATTCCGAAGTTCAGTTTTTATTAGCCGAGGCCAGGGAGCGAAATTTCATTACTGTGGGCGACTCAAAAGCGTATTACGAAAACGGCATCCAAGCCTCCTTTCAATACTACACAGATCGTGTTGTTGCAGGAGGGTGGAACGAAATCGCCAACGCCATGCAAAATTTTAATGTAAATGCGTATATGGCGCAACCAAAAGTAACTTTAAGTGGCACCAATCAGGAAAAATTGAAAAAAATAGCACTCCAAAAATGGATATCGCTCTTTTATACCGGTTTTGAAGCCTGGAACGATTGGAAAAGAACCAGTATGCCGGCAATCATTGCTTCACCAAGTGCGGGTAACGATCGTAAAGTACCGGTACGTTTCCTTTATCCGAACTCCGTAAAATCAACCAACAATGCCAATTACCAAGAGGCCGCTTCCCGAATTGGGGGAGATGATATAAATACCTTACTTTGGTGGGACACGACCAGCAATAACTAAAAATGAACCATAACAAACCAATTTTTTTGGCCATGACCATAGGGATGTTCTCCCTGTGGTCTTGTTTTAATGAAAAACCATCTGAAAATAGCCTGGGCATAAAACATGTCATCGTGATCGGTTTTGACGGACTTAGCCCGGATGGCCTGCAAAATGCGGGTACACCTAATTTTGACCAACTAATAGCGGAAGGGGCACATACTTTTCATGCAAGAGCGGTGTTACCCACTAGTTCCAGTCCCAATTGGGCTTCCATGATAATGGGTGCAGGCCCTGAACAGCACGGAATAACCTCCAACGCTTGGGAGAGAGATAACTTTATATTGCCAACGATATCGCATAGTGAAGAATTTTTGTTTCCAACCATTTTTCATTTGATAGATAAGCAAATTCCCAATGCAGAAATTGGGGCTATTTATCACTGGGGTGGTTTTGGCAGGCTATTTGAAAAAAGTGCCGTAGATTATGATATCAATCCTGAGACGGAAGAAGAAACCGCATCCTTGGCAAGTACTTATATTCAGGAAAAGAAACCAAACTTTACCTTTATTCATTTTGATCATATAGATCACGCAGGGCATGAGTTCGGGCATGGTACAAAAGAATATTATGCCTCGGTAGAAAAGGGCGACAAGCTTTTGGGTGAAGTAATACAAGCCATTAAAAAAGCGGGTATGGAAGAAGAGACCTTGGTTATTATCGGCTCAGACCATGGGGGTATGGGAAAAGGTCATGGCGGCGAATCCCTGCAAGAAATGGAAATCCCTTTTATACTTTGGGGAAAATCGGTAAAGAAAAACCACAACATACATTTTCCTGTTTATCAATATGACAATGCGGCAACAGCGGCCTTTGCCTTAGGGGTGAAAACACCGATGCCTTGGATTGGAAAACCGGTAAAAACGGCTTTTGAAGGTTTTGTGTCGGATGATGGGTATCCTACGTTGGAGCGGGTTAAAGAACCCATAATCATACCAACAGCATCGGGTTATAAAAAAGCGGGCGGCCTCTTTGATGAAGAGGCAACCCTTCTTTTTGAAAATCCGAATTCTAATGGTGAGGTCCGCTTTACTACAGACGGCTCCATGCCAACTGCAACATCTGAATTGGTTAAGGAAGCCCTGACATTGGATAAAAATACAGTCGTTAGAGCGGCTATTTTTAAAGATGGAAAAATAAGCAGCAATGTCGCTGAGGCGTATATTAGAGTCAAGGAAAGTGAGAAGAAAGCTCCGGTAGCCTATGACGTTTTTTACTTGGACGATCTTAGAACTATCCCTGCTTTAGCGGGGAAAACACCACATGCCAAAGGGAACATTTTCGAAATTACTTCAGAGGAGGTAAAAGAAGAAATAAAAAGCAATACGGCAGTCCGTTTTAGGACTACTTTAGGCATCCAAAAAGAAGGAAAATACAAGTTTTATACCCGCTCGGATGATGGCAGCAGGCTTTGGATCAATAATACGTTGGTGGTAGATAATGATGGCGATCACGGGGTGATAGAAAAAGATGGCGAAATTACATTGTTGCCCGGCAACTATCCTTTGGAAGTGGTTTGGTTTAATGGTGGCGGTGGCGGTTGGTTAGATGTGTATTACAAAACAGACGATGTTCCTAAACAAATTTTACCCACAACAATGTTGCAATAAATGTGCTTTAAAGATTTTTTTCTGGTTTGTTTCATTAGTTCAAGTGCACTTCTGTATTCCCAACAGGATGAATTTCCTGCTTGGGAAGAAGGAGTGTTAGAGTTACATCACATCGCCACAGGCAGGGGCAATGCTATGTTTGGCATCTTTCCGGACGGTACCACCTTGTTAATTGATGCGGGCGATATGTCGGAAACACACCCAAGAACGATGTCGGACAGAAATACGTTACGTACGCCCAATCGCAGTAAAACAGCTCCCGAATGGATAGTAGATTATATCAATCAATTTTTTCCTAAAAAGCGGCCCAAACAACTGGATTATGCCTTAATTACGCATTATCATGACGATCATTTTGGGGAAATGGACTCTACGCGCAGTAAAGCTTCAAATGGAGATTATTTTTTAACCGGCATTACGGCCGTGGGGCATCAGCTGCCGATTAAAAAGATGATAGACCGGGGGAGTAAATATCCCATCGACCTAAAAGATGCCAAAATTCAATTCGAGCTGAATAGAAATGATGCTTATGGGATGATTGCAACGCTAAAAAATTACTGGAATTTTATAGCATACCATACCCAACAAAATGGATTGATGCATGAAACGCTTGTAGCAGGCAGCAATAATCAGATAGGCTTAATAAAATCTCCCAAAAAATTTGCCGATTTTCAGGTGCGGAATATTGCGGTTAACGGCCAAATTTGGACAGGAGAGAAGGAGAACTATTTTGCGCTGTTTAAAAAGGATGAATATCCGGGAGAAAATTCATTGAGTACCGGCATTAAAATTTCCTATGGCGATTTTGACTATTTTACCGGAGGGGATATCAGTGGTGTAGATGGATATGGGAATAGTGATTTTGATACCGTGGAATCCCACATTGCTCCAGTGGTCGGTGCCGTAGATGTAGCTACTTTAAATCACCACGGAAACAGGGACTCTCAGAACACCTACTATGTGAGAACCTTGCGACCAAGGGTGTGGATTGGCCAAAGTTGGTCATCGGACCATCCGGACAACAACGTTTTGAGAAGATTACTTTCGGAACAGCTCTATCCCGGTGATCGGGATCTTTTTGCAACGGCCTTATTGGCACCCAACATTTCCGTTATTGGCACACTTACCAATAGATATAAATCGCAACACGGACATATTGTGGTGCGGGTGTATGATGTAGGGAAAAAGTACGATATTTATGTGCTTAATGACCTATCCGAAAAAAGGGAGGTTATTGCTAAATCCGGATCCTATGCATCAAGATAAAATGAATAATGACGACCTTTCCAAAAAGGTAGAAGGCGATATCAACTTTACTGCCGCTAGAAAGGAGTGGAATGAGAATGAGGTAAATGAAGCTACCCGGGAAATCTTGCAAAAAGATGCCAAATACTTCCTGCATCAGGCATTGTCTACCCCTTGTTTGGATGTGCTAAAACATGCCGAAGGGGCATATATAGAGAATATTTCCGGTAAGAAATACCTGGATTTTCATGGCAATAATGTGCATCAAATAGGATTTTCGCATCCAAAATTAATCCATGCCCTTACCGAACAGTTAAAAGGGCTTACTTTTTCCACGAGAAGATACACCAATGAGACCGCTATTGCCTTTGCCAAAAAATTAACCTCCCTGACCCCTCCCGGTCTCAATAAAATTTTAATGACCCCTAATGGCAGTTCGGCCATTGGAATCGCTTTAAAATTGGCCAGAGCAGTTACGGGAAAGTTTAAGGTTATCTCCTTTTGGGATGCGTTTCACGGTGCTTCGTTAGATGCGATCAGTATTGGGGGAGAAGCCGTTTTTCGTGAATATATGGGGCCATTAATGCCCGGGGTAGAACGTATTCCGCCACCGATAACCTACCGCGGTATTTTTGAGGACAATGAAGATAAATGTCTGGAATATTTGGAATATGTCATCACCAAAGAAGGAGATATCGGTGCATTTATGGCAGAAACCATCCGAAATACGGATGTACAGATTCCCTCGAAAAATTTTTGGAAATCGGCACGGGAGCTTTGTGACCGGCATGGGGTAATTTTAATCCTGGACGAAATTCCAATAGCCTTGGGCAGAACCGGGAAAATGTTCGCATTTGAACACTATGGTATTCAACCCGATATTCTTTGTTTGGGCAAAGGATTGGGCGGAGGCATTATACCGCAAGCAGCGATTGTTGCGCGGGAGGAACACAATAAATTTGGTGATATTTCTCTGGGCCACTACACCCATGAAAAAAGTCCGCTTGGTGCCGCAGCCGGTCTCGCCACCCTAAAAATTATAGAGGAAGAAAAACTACTTGAAAAAGCCGCCGCAGATGGTTTGTATATGAAGACGGAACTTGAAAAATTGCAGCGGAAGCATCAAATAATTGGAGATATTAGAGGGGAAGGTTTGCTTTGGGGAATAGAGTTGGTAACAGACAGGACCACCAAAGAAAAAGCGGTAAACGAGGCCGAAAAAGTGATGTACGAATGTCTAAAGCAAGGCCTTAGTTTTAAAGTTTCGGCAGGGAATGTACTGCAACTTTCGCCGGCATTGACAATCTCAAGGACCGAATTAACAACCGCACTTGAAATTTTAGCAGATAGCCTCACAAAGAGCCGCACTTAAATCAATTTTGAAAATGAACAAAAACAGAATTTTATTGCTTTTTACCCTTGTGCTTAGCCATTGCATTTTTCCACAGCGAGAAGAACCCAATATTGTGGTAAAGCCTTATTTGCAGGATGCCACGCCCAACTCCATTAAAATTATGTGGGAGACCAGCTCAGGGGGAGAAAGTCAGGTTGAATATGGGTTAACCTCCAAATTGGGGCAAAAGGCAAAGGGAAGCGCATTTGATATCAATTTTACAAATTCCAGAATTCATGAGGTAAAACTGGAAGGTCTAAAAAGATTTACAACCTATCACTACCGGGTTAGAACAGGAAAGACAATTTCTGAAATTTTTCAATTTAAAACCCCACCGTTTGCCAGTGATCATGAATCGTTCAATATCATTGCCATGAGCGATATGCAAAAAGACCATAATCAACCCGATAAATGGGCAGAGGTGGTTAATGAAGGGGTAATTGCCTATCTTAAAAAGAATTTGGACGGGACGCTTTCGGATAATTTGGCCTTGGTAATGCTCCCCGGAGATTTGGCAGAAAATGGCACTAAATACGAGCAATGGCAGCACGATTTTTTTAATCCGGCAGAGCACCTATTTTCCCAAGTACCCTTGTATCCCGTTCCGGGTAATCATGAAAAAAATTCTGAATATTACTTCAAATATTTTAATCTCCCCGAAAACGGAACCCCGGCTTATGCTGAACATTGGTGGTACAAAGATTACGGCAATACCCGCATTATCGGGCTCGATTCCAATTCCGGCTACAGGGATATCAAAGAACAATACCAATGGTTGGAAGCGGTTTTGGAAGAAACGGCAAAGAATCCCGATATCGATTTTGTTTTTGCCCAATTGCACTATCCCCACAAATCGGAACTATGGATTCCCGGAGAGGAAGAAAGTACCGGTAAAGCAGTGCAACTGCTCGAAAAATTCAGCACAGCAACAGGTAAGCCAAGCTTACATTTTTTTGGACACACCCATGGGTATTCCAGAGGGCAATCAAAAGACCATAAACACTTATGGATTAATGTGGCCTCGGCAGGTGGTGCCATAGACAATTGGGGCGAATTTGAAGGCAGGGATTACGATGAGTTTACAGTGACACAGGACAAGTACGGTTTTGTGATGGTTGAGGTGGATGCCGACAGGGATGATCCTAAATTCACCATTAAACGCATTAGCAGGGGAAATGAGTTTGGCGCAAGGAACAATGAACTTACCGATAGCATAACCATATACAGAAAAGAACGAAAACCATCTACTCCCAGAACGGTATCCCCCAAAAATAGTACCGTAACAATTGATGGAACAACATTAAAGGCCGACATGTTCAAAAGTAATTTTAAAGACGCCTACCATGCGGCTTCACATTGGCAAGTGTCAGAGACCGATAATTTTGAAAAGCCGGTTTTAGACCGTTGGAAACAGCACGAAAATTGGTATTACTTTGAAAATAGGCAGAAGAATGACGATCTTACGGATGAAAAAACTGAACGCTTAAAACCCAACACCACCTATTATTGGCGGGTGCGCTATCGGGATCAAAACCTAAATTGGAGTGATTGGTCTGCAACCGCTAACTTTAATACCAAAGAATAATTATAATTGAAATACGATGAAAAACACCATTTTGCCTTTGGCTCTACTTAGTTTAGGCCTAACCGCATGTAATCAAAAAAAAGAAGTTAAAACCGCAATTTTGGAAACCCCTAAGCCGAAGGTAATTTTAATAACCTTGGATGGCCTGCGATGGCAAGAACTCTTTACAGGGGCGGATTCCCTGTTGATTGCTAATCGGGATTATGTAGGTGATACCACCGATTTGAAAGAAAAGTTTTGGAGGAGCACCGCCAAGGAGCGCAGGAAAGTCTTGATGCCTTTTTTTTGGGGTGAAGTAGCACAAATTGGGCAACTGCACGGCAACCGAAATTTGGGCAGCAAAATGAATTTAACCAATACGATGCACTTTTCCTATCCCGGATACAACGAAATTTTAACCGGTAAGGCCGATGATGAACGCATTACCAGCAATGCCAAAATAAACAACCCCAATAAGACTATTCTGGAACTGGTAAACCAACAATCCGGTTTTGAGGGAAAGGTTGCTGCCTTTGGCAGTTGGGACGTATTTCCCTTCATCATAAATGAGGAGCGCTCCGGGGTTCTTGTAAATGCGGGTTTTGAAATTGCAGTAGGAGATAACCTATCCGAACGGGAGAAATTCCTGAACGAACTTCAATCCCAAATCCCCAGTCCATGGAGCACGGTCCGGTTAGATGCCTTTACCCACCATTACGCCTTGGAGCACATGAAGAAAGCACACCCGGAACTCGTGTATATTTCCTATGGCGAAACCGATGATTTTGCGCATGATGGGGATTACGATGCGTATTTAGCCTCCGTCCGAGCAACAGATGCTTTTATTAGGGAATTGTGGAATTTTACACAAAAAGATCCTTTTTATAAAGATCAAACTACGTTTATCATTTCTACCGATCACGGACGTGGAACGGAACCTTTGGATACCTGGAGAAGCCATGGAAGTACTATCGATGGTTCCGATCAGGTTTGGTTGGTGGCCTTTGGCACAGGGGTAAAGACTTTGGGAGAAGTTGGTGTTAATGAGCAATTGTACACCAATCAGATTGCGCCAACAGCGCTAAATGCACTTAATCAAAAAGTTGATCCGCAGCAATACAAAGGCAATATTCTGAATATCAACTAAAAAAAGCATTTAGATAATCTAATGATGAAGTTGTAGTAACACATCGTCTAAAAAGGAATACGATCTTTGACGGAGTTGTTTTGAGTTAGCTAAGTTTGAGTTTGTTTAGTTAGAACCGATGTGCATTGCATCGGTTTTTTTGTACCATTACCCCGGATTATGCATTAGAAGGTTGTGATGAGGTTTGAAAGTGCGCTAAAACAAGTGATTTCGTGAATGGGGCATAGCACCGCCATGGTGAAACCGACGTAGGAGGTTCACGAATACCTTTTAAGACCGTTGCACGGTAAATTCCATTGAAAAGGGCATAAATTGGCACAAAATATTAACTCAACTATTTGTATATCAGTATATTGTATTGTATTTTTGTCTTATGAAAAAAGCAATTCACCTTACTTTAGCGGACAGC
>JBGTBA010000099.1:0-7090 GCA_041749595.1 Flavobacteriaceae bacterium | reverse complement strand
ATGAAATGGTACAGGAATATCTGGAACACCACAAGGGGAAACCCAACTCGGAGAAGGGCAACTGGATACTTGAGTAATGTTAATTAAGAATTTCATTCTTTAAGAAAACTATGGATTTCCAATCCATAGTGGTTTATTTTATTACTTTAATACCATCGAAGTCTGAAAACTTAATACGATTCCGGATCCAGTCATAGCACTATCCCAACACCAACCCAAATCTACAGGTCAATACCTGTTCTTAAAAAAGGGCAGCTACTTCCTATGGCAACCCGGAACCGCCTATCCATAAGACACAAAACCTCTCTTTTTGTTACATAACCCACGCACAAAATAGCAGCAATACAAAATCATTTTTTCAAGATTGATAGATTAGCTAAGAGTAGCTATATTTGCAGCCTTAAAACCATGGGTATGCAACTTTCGGAGCAAGAGGTCATCAGAAGGGAAAAGTTAACAAAATTAAGGGAAATGGGGATTAATCCTTACCCCGCTGCTTTATATCCAGTGGATACAACCTCTAAACACATTAAGTCTCATTTTGAGGAAGGAAAAAAGGTAGTAATTGCAGGCCGATTGATGTCGCGAAGAATACAAGGTAAAGCCTCTTTTGCCGAGTTGCAGGATAGTGAAGGGCGTATTCAGGTTTACTTTAACCGTGATGAAATTTGTGCCGGTGAAGACAAAACCCAATATAACGAAGTCTATAAAAAACTCTTGGATATTGGGGATATTATTGGTGTTGAAGGCGAACTTTTTACGACACAGGTCGGCGAAAAAACGGTCTTAGTGAAAAATTTCAAGTTGCTTAGTAAAGCTCTTCGACCTTTACCCCTACCTAAAATAGATGCGGACGGAAAGGTATATGATGAATTTAACGATCCGGAGCTCCGATACAGACAGCGCTATGTGGATTTGGTGGTAAATCCGTCTGTGAAACAAACCTTTATTAAGCGTACAAAAATTACAAACAGCATTCGCCAATTTTATAACGAGCGGGGCTATTTAGAAGTAGAAACTCCCATATTACAGCCCATACCGGGCGGTGCCGCGGCGCGTCCCTTTTTAACGCACCACAATGCACTGAACATTCCGTTATACCTCCGGATTGCTAATGAACTCTACTTAAAACGGTTGATCGTGGGTGGTTTTGACGGCGTTTACGAATTTTCAAAAGATTTCAGGAACGAGGGCATGGACCGTACCCACAACCCTGAATTTACCGTTATGGAACTTTATGTGGCCTACAAAGACTACCATTGGATGATGGATACCACAGAACAACTTTTAGAAAAAGTAGCCATCGACGCCAATGGCACCTCCAAAGTTACGGTGGGAAAAAATGAAATAGAGTTTAAGGCACCTTATGCCCGAGTTCCCATTCTGGAAGCTATAAAAACTCATACGGGATACGATGTGGCCGGAATGTCCGAAAACGAGCTTCGGGAAACTGCCAAGAAATTAGGCTTAGAAGTTGATGAGCGCATGGGCGTTGGGAAACTGATAGACGAAATTTTCGGGGAGAACTGTGAGCACCATTATATACAACCCACTTTTATCATTGACTATCCCAAGGAGATGAGTCCCCTAACGAAAGAACATCGAAGCAATTCGGCCTTGACGGAGCGTTTTGAGCTTATGGTAAATGGCAAGGAATTGGCCAATGCCTATTCGGAGCTAAATGATCCTATAGAACAAAGAACACGTTTTGAAGAACAGCTAAAACTTTCCGAAAAAGGCGATGATGAAGCAATGCTCATTGATCAGGACTTTTTAAGGGCTTTGGAATATGGTATGCCTCCAACCAGCGGTATTGGCATTGGCATAGATCGTTTGGTGATGCTTCTAACGAACAACGCTTCCATCCAAGAAGTACTTTTCTTTCCACAAATGAGACCCGAAAAAGCGACCGTGGAACTTTCCGAAAATGAAAAAATTATTTTCGATCAATTAAAATTAAAGAAACGTATTCCTTTAGAAGCCTTAAAAGAAATTTTGGGGCTAAGCAACAAAGCATGGGACAAAAGCATTAAAACCTTAACTAAAATAGGTTTGGTTACGGTGATTAAAGAAGGTGATGCCCTTTTTTGCGAACTACAGGAATAAGATTGCAAAAAGGAAGGCCAAAAAATGTAATCCATTGAAAATCAACTTAAAATATTTTATTTTTAACACTTCATTTTTAAAATAAATTCTCCGAAAAAACGTTTAAATACTAGTGGAACCCCAAATCTACCGGTATGAAAAACAACTACTTAACCTATCTAACGCTTATTTTGCTATTCTCTTGTTCCAAAGAGAGTGGCACAACAGAAGGAACGCCCGGAGAGCCCAGCGCATTAAAAGCTTGTTTTACAATAAGCACAGACAACATCTCCATTGGGCAAGAGCTTGAAATAACGAGTTGTTCCGTAGCTGCCGTTTCTTTTTTATATGATTTTGGATCGGCCGGGAGCAGTTTAAAAGAGCATCCAAAAGTGGTGTTTCTGGAAGAAGGTGATTATACCATCCATCTTACCGTTACCGATGAGGATCGAAATAGGGATACCTTTTCAAGATCGGTACATGTAAATCAGGCATCCGAGACTTCCAAATATATCTACCCAAACATTGTCAACGGATTTACCGGATTTCCATTAAGTTTGGGCATTGATCCTTTAAGCAATAGACCTTATTACATCGAGACTTCAGAAGATTTGGTAGGACTTGGGGGCTCTAAATTCAATTATGTGGAACTGGATGCCGACTTTAATCCCACATCCCATTACATTGCGGACAAACAATTCAATACCAAAACAGCCTTTTTAAATTTCAGAACCAATGGGGATAAGAATTTTCACTTTTCCCGAACCTTGCCCGACTTTTATGGGTCGCTGGAAATTACCTATAACAGCTCATGGGGTATATTGGGTTCGTTAAACTCTGCGACAAAACTGAACTATGGCTACCTCATGGATGCAGGTAATGTTATATTTTATGGCAGCCAAAAAGAAGGCGGTTTTTATAAAGCCGCAATTGAAAAAAGAAATGCGAGCGGTGATATCTTTGAGGTGATTTTGAAAGGATTTACGATGCCGGATGCCCTTTTTGGGGCTATGATAAAAACCGTTAATGGGTATATAGCTTATGGTGGAATATTTACCATGAACAACGGTGCACCCCAGATTACCGGCTATAAGCCTATTTTGGTCTTTATGGATACTAATTTTACCGTAACATCGAGTATGGTCTATGAAGATTCTGTTTTGGATACCAAAATCGGTTCGGACGATGACCTCGACGCCAGTTTTCACCTAGTTCAACTTTCCAATGGAAACCTAGCGATTTACGGCAATGGGGAACTTATTGTTGCTGATGCTTCGGGAAATATATTAAAGTCAACCTATTTCACAGGAACAAAAAACCCACAAGCCTTAATCTCCTTGGGGAACACCTTTGTGCTATCCACCGATGGGCATCTTAGAAAGTTCGATGCTCTGGGAAACCAGATCAAGGACTTGGCCTATCCGGGAAATTATATGCCGGAACTTATCGAAACAAACAACAACCTGTTTTTTGTTGCCGGATATGGCACAATCGATGTGGTGGAAGGTTTGGGAAACCTCCCGGTCACCAAATTATTTTACGGCTTATTGGATAAGGAATTGAATCTGATCAACCTGAACCCATGATTTCCGTTTTTCTAGATGGATTTATCATAGGCCTTCTTTTATTTTTATACCTAACGGAAAAAGTATAGCTTAGGGGCAGTAAAACCATATATGGAACTGAGTAGAAAAATTGGCCTCTTTCTAGGTCCCCTTATATTTCTTGCCCTCCTTTTTTTACCCTTCGATCTCGTTTCCGAAAAAGGGGACAATGTAATAGCTGTAGGCGCTTGGATGGTTATTTGGTGGATTACCGAAGCTGTATCGATATCGGTGGCCGCCCTGCTTCCGCTCGTCCTTTTCCCAATCTTAAAAATAATGCCGATCGGTGATGTGGGCGCCAACTACGGCAGCCCAATTATATTTTTATTTTTTGGCGGTTTTGTTTTGGCCCTGGCACTGGAAAAGGTAAATCTACATAAACGAATTGCGCTGAATATTATCAGACTAACCGGGACAACGCCCAATAAAGTGGTCTTGGGATTTATGATCGCCACCGCTTCGCTAAGTATGTGGATCAGCAATACGGCCACTACCGTGGTCATGTTGCCCATAGCCGCATCCGTTATATCCTTATTGATAAACGATGGGGACGGCTTTACCAAAAGCGACCGGAATTTTGCCCTAAGTGTTATGCTTAGCATTGCTTTTTCTGCTAGTATAGGAGGTATAGCAACCGTTATTGGCACTCCTCCAAATTCGGTTTTAATTGGGCTGTTGGAAAATGAATACCATATAGAGATCTCATTTTTAAAATGGATGGTGATTGGTCTCCCCTTTTCGCTTGTAATGTTGGTTTTAAGTTATTTCGTGTTGGTGAAATGGATGTTTCCGAGCAAGCAGCTAAAATTCAATGCATCTAAAGAAGTCATCAATGATGAATTGAAAAAATTGGGGCCTACCAGCGGAAAGGAAAAAATGGTCTTAGCTATTTTTGGGATTACCGTTTTCCTTTGGATTTTTAGGACGGTCATCAATCAAATCTTTCCCGGCCTGGCACTAACGGACACCATTATAAGCATGATTTCGGCCATTGCCCTTTTTGCCATACCTTATAACATTAAAAAAGGTGATTTCATTATCAATTGGAGGGACACTGAAAAACTGGCCTGGGGCATCCTTATCCTATTTGGAGGTGGTTTGGCCCTGGCCGAAGGCATGTCTGCCAGCGGTATAGTGGATATGGTGGCACACGCCATTGCATCAAGTTCTATTGGCGTGCTTTTTATGGCAGCATTACTTATTACATTAATGCTCTTCATGACGGAATTAATGAGCAATGTGGCTTTGGTGGCTGTTATGGCACCGGTGGTGGCAGGGATTGCCATTGGTCTCAACTTGCCCCTGCTCTATCTCCTTATCCCGGTCACCATTGCCAGTAGCTGCGCTTTTATGCTGCCCATGGCCACGCCACCCAATGCCATTGTTTTTGCAAGTGGTTACATTAGGGTAAGTCAAATGGCAAAAGTAGGGGTAATTTTGAATATCATATCCGTAATCTTATTGGTTTTGATGTTTCAATTTATCATACCTCTCGTTTTTTAGGGACACAAAACCCATACCCTCTTAAACAAATAAGATCGCTACCCTGTAACGATCCTATTCATGGCTAATTCAGAAATTTGATCAATGGAAATCCCTTATATACAAGACTTATAAAAACATAAAATGTTACAATTGGAACTCCCTGCTTCAATTTAAAAAAAGTCCCCTTCCTTGTGGCCAGTGTTTTCAGGGACACAAAAAAAGATGGTTTTGGACAAGCCCAAACCCAAACGGACAATGCTCTGGTCGCCGAGGAAAATAATTGGAAGTTGGGGCGTGCTGTTTGGCGTACCTTGAAAAAATCATACCAATTCCATTTTTTCCGGATCCCAATTAACCGGCTTTCCTATATAGTAACTTTCGTTGGCCAATAGGGCCGCCCCCGCAGCCCTGAGCCCAAAGGTAGGATCTTGTATTACCGTACGCTGCCCCCTAATGCTCTGGAAGAAATTATAGAAATGGTCATAATGGGCACCCTTATAGTCTTCCCGTGCCTTCCAAATGGTCTCCCCAAGATTCAATACGGATGTCCTGGTTTCCAAATTTTGCTGGCTGTATGCTTCCCTTATTTTTTTTTGATTCTCCTCTGTGTAGGCAATCATGGAATAGTCTCCCGGAACCCTGTCTATTTTTGTGCGGGTCAATTTAACGTAATCAGAACTTACTTCCATATTTCCCTCAGTACCTATAAGCCTAAATCCGCCCCCCTCACCAGAACCCGCAATAAAATTTACCCGAAAGGATGCATTGAAGGCAGCGTGGGTTTTTGTCTCGGGATAATCATAAAATGTCAGGGTAACATCAGGCACGTCCCGGCCATCTTTCCAATAGCGCAGCCCACCGGTGGAAAGGGCGCGGTTGGGCCCTTTTGAACTTAGTATAAAATTTAAGGTAGAAAAGGCGTGTACAAAAAGGTCACCGGCTACTCCGGTACCATAGTCCCTATAATTTCGCCATCTAAAAAATCGTGTGTTATCATACGCTACTTTTGGTGCGTTTCCTAAAAAGGCGTCAAAATCCACTGTATCCGGATTGGCATCGGGTGGAATGGGGTATTGCCAGGCACCTTCTGCGGAATAGCGATCGTTGTACATATCCAGCATAACCATCTCCCCTATTGCACCTTCTTCATACAACTGTTTTGCCTTTTCATTACCAAGTGACGCCATTCCCTGACTGCCAACCTGGCATATTTTACCCGTTTCGCTTTGTACTTTTATAATCTCGTGCCCCTCAATAAAATTCTGGACCATGGGTTTCTCGCAATAAACCGCCTTTCCGGCCTTCATTGCCTCAATGGTTATTTTTTTATGCCAGTGATCCGGCGTAGCTACAATTACGGCGTCAATATCAGGGCGACTCAGCAGCTTCCGGTAATCCCGTGTCGTAAAAAGACCATCACCCCAGAGTTCTTTGGCCCGATCCAATCGCCCAGCATACAGGTCGCACACGGCCACCAATTTCACCCCGGCCACCTTTAGGGCGGCCGTGGTATCATAAATCCCCTGAATGCCGCTGCCAATTAACCCTAACTGAATTTGATCGTTAGCTTTAAATTTTTCCGTTTTATAGCTTCGGGCAAGCCACAGTGTTTGCTCATAGGTCGAGGCCAAAAGGGTTGGTGCAGCCGTCATAGCTGCTGTGCCCAGGACCGCTTTTTTTAAGAAGTTTCGTCGGGATGCCTTGTTTGTGTTCTTGTTTTTCATGGTCTATGGGAGTTGGATAAAATTTTATGAAGTTACCTATTTCATTTTCGGTTCGCAAAGAGTTTATGCACATTTTTTACAACTACAGGCGCATTACCGCAGTACAAGTTTAACCTATTTTTCCTATTTTTAGATTTCCTTGAAAATTAAAAGCCAGTGCACCACAACACCTCATGTACCAATAGACGCCAT
>JBGTBA010000098.1:0-11593 GCA_041749595.1 Flavobacteriaceae bacterium | reverse complement strand
TTACGGGTATAAAGGGTACCACATCGCCTTTCACATAATCATCCTCTTTAGGGGACAGACGGATAAATCCGTCGGCAAACACCAAGCTCGTTAAATCGCCCGAGCCGTTATCCTTGATCAAATTTGCCCAAAATACCGCCTTTTCTAAACTGGTTTTTACGCCAAAAAAACGCGTCAGAGAACCTGAAACCTTTATGGTTTCCTTCAAAGTTATGCTTAATCTGGGAACGGGCAATTCTAAAGAGGCATAGAGCCAATCTTTGAAATAGATGTGGTAATTGACAAAGGTAGATACCGGATTGCCCGGAAAAGAGAAAACCAACTTTCCGGTTTGATGGTGTTTGCCAAACCAAAACGGTTTTCCGGGCTGTTGCATTACGCCATGAAATATTTTGGTTATCCCTAATTCGGATAACACTTCGGGAATAAAATCGAACTTCCCTTTTGATACCCCGCCGCTCAGCATAAGCACATCGCTATGTTGTAAGGCTTCTGAAAGTCCCTTTTTTAAGGTTGTCTTTTCGTCGGGCATATGACGCAAGCCCGGGACTATATGTTCCTGTCCAAGCAATGCAAAGAGCGAATGAATGTTCGATTTCCTAATTTGATGTGGCAAAGGCACCCGGTCTACGTCCACCAATTCATTACCTGTGGATACCAACGTTATAGTGGGCAATTTCTTAACCAAAACAGACGCTTTGCCTACAGTAGCCAGAACGCCAACCCCTGCGGATGTAATCCTACAATTTGCATCTAAGATCTTACTCCCTTTTTTGGTGTCGCTTCCTTGGTAATGGATATTTATCCCTTTTAGAGGCAATTTGTGAACGGTGGCAACGTCGTTTAAGATGGAAATATCTTCGTACATGATTACCGTATCGGCATTTGTGGGCACCATGGCACCCGTCATAATCTCCAAGCAGGAATCTATGCTTTTTAGTTGGTATTTAGGCGTTCCGGCAGCAATAACCCCATCGATGCATAATTGATTGCCTTTTTGCAGGCCTTCAAAAGCAATGGCGATACCGTCTTTTGTGGCGCGGTCAAAAGGAGGAAAATCCCGGTCGGCATAAATCACTTCTGCAAGCACCCGGCCTGTAGCCTTGTGCAGCGGTACTTCTTCCGTGCCGAAATGCCAGTGGTGCTCCAGTACCTTTTCATACGCCAATGAAAATGAAATCATAGTTTATATCAATTTGCAACAGGTGCTAAAAGAAATTCGTTTGAAAGATAACTCAAAAAACAGAACCCGATAAATACACCCTTTGCATCGTATAAAATAAGTTAAATGAGGTCTTTTTCCATTAGACATTTGCATCAGTCATCTTGTTTATACCGCCTAGTACATTATAAATAGTGGCGGTTTCCGAAAATTTTTGCAATTCCCCTGCTGCGACTTTACTCCGTATTCCTGATTGACAAATGGCATATATAGGTTCTACAAAGTTGATTTCCTTTATGCGTCTTTCCAATTCATTCAATGGAATATTAATGGAGTTTGGAAGGTGAAAGGTTTCATATTCCTGCGGCGTCCGTACATCCAGAATTTGAACCGGTTTTCCCGAATTTATATCCTTCTGAAAATCTTCGGCATGTACATCCCGAGAAGCTGCGCAATTTTCCCAAACATAATTTTCCCTGAGGGAAGCTATCGTCCTGTTTTCAGGTTTCAAGGGAAAACTAATCTTAAGTATAGATTGATTTAAACCATTATACAACAATAACTTACCGGATAATACCTCTCCTATTCCTGTAAGTACCTTGACCGCTTCCAAGGCCTGAAAATTACCCACAATACCGGGAATAACTCCCAAAACCCCATTTTCGTTGCAATTTGGAATTTCATGGGGTGTTGGCATTTCCGGAAACAGACAGCGGTACGTGGGACCGCCTTTGTAGTTAAAAACACTTACCTGTCCCTCAAAACCGTGCAATGCACCATAAACAAACGGTTTTTTCAAGATTACACAGGCGTCATTGACCAAGTATCGGGTAGCAAAATTATCCGAGGCATCCACGACCAAATCAAAATCGGCCATGATGTCCAAAGCATTCTCTTTGGTTAAAAAAACATCAAACGGTTTAAAGGAAGTTTCCGAGTTCTGGGCCTTTAATTTCTCCAAAGCCACTTGTAATTTCGATTTTCCAATATCCTTTTCAGTATATAAGACCTGGCGCTGTAGGTTGGTTATATCAATGCTATCCTGCTCTACCAACCCCAAAGTGCCCACCCCCATTGCATTTAGGTATTGTGCAACCGGAATTCCAAGTCCGCCGATTCCCACAACCAAAACGTTGGCATTAGCCAATTTGTTTTGCGCCTCCTCACCAAATTCCTTCAGAACAATTTGACGTATATACCGATTGGTTTTCATTTTGAAGTTAATTTTGAAATGGCCTCTTTGTAGTCTTCCTTGGAATTGGCATTGAGCAAAACCTTTTCATTTGCGGGGTACACCAGGGTTATTTCCGAATTAATTAAAAATTTCCGGGGACAGGTCGCCGTTCCATTTTCTAAAAATGCGATGGATTCCTTTAATCCCTGCGGCTCCCATATCGCACACAGCGGTTCGGGGAGTGCGCTTTCGCGTGTGGCAAAAGCGGTTGCCTTTTTATTGGGATCGCGCTGGTGCAGCAACCGGGTCAAGGCAGACAAATCCATTAAAGGCAGATCGCAGGCGAGCACCAACCAGGCAACGTCCGGGTACTCCAGATGCGCACTGAGCAAGCCATTGTAGGGTCCCCGATATTGATTTTTATCTACAATAACATTGGTGTCCTTTGGTAACTCTAATACCTGTTCCGAGCGCACACTAAGAAATGTTCTATCGCAAATGCCCTCCAGCAAATGATATAAATATTCGCGTTGCGGAATGCCGTGGTAGGAGATCGTACTTTTATCTATCCCCATTCTGGTACTTTTACCGCCAGAAAGTACCAACCCGTATAGTGTATCGCTGCTCATTGCACTCTATTCTTAGTCTTAGCCGCCAATGGAGGTCATGGAGTTGTCAAACACATTCGCATATTTTTCCTGTGCTTCAAAACCCGTCTTAGCCCTACTGCCGATGGCCTTTAAAATTTCATTTTTAATCATTGATTCCGAATTTTCTCCCCGTATAAGATCCCTTAAATTCGTTGTTGGTTTACCATATAAACAGGTAATTACGTCTCCTGTGGCAGAAATACGGAGTCGGTTACACGTGCCGCAAAACGTACGGCTAAATGAGGGTATTAGCCCAAAAGTACTGTTGTGGCCATTAATTTTATAATTAATGGAAGTTGATGTTTTAGGTGATTGCAACTTTTCAATTTCCGGGTAGCGCGAAGAAATGTGTTCCAAAATTCGTTTGTAGTCCCAACTGATGGTGTTGAACTTTTTAGAGCCTCCATTAAATGGCATTTCTTCCAAAAAGCGTACGGACACAGGGTAATGTTTCATCAATTCCAAAATGGGTATAATGTCTTGTATGTTCTGATTTTCAAGCACGATAAAATTGATGCGGACATTAAATCCTTCTGAAATTAAACGGATAAGATTGTTGTGCACGGTATCGTATTGATCGCGCCGGGTAATACGTTCAAAGGTTTCCCTGTTGATGGCATCCAAACTCACATTAACATTACGTATGCCCAAGGTTTTTAATTCATCTATATGCTCGCCGATCAATGTGGCGTTGGTGGTTATGGAAATGTCCGTAAGTCCCTTCAATTGCGATAGATGTCGCAAAAGCACCATCAGATCTTTTCGGACAAAGGGTTCGCCTCCTGTAATCCGGATTTTATCAATACCCTGCCGTACTAAAATTTCGCTTAACCTACTTAGTTCGGCTATGGTGAAGAGTTTATCGTTTTTTACAAAATCAATCCCCTCCGAAGGCATACAATAATTGCATCGTAGGTTACAGCGATCCGTAACGGCCAAGCGAAGATAGTTGATGGTTCTGTTGTGATTGTCTACAAGCATTTATACAAGTTTTCATTTATCCCCCGCTTACCGGAGGAATCAAGGCAATTTCATCAAAAGTATCGATTTTTTTGTCATCTGTAGCATAGGCACTGTTTACGGCGACGGCCAAAGTGGAAAGCTGCAACAATCCGGGATATTTTTTGCCCAAATAAAGCTTTAAATCTCCTACGGTTTTGGTTCCCCCTTGCCCAAATGTACTGTCTTTGGGAATGGTTAATGAAGAACTCCCTACAATATCCTTGGTGACACCGAACAACAATACAGTCATATAGCTATTTATTTTTTGATGGCTTACGGCAAGGTATTAAAAATGCCGTGGACATGGATTTATTTAACAGATTTTTAAACCAAACTAATCCTAATTTAGATGTGGACACTACCAGTGTCTAAAATACAATCTGCATTATTGTGCAACCAAAGGAACGATGCGGGCAGATGGGTGGAAATTTCCTTAGACAAAAACCTTTTAACCGTCTGATCTTTGTGATTTCCTGTTACCAGAAGAATTATTTTGTGGGATTGTACTATCTCGGCCATTCCCAAAGTCAGTCCAAACTTGGGCTTTTCTGAAAGATTTTCAATCATTTGATGTTGAAGGGATTCCTTAGAAAGCGCTGCCACATGGCAAAAAGGAACTAATGTGTATAAAGGCTCATTAAACCCCAAATGTCCGTTAGCTCCCAACCCCAAAATACAAAGATCTATGGGGCCTTTACGTTGGAGTTCCAGGTGTACCCTACGACATTCGACCAGGAGATTTTTTGGATCGGAATTAAAGGAAATATACCGCTCTTTCGATACCCTCCAATGATCGAGCACATGGGCTTTCAAAAACCACTCGCAGGAGGCAGGATTGTCCATAGGTATACCGCACCATTCATCTAACTTTACCACGTTAAGATCCTTAAAAATGGTAGGGTTGGCATGGTAGGTTTCCTTTAATTTAGCATAAAGTCCAATCGGTGAACTTCCCGTTGCCAAACCTAATAATGCATCGCTTTTGGCTTTAATTTCACTTAAGGCAAGATTATGAGCCAATTGGCTCATGGTTTCGTAATTCGGGCAATAATGTAGCTTCATTGGTGAAGTTTAAACGGGATTATAAGCTTGGTCAAATTAAGAATGTGGTGCTCTTAAAGATTCAGCCAATACGTCATTTTTAAGGTGATGGACCAATCCCTGCCGGTAAAGGGCTCTAACAGATAATTATTGGTATACACCAAAAACAGATCGGACGCCGGTTTATAACGCCATTGGAATCGGGAATTCAGGTTGAAATTTTTGGTCTGTTCGTTGTACTGGAACAAATTGGCAAAAAACAATTTATTGGTAAAGGTAACATCTACCTTGGAGCCCAAAAGCCAAAAATCGGTTCTCCGCCAGGGATCTGGCATATTGATCTGGTTATAATTTACATTGGCGCTTATACTTACAAAGGGCTGGAAACGATATCCCAATTCACTGGTAAAACTTGTTCGGTTGCCATTTAAATAATAGCCGCCGTAGCGCCCACCAAGGGAATAGGTCAACAGGCTTTGGGGTTTTGAGACAAAATCGAAAGACAACCCATTCCAGTTGCTCCTTGTGCCTATCGCCAAAGAATCCTTACCCGATCTGGTAGGATCGAACGGGGCAAGCAATTCTATCTGTTCATTAAGAAACGAGATGTTCAACGTGCTTCGCTTCCGAAATTCCACAAGATATTCCAACGCATTTAAATTATCAGTGCGTTTTAGATCTTCTGTAAAAAAATAGCTTCCATTTACTCTTGGACCGTGACTAAGAATAATTCCTCCCTTTGGGAAAAATAAGTAGCCCGCAAAGGAATTGATATTCACATAACCCCTTCTTGGCACAAAACCTACCTCGGCGGTATATTTTTCTTCTACCCATTCTTCCTGAATACGCCAGTTCCACTGTCGGCTTTTATATTCTACATGGGCTGCCTGGGTAATTCCGTTTCCTATTTTGCCCGGTGCAAAGGATTTTAGGAAAAAAGCTTTGCCTGTCCACAAATTGTTGGGAGAGGCCAGATTGTACTCCAATCCCAAATTGCGATTGAATTTTGGAAAAATGGTTCGGATTGAATCGGTATCAATGGGATAGTTTAAAGACTCTTTATTAACGAACATCAGGTTGATATTGGATCTGCTAAATACCCTTCGTTGCAAAGAAAGAACAGCAAAATTTTGATTGGGCAACCCCATATTATCGATGCCTGAGGTTTGCATGTCCATAACCCCTAAACGCCATTTTTCGTCAAGATTACCGCTCAATCGTACTCCGGCATCAATGGGTACCCCTAAACCAATACGCCTTGAGAAAAACGGTCGGATGTTGGTATATCCAAAATTGGCAAACAAATCGCCATTTTCCAAAAAGAACTGTCGCCGTTCCGGAAAAAAAAGCTCGAACCTGTCCAAATTGGTTACCTGCCGATCTACTTCTACCTGTGAAAAATCGGGGTTAATGGTAAGATCCAGATTCAATGAGGAGGTAACGCTCCATTTGGCATCACCGCCAATTTTGCCGTCTAATTCAGTTTTGCCGTTGTTTTGCACATCTCTTCTAAGCCCCGCTAGCGCATACGGTATTAGCGAAATATTGGTGCCCGGAGAGGGTGGTGCGGCATCCCAGACCAGTACTCCGGTATAGGCCAATGATGCGGTAGGAAATTGTCTGGGAATAGGTGTCCAACTCGATTTTTCGCCCGATTTAAGATCGAGCCTACTGAAATTGATGCCCCATTCGGTAACATCGGCCTCATAGCGAATGGACTTAAAAGGGATGGCCATTTCCAATACCCATTTTTCATCGTCTTGGGTCACTTCGGAGCGCCATTTGGTGTCCCAATTAAGATCTACGCTGCCTCCCCCGTACATAGTACCGTCCCATTGAGCCCCATAAGCATTGGCCCCAAATGAAAAACCGGTAGTCTGATTGTTGAAAGGATCCAGAAAAAGTAAAAAATTGTCATTTTTGCCGAAGACAAAATCCCTTCTAAGAGATTCTACAAAATAGGCGCCTTTGGTGGCGTTATAAAAGGTGGCCAATAAATATAGGTTGTCGCTGTCGTAGGTCATCCGAATTTCGGTAGTTTCATTGGCTTTTCCTGAGTCCATAGGAAGTACCATAAAAAAATCCTTGGCCACATCCGTGTTTTTCCATGCTTGTTCATCCCCGATACCATCTAGGGTAACGGGAAGTGCCGTTTTTTTGATGTTGATCCGAAAGGCCTCGTTCTT
Source organism: Flavobacteriaceae bacterium (assembly GCA_041749595.1). Classification (GTDB taxonomy): domain Bacteria; phylum Bacteroidota; class Bacteroidia; order Flavobacteriales; family Flavobacteriaceae; genus Aurantibrevibacter. Next base: position 4,378 of record JBGTBA010000098.1, on the reverse strand, counting down.
TTTTTGGGCATTTCCGGGGAAACCTATAGAAAGTATAAAGAAGGTAATACCAATGTTACGTAGTGGCACACCGAAAAAGGTCGAATTTCTGTTAAAATTGGAATTGTACATGAAGCGCAGACGGGATTGGTTATTTACCTCTAAATTACGATTTTTTAAGCGAAAGAGAGAAATATGTTGCTGCTCAACGTTTGGCGTGTATAAGAAGTAGCTGTTGTTTCGTTTTTCAATGTAGTTTCTGTCTTGCGTTGGCTTTGGAAGCTCTTTTAGTCTGTGATTGGGCTTGTGGGGCTTTGGCAATGTGCTTGCAAATAGCGTGGGCATTAAATCGGTTTCAATCCTAACTCTTTCAAATATTCGTTGTGTTTGTCTGTGTTTGTTTTTATATTTTTATTTATTTCAGTCAATTTAATGTTTACATCTTTCAAGTCAATTTGTATCTCGTCTTCTGAGGTACTCACGTATCTTGAAATGTTCAGATTGTAGTCGTTCTTTTTGATTTCGTCCATTGAAACTCTACGAGAATAACGCTCTCTTTCATTTCTGAATTTGTAAGTTTCTACGATATTGTCCAGATGCTTTTCAGAAAGTGAATTTTGTCTTTTCCCTTTTATAAACTGCTCTCCTGCATTGATGAATAATACATCATCTTTCTTTTTACATTTTTTCAAAACCAAAATACAAACGGGAATACCTGTCGAGTAAAACAAATTGGAAGGCAAACCAATTACGGTATCAATGTAGTTTTCTTTTAAAAGTTTTTCCCTGATGCGTGATTCCGCCCCACCACGAAATAAAACTCCGTGAGGCAAAATAATTGCCATAGTGCCTTCTTTAGCTAAAAAGTGCATTCCGTGTAAAAGAAAAGCAAAGTCTGCTGCCGATTTAGGTGCTAAACCATATCCTTTGAAGCGAAAATCTTCCGCTAAAGTGTCGTTTGGTTCCCAACGTAAGCTAAATGGCGGATTGGCTACAATGGCATCAAACTCAATTTTTTTGCTCGGATTCATTTCATTAAGTAAATCCCATTGATTGAGCAAAGTGTCACCGTGGAATATCTCAAACTCGGTGTCTTTCATGCCGTGCAATAGCATATTCATTCGGGCAAGGTTGTAAGTGGTAATATTCTTCTCTTGTCCGAAAATTTTGCCTATGTTTCCTTTAGCGTTCTTTAGTTGAGTTCTCACATTCAAAAGCAACGAACCTGAACCACAAGTAAAATCCAAAACCTTGTTCAATTTAGACTTATAGCCAGTTGTTGGGTCGTGGGAATCTAACAGTACAATTCGGGAAAGAATGGTTGAAATTTGTTGAGGCGTATAAAATTCCCCTGCCTTTTTACCTGAACCTGCCGCAAACTTTCCAATCAAATATTCATAAGCATCTCCAAGCGTGTCGGTATCGGTTGAAAAATCTGCGATTCCTTCGGCTATTTTGGTGATTATTTTACAGAGTTTATCGTTTCTTTCTTTTTCTGTTTTACCAAGTTTTTCCGAGTTCAGGTTTATTTCAGAAAACAAGCCTTTAAATGTACTCTCAAACGATTCATTTTCTATATATCGAAACCCGTCTCCTAAAGTTTTTAATAGCTCTCCTTTTTGAGTACGAGCCAATTCGGTAATGTTACTCCATAAGAATTTTGGTTTGATTACATAATGCACCTTTTTACGCATTTGCTCCTCAAACTCTTTAATATCTTGTTTGTTTTTTCCATACCAAATTTCTAATGGCGGTGGAACCAAAAAATCAGGTCTCGAATCTTTAGAGGAACTTGGCGGATAATCCTTTCCCAATTCTTTTTTAGCGGCCTCTTCGTAATTGAAGGATAAATACCGAAGGAACAGAAACGAAAGCATATAATCACGGAAATCATCCGCATTCATTACGCCTCTCAAATCATTGGCAATATCCCAAAGTGTATCGCCTAATTTTTTATTTTATTCTTTTTGTGTCATTGACTTCTATTTTTTATGCGAATATTTCAGGCAGTTGGAATTCGTATTTTCCCAAAAAGGCTGTCAATATTCTGTTGGACAATTCTTTATTATCTTCATTCATTTCCACTGGCTGATAGATTGAGTATTTGCCGTGACTTAACAAATTTAAAGCACGTGAAAAAAGCATTTCATCTTCAACACCATTGATGCAACTTGAAAAATCGTCATACCCAAAGAATGTAGATGTTTTTTCTAAAATCCCTCTCAGCATATTAAAATGATATGTGTTGACTCTGCCGCTTTCTGATACCTTTTTCAGTTCAGTTAATATAGCAACGTGGTGAAAAAATGGTGTTTCATCTGTAGCCCTCAAAACGTAACCATATGCACCGTTTTTGTGCAGGAAGTGGCTTTTATGTTCTATATTTTTAAGCTCATTATACATCACATTGTAAAACAATGAATGATGTGAAGAAATAACCACTTTTACCTTATCCTTTCCATTTTTCAAAAGTTTAGCCAAATCGCTTGCTACACCAATTGCATTATTGTCATCCAATGATGTAATGGGGTCGTCTATGTAAATGAATTTCACCCAATTATATGGGCCATTACCATCATCATCAATGGCAAGTTCGGCTATTGCTAAGAAGATGCACCAGATAAATATATTTTCTTCTCCTCTCGAAACTTTGATATGATTGTTTTCCTCACCCTTATTGAAAGTAATTGTCCAATCGTCATAGTCAATTCTAAAATCAAAATCTGCGTACCGTTCAAGAAAATTAAAAATCTTTTCTTCCAAAGCTAATTCCCTGAATCCTTCAAAAAATCGTGAATTTCTATTGATGATTAAGTGCCTTTGTGTATCGTTTTCAAGGTCGTTGTTCCAATGGAATAGGTCTTCTGTATAAGCATTGTAGTAAAGTGTATCTGTTATAGGATTTTTCTTTTTTTTCTTGCTAATGTCTTTAAATTCCATTGAAAGACGAGTTTTGCCCGTACCATTATAGGCATACAGCAAAACAAAGTGATGATTGTTCAAATCATCTCTTAATCTCACCGCCACATTTTTCAATGTTTTGTATTTGTATAGTTTCTTAGCCACGCTCATTCTTAATTTTCATTATTTTCTTCACTGGCTTTTATTTCGTTTACCAACAAGGTTTGCAATTCATCTTTGGGCAGCAACAGTTGATATTCGGCTACGCCTATGGGTTTGCCCACGTCTTGCAGGGCAATTTCTACATCTAAATGGTCTTTGTCGGCACAGAGGATAATGCCAATGGATTGGTTTTCGTTTTTGCCTTTTTCCAATTTATCGAGTAACGAAAGATACAAATTCATTTTTCCCACGTATTCGGCTTTAAAACTTCCTATTTTCAATTCGATAGCTACCAAAGAGCGCAATCCTCTGTGAAAGAAAAGTATATCCACAAAATACTCTTTGCCGTTGTATTCTAAGCGATGTTGGTTGCCGATGAAGGTAAAACCTTTGCCCAACTCTAAAATAAAGTTTCTGATTTTGGCAATGAGCCGCTTTTCGAGTTCCAATTCTTTTACAGGTTCTGTAATGCCTAGAAAGCCCAAGTTATACGAACTTTTAAATACTTCGTTAGCATAGTCGGCATTGAGAGAAGGAAGCGTTTGGCTGAAATTGTTTGTAGCGATTTGCTTTTGCACCTGTCCATAATTATCCATTTTTATGGCGTTGAGCAACAAATCTCTTGACCAGCCTTTTGTGAGGACTTCGTTTGCGTAGAACTCAACAGCTTCAAGTGTTTGTATCTTGTCGAGTAACAGCAAATTATGTCGCCACGGCAAAACTGCTACGCTGCGTAGCAGTTTTGTATCTGCCTGATAATAACGCTCATAATAGCGTTTCATATTCCATAAATTGCGGGACGAAAGCCCCATATCGGGGAATTCATTTTTTAAATCCACAGAAAGCTGTTTTACCACGCCACTGCCGTAGCCTTCTTCCAACTGTTTTTCAAAAAGTAATTTTCCTAGGCTCCAATACACCGAATTGGCGGCACTTGCCAATTGTTTGGCAACGACATTTCGGGCAATATGGATTTCTGCAACAGCCTGTTGCAGTATTTCGCTATACTCGCTTTGGTTTATGTTTAATTGCTTACTCATACTTATATTCAATTATGAATTTCAAATTACGAATTACGGTTTTTGATGGTTATTTGTATTTTTCCGATTATTTTGCAGAGTTCTTCTGCATCTTTTAACAGGCTTTCTGCTTGTTCTTGTGATAAATAATCAGTGGCTTGTAATAATTTCAACCAATATATCGATTCTCTTGCTTCCTTATAGGCGATACTGATTTTTGAAAGAAAATCTTTTTCGCTTTGCCCGCCAATGGATCCTTCAATGTTTGCACCAACAGAAGTGCCACTGCGTAATAACTGCTTTGATAAAACAAATTC
>JBGTBA010000097.1:0-6375 GCA_041749595.1 Flavobacteriaceae bacterium | reverse complement strand
TATTAATCCTAAAGAATGTTCCCGATTCGGCTATTTATTTAGTTTTTTACACGAAAATTCTTTTCTCCTTTTATGGGTAAGGGAATTTTTGCGCCCATCTCAAAATAGTTAGCTAAATTGAAGGGACTCGTTATATACAATAAGTTAAATCGCAAATTTTCAAAGACATCAATTATGCATTGAAGAAGCAAATAAAATTTATTGCAAAAAGACATTTATTTATTGTTTATCAATAAATCTTTTTATAATATTTGCCAAATCAATTAAAAAATTTAACAATGATGTCAAAAACAAACAACTTCGTATTTAAAGCCTTGCATATAGTAGCATGGATAATTTTTGTCGGCTTGTGCATAGAAGCAGGTGCACTGATCGTGAACTTTGTTTATAGTGTATTTAAGCCGGAAATTGTGGGTAACCTATACCAAAAGCTTGATTTAAGCAGTATGTATCAACAAAGCAAATGGGATTATTTCGGTATGTATGGTTTTGTAATATTCATTTCTGTATTAAAGGCAATACTTTTCTACATTTTGATAGAGTTACTATTAAAATTAGATTTGTCAAAGCCATTTAGCAATTTTGTAGCCAAAAAAAGCACACAAATCAGCCACTATACTTTCTCAATTGGAATTTTAAGTTTGATAGCAAGACAAATCGCAAAAAGTTTGACATATTACGGTTTTGAAATAGACAAACTCAGTCAGTTTTGGGTAGATAGTCAAGCATTTATTTTGATGGCAGCTGTAATCTATGTTATTGCAACTATTTTCAAAAAAGGAGTAGAACTTCAAAACGAAAACGATTTAACAGTATAAGCTATGCCAATCATTGTAAACGTAGACGTAATGATGGCAAGGCGAAAAATGTCGCTTAATGAACTGTCAGAAAAAGTAGAACTAACACTTTCCAATCTTTCCATCTTAAAAACGGGAAAAGCAAAAGCAATTCGTTTTAGCACTTTAGACTCAATTTGTAATGCATTAGACTGCCAACCGGGTGACATTTTGGAACACGTAAGTAATGAAAAAAAACAACGAACCACTAACAGCTAAGGTTTCGTTGCGTGCGCAGCACTAACAATGATCCCGAATACGGGACTGTGTTGAACAGCCTGCCCCGATTTTCACGGGGGGAACCGATTACAAGTCCGTAGACTATGGAGTTATCGTAAAGTGAGTTTTAGAATTTCAGGAGGATTTTGCATCCTCTTTTTTTGAAGAGGTTTCAAGGTGGGTTTTCGAGTGTTTTCCTTCCCCACCGCTGGCGCGAGCATCTTGCTCGTGTCCCACACAATACAATTTGAACACTAACTTAAATCGATTTCCAAAATAGTTTGGTCATCATTGCCGTAATTTCTGGTGCTACTGTGTTTCCAATCTACCGCATCGGTTACAGATCCTGTCTCTGCCGGATTATTATGGATGTAATTTAACTTTTGTTCAAATACTTTTGTTGACCAAACCTCAATTGGTTTATTGTTTTGTTGCCGCCCCGAAAGATCGAGGGCCTGTGCTTTACATTATATAATTCCCCCCAAAGGCAAAATATGCTGGACTTGGCAGCAGAAGCGTCCCATAAGATGCAGAAGTATTTGAAAATTCTCATTTTTAGGCTGGATGTGGTGGTCCGGGATATCTGCAAGGGCAATATCGACCCTGAAAAACTGTCAACAAGTTGACTTTTTGCTGGATAGTACGTTTGGGCAAATAGTCCGGTGAGATACCGTAAATATGCCTTAAACAAAAAAACCAACCTATTTACATAAGTTGGTTTTCTAAATTTGCTCCCCCTCTTGGGCTCGAACCAAGGACCCTTTGATTAACAGTCGGTTCATATATGGTTTTATTTGATTTTGTATACATTAAAATGCCCATTTCACGGGGGTTTTGCGTATCTTTAAGTTCATATTAAACCATTTGAAACCAAAAAAAGCACGCTGAAAGCACGCTGAAAAAAATCTTTCTTCATCATGGCAACAATCAAGATAACCTTCGATAAACGCGAGTCTAACACCACTAAAGATAATAAATATATGTTGGTACTTCGAATCGGACACGACAGAAAAACACGCGACATTTCCTTCAATTTGCATCTAAAAGAAAATCAATATGACTTTGCAACTGGCAAAATCACCGGTATTTTGAACGCAGTACGCCATACCAAACGTATTAGAAAGACCTATTCCGATGTGGATTTATGGATTGATGAACATGAAGGCGTTATCAAGAATTGGGAAATGGACCGCCTAAAATCGGAAATCGAACAACGCTTTTTTAAAAAATCCCCATCTAGGACCATCCTTAATTATGGTGGCAAATATCTATATCGCCTCCGAATGGAAGGTCGATTCTCTACGGCCAGCTCGTATGAGGATGCTTTAAAGACCCTTATTAAATTTCGTAAACACATTAAAGGGCAAGACGACATGGAATTAATCAAAACCTTATATGAGGTTAAAGAGGATAAATTACAAACCCTTGAAGAATTTTACAAACTAGACATGGAAATTAAAGCTATGGACTATAGTTTTTTAAAGGATTTCAAGGCCTATATGAGTAACCGCTACAAATCCAAGAATACTCCTGCGATGCACCTGCGCAGTTTGCAAGCCATTATGAACGATGCAGGTAAAGCTTACGAGGATTTGAAAGACCATAAGCCATTATCTAATTTCAAAAAGCAAAGCCACGAAAACGCCCCTGCCCCATTGGACTTGACCGATATTGGGAAAATCAGGAGCTTAAAATTAAAGACGGGTACACCAATTTGGGATAATCGTAACTATTTGCTGTTTATGTTCAATAATATGGGAATGAATTTTTTCGACTTAGCAATTCTTAAGAAGTTTCAGTACGAAGATAACCGTATCAAATATTTTCGAAAGAAGACACATTACGAAGGGGACTATTTCAGCGTTTTGCAAAATGATGAATCCTTGAAAATAATCCACCACTATTTGAATGGACAAGATGCTAACGATTACCTTTTTCCAATTATACCCTCAAACACTACTCCTGAAAGATTACATATCGTCAACAACGGCAAGGTCAAGACTTTTAATAAATATGCAGCAAAAATTGCAGCTTTGGCAGGAATCGAAAAAAAGATTACTACCTATACCCTTCGGGATACCTGGACGAATATCGGACTTGATATGGGTATTGACATTCGCAAAATTTCTTCAGGGCTGGGGCATTCCAGCGTGCAGGTTACTGAAAAACACTACGGCAAAAGTGTATCTGAGAAAATATTGGATGAAATCAATGCCAAGATTACAAACGTCCAAGGCACTTAGGGCTATAGTATTTTGAGGTTTTTGGAACTTCACATGGAAAAACCTTGACTCATATTTCTTTCTTTATAGTTATGGAAAATTGATAAGCACCCCTTAAACCGATATAACATCTTGCCATTTTAAGCTGTGGATTTGGAAGAAAAATTCTTTATTCCATCTATTGAACCGATGCACCGACCTCTGTCAAGGAAATACTGGTAAAATTTGTACTGAACTTATTCCTTGGCTTGGAATTGACCATATTCGAATAGGATAGGTCAAAAATCCCGACTGCTGAAAAGATCCAGATCTACCGAATGCCGAATCCCAAAACGCAGGGCAAGGTTTGTACCTCCTGCAGGATAATGTTCCGAAATAAAATCGGCTTGCCTAAGTTCCAACAACAGTTACCTTTGGCCTTGCTCGATTGCTTTCAAAGTGTAATGGTTTTATAAAAATTCAGCGTTTTTTTCGAAACACCCTTGGTCACTTCCAAGGCTGAAATGATTTCATGCTGGGAATAAACAGATTCAATATACCGTACTTCCATATCCGTACCTCGTTCCAGTGCCCTTACAATGATAAAATCCCTGTCTTTTGCCATATCCAATAAATATAGATCGACATCCCAGAAAGTCGTAGGGTTTAATAGATTTGTATGAAGTAATTTTCCGTTCAAGATCATTTAATTTTAACTACCAATTTACGGATTTTTCAAGCCTTTGACAAGTTAATGGACATTATTGAAGTTGAATAACAATTTCCTTTCTTCTCCCTATCCACAAAGAGCACCCCTCAGGGTGCTAAATCCTCTGACCAATTTATCTGATTGAAGTTTAAATAAATAGCCCACCTCTGTACTTTGAATAATCGGTAAGCTCATCCTTGAAACCGTTGAAGACCTCCTCTTGTTCTTTACCATTATCACTCAAAAGGGAATTCATAGCATAGACACTTTTTCTAAGTAAGTGGTCTTGTTGGAAATTCGCCTTTCGCTCGGCTAAGTCGGCTATACTTTTTCGCAGACCGTTATCCATATGCTGTTCGATGACCTCCCTATGCAGGTTAGGGTACCCTCCTTCGTTTATCAGCATAAAGGCGACTTTATGATAAAGTCCTTTCTCCATCAGGTGGCCAGCCCATAGGTTCTTTAAGTCGTTCCTGCCGTTGTCGATTATTTCTTGGATTACGATGTGTTGCTCCTTCAAGGTTGTGTCTAAGTTTAGAGCTGAGTTGAGATAGGCGTTTGTTTTTCTTGGTATTGGAAAACTTACTTCTTTGTTCATGTAAACAGATTTCATTTCGAGACCGGTCTCTCCTTTTTCAAAGTAGAATCCTTTGGCATTGAATAATTTTATATAATCCCTTGGAGACTTTTCAAAGGGAGCATGTGTCCATTCGGCATGTTTCAGGTACGACCCCAATGCAGCTTTATCAAACTTTTGGCGGTAGGTGGCCTCCATGGTTTCAAACAGCTTTGGAAAGATCATTGGCAGAAAGATAGCTGATGGTCCTAACTTCTTTTCCTCTTTGGGATCTTTGGCTAGTAGCCGTTCCAGTATACCGTGGTTCTGTCGCACAAAGCCCGGGGATACATAATCGGGCATGTTTCTCGGTAACGGCATATCACCTAGGGCAACCTTGAACACGAACCTGTCTGAACCTGCCATGGTCAATCTATTGTTCCCGTATTCCAGTCCCAAGGACTGGAACAGGTGATGGATGGCTCCTTTTTCTTTGGAGAAATCGAAAACATGGTTTTCAAGGATGCCCTTTATCAGTTCTACCTTTTTATCAAAGTTCTCCTTTTCCTTTTTATTTTCCGAATGGTAAAGTTCTTCCTTAACGGATTGAAACTCCTGTTGCAATACCTTTTCCAAGATATCCCTTGGGTTGTTCGGGAGACAGGTTTTCAAGAAGCGGTACCTCTCCAATGATTGTAAGGTAGGCAGGATAGTATTCAAGTTCTTTTTCATTATCCACTGCGAATATAAGACAGCTTGTTTGGTTGATTTCAAATGGGAACTATAGAAGGCTTCTTGTATCAGTTTTCGGATTTCAAGGAGGAATTGTTTACTATGAACATCGATTTCCGTTGGGTCCCCGTTTCCGAAAATATCGAGGCGTCGTTCAATCTTTATTTTCTTACTGATTTCTCTTTCCTGAAAGACATAACCAGATTTGTCATGGATAGAATAGCCCGTGATGGTGTCCCCTTCTTTGTCCAGTTTTATATCTATGTCCTGATATTCCTTAAGTACCTCTGCGAGGTCTTGGGGGCGAATGGTCTTGAAAAGGCCATAGGTGGTGTCTATTTGTTTCTGCAGACGTTTGCGGTGCATCGGAATTAGCTTGGACTTTGAATTGATATCGAATACTTTTTGCAGTTTTGGGCCGCTTAAGCTTCGGTGTACCACGGATCCGTTAATGAACCTTGTTCGGTATCCTTTTTGATTGTTCAGTCCATAAGATACCCCTGTGCTACCTGTTTTACTTTTGCTTTTTTTTATGTCAATATGATAGGGTTTGACCAGCTGCGCCAACTCCTCGAAATTCCGCACTTTGTGTTTTTGCAGGATACTGTTCAGCACATCCTGTAAATAGAACTTGGTCCCTTGCCGGGCATCCATGCCGAATTGTAGCTCCGGCAATCTATAGTGAGGGAGTTCTCTTTGCTGTTTTGTTCTTGGGGATGGGGATAGACCAAACTTTTTTTCGAGGTAGTGTTGGGTGGCTATATTTCTTTTGTAGCTATTGAAGGTTCCCATTACTTTTCCATCTTCTTTTACATTGGTAGTTATGATGTGGATATGATCATGCTGGGTATCGTTATGTCTAACCGTAACATAGGGTTGTTCCCCATAACCCATTTGCTCCATGTATTCTTTTGAAACTGATAAGAAGGTCTTATCATCAAGATGTTCTCCATGGGGAAGGTTGAGGGTAATATGGGCATACCTATTCTTGGTGGCATTGCGTTGTCCCTGAAAATGGAGTACGCTGCCAAAGAATTTTTGGGAGATATCTTGAGAGTACATATTCCCATAACCAAGGATACGCATACCTTCCTTGCCGAACACATAGTTCAGCATGCCCTG
>JBGTBA010000096.1:0-42106 GCA_041749595.1 Flavobacteriaceae bacterium | reverse complement strand
GGGAATTATGTGGTTTTGGTCTATGACAACAGCACCCCTTCCTGTGCGCCATTGACCTTTACCGTCACCGCACCTCCTGCGGTAATCCCGGTATTTACGGAAACCCATGTCGATAGCAGTTGTTTTGGTGCCAACAACGGTAGCATTACCCTATTACAAACCGACAACGGCCTGAGTCCGCTTACCTACAGCATCAGTCCTATAGCCGGAACTTTCAATGCGGCAACCAGTACGTTTGAAAACCTTCCCGCAGGAACCTATACCATTACCGCTACGGGCACCAATGGTTGTACCTCCGGTATCCCAGGAATTGTGATTGATGAACCGGTTGCCATAGCCAATGTTAATGCCTCCGTTGTGGAATTTGGCTGTACTGCCGGCAACAATACCAACAATGCCAGCATCACCATCGACGGTGCTGCCATTACGGGTGGAAGTGGCAACTACGTGGTATATGAATTTATCAACGACGGTACGACTGCCATTGTACAATCCGGCAACAATCCAACCTTTGTTGAAACCAATACCCTCGGCGGTAACTATACCATCAATGTGTATGATAGCAACGGTTGTGTGGGCTCTACAACTGCCGTAATACTTCCTTTTGATCAACTTTTGGGGGCGACAGCGGCTATCACCAACCCATTGAGCTGTACTCCGGGAGCGGATGGCGAAATAACCATTTCGATAAATTCAACCAATAGTGACCCTTCCCGGTTTGAGTATAGCATAGACAATGGGTTAACTTATCAGGTTTCCAACGTATTTAGTGGTTTATCCGCAGGAACGCACAACTTCTTGGTACGCCACCTTGATACGGGATGTATTACAACCGCTTCTGAAACCCTAGTATCACCTGATAATCTGGAACTTGACATTACGGTAAACTCGAATGTGATATGTTTTGGAAGTACGACAGGGGAAGCCACCTTCGACCTTCACTTGATGGGAACCACTTTTAACGATACTATCGTCTATGTACTTTATCAAGATGTAAATAATACGCCTGCAAACCTTGGCGATGACGTTACCACTACTGGCACTTTCCCCACAGGTAATTTTGTGGTCTCAAGCCTGGAGGCAGGTAGATATACCATAGAGGTGACGCAATCCAATTTCCCGGCGTGCACATACGCCGAATCCTTTACCATTGCCGGACCTAGTGCCGCTATAACAGGAACAACCTCAATAACGGAAATTACCTGTAACCCAACCAATAACGGGGTCATTGAAATAACAGATGTTACCGGTGGATGGGGTGGTTATACTTACTATGTGGGCACCACCGCTCCCACAAGTGTGGCCGCCTTTGTTGCCTCTCCCCGTTTTGAAAATCTGGTTGCCGGAACCTATGAGGCCTGGGTACGTGATGTGAACGGTTGCGAGCAATTGATCCAAAACACGATTATTTTGGCCGACCCAACGCCCATAATAGCAGTACTTCAGGTAAACCAAGAAAACTGCACCAACCTACAAGGAGAAATCGAAGTCGTAGGAATATCAGGTGGACAAGGAAACAATTACACTTATCAGTTAATAAAAGATGGTGTTCCCTTTGGCGCACCACAGAGCGCAACAATATTCCCTGGCCTAGGGGCAGGTAGCTATGAAGTGGCCGTTAGCGACCAATGGGGCTGTACATTTACCACTCCGGCAGAATTGCTTTTTGAAGAAATGAACCTGACCGCCACCGTGGTAAAACCGCTGGATTGTACCGCTACACCAGATGGCGAAATAACCATTTCTGTAACTGGAGGATCGGCTAATTTGGACTTTACCGTAACCTTCCCGGACGGTGCGACAACCTTAAACAACACCTCTGGCGTGTTTGCCGGATTAACACAACCTGGTGCTTATACTTTTGTGGTGCGCGATTTGGACACTACCAATCCGGTTTGTGAAAAGACCACTGTGGAAACGTTGGATACCCCTTCGGTAACCACATTGATAGCTTCTACCATTGTAAATGTTTCCTGCAACGGACTTAGCGATGGAACGATTACCGTTAATTTGGCACCGACCACAGTAGGCATCAACGAAGATCCTGTTTACGTTTACAATTTATACGATAATCTAGGAATTTTAATAAATCCAGTACCACAGGCCGATCCCCTATTTACAGGATTGGCTGCCGGCGACTACCAGGTTGAGGCCATATCCAGCAAAGGTTGTGCCTCTACACGGCAAAATGTAACCATTACGGCACCTGCCGCATTAGTAGTAGCCGTTTCGGCAACCGCATTTACCTGTAACCCAAGCAATGGGGCAAATACGGCCACAGTTACGGCCACCGTAACCCCGGGTACAGGCACAGCACCTTACTTGTACAGTATTGACAATGTAAATTTCCAAACCGGAAACACCTTTGAAATTGTAGATAATGGCCTTGCCCAAAACATTACCGTTTATGTACGGGATGCGAACGGTTGTAATGCTTCTGCCAATGTTAACATAGCTCCGTTAAACCGATTTACAGTCAGTGTTTCACAAGACGTGGCCATTTCCTGTACCGGTCCGGAACAAATAACCCTTACGGTCAATGATGATGGCAATGCCGCCAATATCTATACCTATACCCTATTGCCATTGGGAAATACAAATGCTACCCTAACAGGGAATCCAACCTACAATACGGCTACATTTAACTTAACCGCTGTGGGCTCCTATACCTTTAGGGTAACCGATACGGTTACGGGATGTTATATTGACACGGCCACCTATACAATAGCTCCGTTTGATCTTATTGAAGTGGTAGCCACGGCCACCGCTCCTGTAATCTGTTTTGGGGATGCCAATGGTGCGTTGGAAATCAATGTAACCAACGTGATCAATGGCACTTATAATTATACTGTATTCAATGCCGATGGTACGCCTACTACAATTACCGGTACAGGAAATACTGCCACCAACCCATTGACCATAACCGGGCTTTCCGGTGGCAGCTATTTTGTTCGGGTTTCCGAAACAGGATTGCCAAATTGTACTGAAGATTCCAACATAGTTACCATAGTTTCCCCGGACATGCCCCTTACGGCCATTGTTTCGCCTTTGGCCTCGGCGACATGCGACAATAACCTTGGTGAAATTTTGGTGGATCCGAATGGCGGATTTGCACCTTATGATATCGTGTTGACCAACACCACTACCTCGCAAAGCTACAATGCCACAGACGTACAAAGTTTTGTGTTTACCGGACTTTCTGCAGGTAGCTTTACCATTTCCATAACCGACAATAACGGATGTGTATTGAACGATACCGAAACATTGGTGCCTGCTGTGCCCATTTCTGCCGATATCACTGCAACACCAACGACATTGGTTTGTTTTGGCGACACCAATGCCACTGTAAGTGCCATAAACATAATTGGGGGTCAGGGTGTTTACCAATATGCATTAAACCTGTACGATCCTACAGGAACCGTTATAGACTTCAGTGGTGGACCACAAATAAGCCCAACCTTTAATGGTTTAGGTGCAGGAATATATTCGATTACCGTTTCCGATGGTTGGAATTGCGATGTGGAAACCGTTCAAGTAACCATTTCCGAGCCCTCTGAGGTTGCCGCTTCCCTAATCCAGGTAGCTGTACTCACATGTACCAACCAAGCACAACTACTGCTTACCGCCAATGGCGGCACGGCTCCCTATTCTTATAGTGTGAACGGTACAAACTATCTGCCTATGTCTGGAGGCAATACCCATACATTTACCGTACCGTCGGGTATTTATCAATATTTTGTACAAGATTCGTTTGGCTGTGGATCCATAATTTCCAATCAGGTTTCTGTGGATCCGGTACCACCGTTAACTTTAACTATTGATACTTCTGCCGCCATCATCAACTGTAATGGGGAAACAACAGCCTCCATTAGGGCTACAGCCATTGGAGGATTGGGGAACTATCTGTACGAACTCTTTACCGATGCCGCATTGACCAATAGTATCGCCGGGCCACAAACCAGTCGCGATTTTGCCAACCTTGGGGCGGGCAGCTATTATATAAGGGTGGTAAGTGGTGATTGCCAAGCCGTGTCGGGACCAATAAACATTATAGAACCCACACCTTTGGTGGTAACCGACAGTTTTACCAACGTTACTTGTGCCGGTTTGGCAAATGGTACGATTACCGTGAATCTTTCGGGAGGTTCTGGTGGATATATCTATGCCATATCCCCAAATTTGAACCAATTCGATACCATAAATACATTTACGGATCTGGCAGGAAGTCCAACAGGAATTACCTACACAGTAGTGGCGCAAGACAGTAACGGTTGCTTTGAGGTGCTACAGTACACTATCATAGAACCAGAACCGGTAACAGTTACGGCCACGGCTTCACCGGAAATTTGCGCCGGTAGTGCAGATGGTTCTATCAGTATTGCCGTAAGCGGTGGCACCGCTCCTTATAGTGCCAGTTTAAACTCTAATAATGCAGCAGATTTTGTTGCCGATCAAACCTTGTTTACCGATTTGGCGGCTGGTACGTATGTGGTTTTTGTTAGGGATGCCCAAGGCTGCGAAACCAATGTTGTAGTGGAAATAGAGCCCGGCGTAAATCTGAACGCCACTGTTGCACCTGTTTACGAATGCACCGGCAACACCCCCATTGCGTCAATAAATGTGGTTTTAGAAGATGGTGCTATCGCTTCAGAGGTTATGTACGCCTTGGATTCCACCGATCCGGCGGATATGGTGTTGGACCCCAACTTTACCAATATCCCGGCAGGCAACCACACCCTTACCATTTCCCATGCCAATGGATGCTTAAATACCATTCCATTCAACATAGTGTCCTATGAACCACTAACGCTGATTTTGCAACAAAACAACATAAATGAAATTACAGCGGTTGCCTCTGGCGGTTTGCAAGACTACACTTTCAATTTTGGGGATGTCAACAATGGAACCGACAATACGTTCTTCATCAATAGAACAGATACCTACACGGTAACGGTAACAGACGAAAACGGTTGCGAAGCATCAGCTCAAATCTTTATGGAATTCATAGATATTGAGATCCCCAACTTCTTTACCCCGGATGGGGACGGAATCAATGATACATGGAGACCAAACAATCAGGAGGGCTTTCCAAAAATACTAACTATTATATTTGACCGTTATGGTAGAGAGGTTTATAGGATGCGCCTAAATGAAAGTGGTTGGAACGGATTATATAACGGAAACGAGGTCCCAACAGGAGATTACTGGTATATTATAAAACTCAATGGAGAAAGTGACGACAGAGAATTTGTTGGACATTTTACCCTATATCGATAAAAACTTAACCTACACAAGCATGCATAATAAATTATTAACCTTACTGCTACTATTTAGTGCTTTGGCATCAAAAGGGCAGGAGCTCAACTCTCCCCAGTTGTCGCAATATTTGGCCGATAACCCTTTTGTACTTTCACCGACCTACGCCGGTATTGGGGACCATGTTAAGATAAGGCTAAACGGCCTTACCCAGTGGGTGGGCATAAAAGATGCCCCCGACACCCAATCCCTGGCGGCGGATATGCGCTTGGGAAATAACTCTGGAATAGGACTTTTCCTTTACAATGACAGCAATGGCTTTACCAAACAAAACGGGGCAAGGCTTTCCTTTGCGCACCATCTAACATTGGATAGATATGAAGATGAGTTTTTATCCTTCGGAATATCCTATAATTTTAACCAGTTTAGAATAGATATAGATAAATTCATAAATGCGGGGGGAGATCCCAACGTTACCGATAATAGGAAGACGCAGAATCATAATTTCGATGTAGGGGTGATGTATCGTTACGATAAATTTTATTTCAGCGCAAACGCATCAAACCTTTTAAATAAAGATATTACTAGATTTAACCCGGTTTTTGAGCCAAATACTCTAAGGAATTATTATGTGTACACGGGCTACCGTTATAAAAAGTCGAAAAACAGCGACTTTGAGATAGAGCCTTCCGTACTCTATAAGATATTTGAAAGCGATGGTAGGTCTGAAACCGATTTAACGGCCAAATTCCGTTGGTACAACTTTGAGGATTATTATTACACAGGTGTAAACTATCGTTTTTTAAATGACCAAATAGGACGGCCACTTTATATAGCCCCATTCTTCGGTCTTAAAAAGAATAACTTCTATTTTGGTTATTCCTATCAAATTATATTGAACGAAATTTTAGGTTTCAGTACCGGCACCCATGTGGTTACCGTGGGAGTGGATTTATTCCAAGGGCTGAGCAATTGTAGGTGCATGTACTGATTTTTTCGATTGTTTGCCTTAAGTTTGTATAAATCTGTATTGGCTTTGGGCAAAGTAACGCTTTATAATATTAAAACCTATGCTTATCACGGCTGCCTAAGCGAAGAGACGCTAATAGGCAGTGACTATAGGATAGATATAACCGTAGGGGCAGACCTTGTATCTGCCAGTATTTCGGATGTGTTGTCGGATACGGTGGACTATGTACGCATCAATGCCATTGTAAAGGATGAGATGTCGGTGGCATCCAAACTTTTGGAGCATGTGGCCAAAAGGATAATGGATCGTATATTTTATGAACTGAAATTGGTGGATTGGGTCGAGGTATCCGTTTCAAAGATAAATCCTCCTATCGGGGGAGATGTGGAAATGGTATCTGTTGTGCTTAATTCAAAAAGAATCGGTGTTTAAATTTCCGAAATGTAAAAAAGCGCTACATTTGCACCACCAAGCGGCATCGTGGCCGAGTGGCTAGGCGCAGCTCTGCAAAAGCTTGTACAGCAGTTCGAATCTGCTCGATGCCTCAAAAAAGCCCTGTTTTTCAATGGGGCTTTTTTATATCTTAGCGACGTCCGGTGTTCCTTTAGCATTTCTATACCCTTTTCTATATTGAGCCTGTCTTTCGGAAGAAACCCTTTGGTTACCAAAAACAATCCAAAAACAATGAGTACAATACCCAGTGTTTTTTTTAGTGTAATAATTCGTTTTTGGGTCAATTTTTTTTGTAATTGCTTGGCCATGGTTATTTTAAAAAGATCCGTGACAAAATAAGTGGCTATCATTGTCCCAAAAAAGAGGCATATACGTTCTGGATCATTGTTAAGGCCTGGGCCAACAATAATGATTATGCCCAACCAAAACACCAGAACACCAATGTTTATAAAGTTCAACAAAAAACCTTTAATAAAAAGACCCAAGTAATCTCCTTTGGTTTTCTTAATATCCAATTGGTCTTGTTTGATTTCTTTTTTAAGAAAAGAGGTCGTTCCAAACACAATGAGGATAACACCTCCAAAAACATAGAGTCCAGGCTGGTTGCTGAGGTTTTCCAAAAGCTGGAAACTACTGAAGTAAGCTATGGCCAAAAAAAAGATGTCGGCCAAGATAACCCCGAAATCAAAAAAAAGCGCAGCCCTAAATCCTTTTAATACGCTTGTTTCCAGTAATACAAAAAAAACAGGCCCAATCATAAAACTCAGTAAAAAACCGAGAGGAATAGCGGCCTGTACGTCTTCTAACATTTATCTACATTCTTATTATTTTTCCTCCGAACACCGTTTTTTCTTCTAATTTGGAGGGATTTCCATACACTTTTACCTCACCGCCAGCCTTAACCGCAGCTTTTACATAATCGGTAGCGTATATTTCTGCACTGGACCCGGCATTTACATTAACCGTGGTAAATTTGGTCTTAAAGTCTTTTCCTTTATATATACCGCCCGTATTTATGATTACATCTTGGTTGTCTGATGTCCCTTTTGCTGTTACAATGCCTCCAGAAACCGTCTTTATCAACAACTGTTCCACTTGGGCTTCATTTACAATTATTTCGCCCCCTTCCTGTGCTTTCAGTTCCAGAATGTTTTGTTTAAATTTCCCGCCCGTAATCCTGGCATCCTCATTAACGTCTATGACCAATAACTCCTCTGTATGGTAAACATCTATAAATGTTCGGTAACCACTGAACATTTTTGTTATTTCCATCCTCAGTTTTAAAATCCCATCTGTAATTACCATTGCAACCTTATCCGTGTTGGCCCCGGTTACCACCGCTTTGTTTACATCTGATTTGATCAAGGTAATGGACAGGCCATCAAAGCCCTTTATCTCCGTAAATTTCTGAAGGTCTTTGGTCAATTTTTCATTTTGTGCAACGATTGTGTGCAATCCTATAAAAAGGAAAACAAACGGCACCACATTTTTCATTTCTTATGTTTTAATTATTTGAATATGCGGATTAACAAATTTCATTCCAAAATAATATTTATTCCCCCGCCTTTCCCAGTAAGGTAAAATCCAAATGTCGTTTTGCTAAATCTGCATTTTTTACCATAACAACAACTTCGTCCCCCAATTGATACATTTTCTTTGTTCGCTCACCAATAATGGCGTACTGCTTTTCATCAAATATATAATAATCATTTTTTATATCTCTTATACGTACCATGCCCTCACATTTATTCTCTATAATCTCTACATAAATGCCCCATTCCGTTACCCCTGATATAACACCTATAAATTCCTTGTTTTGATGATCCTGCATGTATTTAATCTGCATATATTTCACCGAATCCCGCTCCGCATTGGCCGCTAAACCCTCCATGTTGGAAGAATGTTTGCATTTTTCCTCGAACACGTCGTCTTTTTGGGATTTTCCACCATCCAGATAATATTGTAACAATCTATGTACCATAACATCCGGATAGCGCCTTATAGGGGACGTAAAATGAGTATAATAATCAAATGCAAGACCGTAGTGACCAATATTGGCCACTGTATAAATAGCTTTGCTCATACTTCTAATGGCCAAGGTATCCACTAGATTCTGCTCCTTTTTACCCTTTACATCTTCCAATAGCTTATTCAAGGAAGCACTGATGGTTTTTCTGTCCTTAAAATCCAGCTTATGCCCAAAACGGGAAACAATGTTGTTGAGCGACATCAGTTTTTCCTCATCCGGCGCATCGTGTACCCTGTAAACAAAAGTTTTCAAAGGTTTTTGTTTTCCAACGAATTCGGCCACTTTTCTGTTGGCCAACAACATAAATTCCTCTATTAGCTTGTTGGCCTCCTTTGCTTCTTTAAAATACACACTTTCCGGCTCGTTCCTTTCATTCAAATTAAAGCGAACCTCTATCTTATCAAAAGAAATGGCACCGGACTGCATCCGTTTGTCCCTCATTATTTTTGACAGTCTGTTCAATGTTAAGGTAGCTTCTACAACATCATCATCAACTTTATATCCAGACCCTCGGATGGAAACGTCATTTGTAATATTGCCTTCTTCCGTTTCTATTATCTGTTGGGCCTCTTCATATGCAAAACGTTCATTTGAATTTATCACTGTCCTTCCAAACCATTCGTTGATTACCTGCGCCTTTTCGTTCAATTCAAAAATGGCGGAAAAAGTATATTTATCTTCATTAGGCCTCAAAGAACAGGCATTGTTTGAAAGAATTTCCGGTAACATGGGCACTACGCGATCCACTAAATATACAGAAGTGGCCCGGCTATAGGCTTCTTCGTCCAACAAGGTATCAGGCGTTAAATAATGAGATACGTCCGCAATGTGTATCCCTATCTCAAAATTTCCATTATCCAATTTCTTAAAGGACAGGGCATCGTCAAAATCCTTCGCATCCTTTGGATCTATGGTAAACGTAAGGACATTGCGCATATCCCTTCTTTTGGCTATTTCCTCTATTTTTATAGAGGTATCCAAGGTGTTTGCAAATTGCTCCACTTCTAGTGGAAACTCATATGGAAGTCCGTATTCCGCTAAAATGGAATGTATTTCCGTATTATGCTCTCCTGGTTTTCCAAGCACTTGGATTATTATTCCCTCTGGGGAGTCTGAATGGTCTGGCCATTTTTTAATCTCAACAATTACCTTATCTCCATCTTCTGCCTTTCCAATGTTGTCCTTTGCTACAAAAATATCGGTGTACATTCTAAAATCCGATGGACGTACAAAGGCAAAAGTCTTCTGCATATCCAACACCCCAACGAAAGAATTTTTATGTCTCTCTATAATTTTGGTTACCTCCCCCTCCAATTTCTTTCCTTTCCGCCTTGGATATATATAAACTTCAACCGTATCTTTATGAAAAGCCTTGTTCAATTTATTTGATGGTATAAAAACATCCTCCTCCATTTCTTCTATAAGGATAAAGGCATTTCCCCTTCCTGTAATATCAACAATCCCAGTATGGTAGGAACGGTTTGTTCCTTCTACCTTATAATTTCCCCTACCTTCTTCTGATATTCTCCTTGTCTCCTTTAATTCCACCAGTTTTTTAATGAGTTCGTTCCTTCCATTAGCATCTGTGATGCCTATTTTGGAAGCAATTTGTTTATAATTGAACGTTTTTCCCTGTTCCTTTTCCAAAACAGTGAAAATACCTTTTGTAATCTCATTATTTTTTTGATCTTTTGATTTTCTCTTACTTTTTGACATTCAATAGTTTTAGGCGTGAAAATTACAAATTATTATCCATAGCAGAACTTTTAAGTTTTATTGTGTTTTATGTAGGGTAACTTACATATGTTATGAACACTTATACAATACGAAACTATTTTTATTTTTATTTTAATATATATATAATGTTTATGATGTACTGTTCATAGTTGCAATATTTTTTATCCGAAAAATTTGTTTTGAACGGATATAAAAGTTTATTGACAATTTATAAATGTTTTTTATAGTTATAAATCAAACTAGTATGCTTTTTATCAACGCATATTGATAAACACTTTCAACATAAAATTATTGATAAGTAAACGTTACCTAAATGTTAATTTCCTATAAAGGATGTTTAACATCTTTTATCTACTTTTTTTAATTTTTTTGTTAATCCTACTGTTTTTTTTTTAAGTCTTTTTTTTTAAGAAAAATAAAAGTTTAGTATTGATTTATTATCAATATGTTTTTAACAATTTAAAACAAATCATATTGTTTTCATTATCAATAGTTTATAGGATATTAAAAAAAAGAGTGTTAACAATCTGTTTTTAAGTGCGCATCAAAGGTATTTGTACCTTTGTATTATAAGTAATGCATATAAAAATGAAAATAGCTATAGGAAACGACCATGCAGGTACGGAATACAAGCTTGCCGTATTAGGATTATTGAAGTCCATGGATATTGAAGTAACCAATTACGGCACGGATGGCACGGATAGTGTGGATTATCCCGATTTTGTGCACCCTGTTGCCAAAGATGTGGAAGAAAAAAAAGTTGACTACGGAATCATTATTTGTGGAAGCGGCAATGGTGCGTCCATGACGGCCAATAAGCACCAAAAAGCAAGGGCGGCACTTTGCTGGACCAAAGAAATTGTAGCATTGGCCAGGGAACATAATGATGCTAATATTTTGAGCCTTCCCGCTCGTTTTATTTCCTTGCCCCAAGCACTGGAAATGGTAAAAACCTTTTTGGATACTGAATTTACTGGCGGCAGACATGAAAGGCGGATAGAAAAGATACCCTGTATTTGAACACTTAATTTTATTGTATGGGGCATTCACACCACCACCATCATCAAAGTATTTCAGATGTAAGAGGAAAGAACTTGGGAATAACCATAACGCTGAACATTGTAATTACAGCGGCCCAAGTCGCAGGCGGACTTATATCGGGGAGTCTGGCATTATTATCAGACGCACTCCATAATTTTAGCGATGTAATTTCTTTGTCCGTAAGTTATGTTGCCAATAATTTAGCAAAAAAAGAGGCATCCACCAATAAAACGTTTGGCTATAAAAGAGCGGAAATAGTAGCAGCCTTTGTAAATGCGGCAACACTGATCGTTGTGGCACTTATTTTAATAAAGGAAGCCGTGGAACGTTTTTTCAATCCACATGAAATTGGGTCGAATCTAGTAATTTGGTTATCCATCCTGGGTATTTTGGCCAATGGATTTAGCGTGCTGTTGTTAAAAAAGGATGCGCGCGCCAACATGAACATGAAATCGGCCTACCTGCATTTGATGACCGATATGATGGCGTCCGTTGCGGTGCTGATAGGAGGGGTATTGATGAAGTTTTATGAAGTCTATTGGATAGATGGGGTACTGACCATAAGCATAGCCGGCTATTTAATGTATATGGGCTATGATTTACTAAAATCATCCACAAAAGTATTGATGTTGTTGAGCCCCGATACTATTGAGGTGAAAAAAATAGTGAACACAATAGGTGAAATAGAACCCATAAAAAACGTGCACCACGTACATATCTGGCAATTAAACGATGATGAGATCCATTTAGAAGCGCATATTGATTTTAACAACGACATAAAACTCTCAGAATTTGATCTGATCTTGCAAAAAATAGAAGAAGAGGTATATCACAAATACGGGATAAACCACATTAACATTCAGCCAGAATTTGGAAAGTGCGACAGCAAACAAATAATTGTACAAGATTGATTATGCTTAAAATTACCGTTAAAGCCTTCCAAGACCTTACCCCAGAAGAACTCTACAACATTCTTAAGCTGCGAAGCGAAGTTTTTGTGGTTGAGCAAAATTGTGCCTACCAAGATCTGGACGGGAAAGACCGAAAAGCCCTTCATGTAATAGGGACGAAAGAAATGCGAATAGTGGCGTATACGCGCATATTTAAACCGGGCGATTCCATGGCTCAGGCCAGTATAGGAAGGGTTGTAGTAAAGAAGACAGAAAGGAAATTTGGTTATGGATTGGACATTATGAAGGCCTCCATTTGTTTGATTAGGCAACATTTCAAGGAAAATTCCATACAGCTTTCAGCACAGTTCTATTTGAAAAAGTTTTACAATTCTTTGGGGTTTAATGAAAAAGGGGATGTCTATTTTGAAGATGGTATTCCCCATATTTTAATGGAGAAAAATTAAAAAAGAGTCTTACAGGGCAAAAGATAACCTCTTCCAATTTAGTCCCCATAATATAATATGGAGTGTTTTCTGAATACTTTCGTTTAATTTGTGGGGGCTACAACCAAAACTACCCCAAAAGAACAATTTTTAAAGCCCACACCACGTTGCTTATAACTTAATAAGGTATAATGTTTTATCTTGCGCCGTTAACCGATAAAAGACCAAAAACAGATCCAGATTAGAAAATAGGACATCAATATATCCTATTCTAAAAGCAGGTTATTCCAACCAATATGAACAAAAAGAAACACACCATAAAGGACATCGCCGAATTGGCAGGGGTTTCAATAGGCACTGTTGACCGTGTATTGCATGGGCGGGGTAGGGTATCCAAGAAAGCGAATAAAAAAATAAACGAAATAGTAAAGCAAATAGATTATACGCCCAATCCCATTGCCCGAAATTTAAAAAACAACAAAACCTTTCGAATCTGTGTAGTCCTTCCAAATCCCAACAAAGATGCGTATTGGATACCCGCTCAAATTGGAATAGAAGAAGCGGCAAGGGAATATAGGGCTTTCGGTATATTTGTGGAGAAGTATATCTATAACCCACACGATAAAGCTTCGTTCATTAAAGAATCGAAAGAAGCTTTATTTTCCTTACCCGATGCAATGTTGATAGCCACCGCACACCAAAAGGAATGTATAGAAATAGTAGAAGAATGTAAACAGAGGAAGATCCCCATAGCATTTTTCAATAACCATATAGAAGATATAAAAAATGAGATTTTTATAGGCCAAGATTTATACCAAAGCGGCAGGATCGCAGCTCTTATGGTTGAAAAGTTGGTAGGACTGAAATCTAAGATAGCCATAATACATTTGGACATGGAACCGCACATGCGGCTAAAGGAAGAAGGATTTAAAGACTATTTTGAGGAACGAAAGGGAGATAGCACCATACTTAGTAAAAACTTCAAGACCGATGACAGGACGCGGTTAAAGATTAAAACAATCCATTTTTTTGAAAATCACCCGGATATATCAGCTGTTTTTATTACCAATTCCAAGTCCCATGTACTTATAGATGCTTTGGAGGAGAATCTAAAAGATATCGCCGTTATAGGGTACGACTTACTACAACAGAACATAGCGTATCTAAACGAGGGCAAAATAGACTTCCTTATACACCAAATGCCCAAAAGGCAGGCCTATATGGGCGTTAGTTATCTCGCCAATCATTTACTTTTCAGCAAACCGATATGCGTACAGAATCTTTTGCCGATCGACATTGTAAGCTCTGAGAATGTGCGTTATTATATAGATTGACTCTTTTCCCTACAAAAACACCCTTAAATTTAGAATGGTCTTGCAGCAACAAAAAAAATGTGTTCGAACACATTTTTGGTTTTTTAACTTGCTTTATAATTAAAAAAGGTTAATTTCACCAAACTTTAAGTTAATTTTAAACTAACTCATTTTAAAAACTAATTATTATGACAAAAAAAATGCTCGCACTTTTGGTGTTGTTTTTAGGGATATTCCCTTTAATGGCACAAACAAAAACGGTTACCGGGAAGGTCACCGATGCGTCTGATGGATCCTCCTTGCCCGGGGTAAATGTTTTGGTCCAGGGCACCACAAATGGGACCCAGACGGATTTTGACGGAAACTATTCCATAAATGCCGCCTCCGGTGATATTTTGGTGTTTTCCTATATTGGCATGAAGGGCCAAAGCGTTACCGTTGGAGCCTCCAACACGGTGAACATTGGTATGGAAGAGGATGCCCGCCAATTGGACGAGGTCGTTGTTACCGCATTGGGTGTAAAAAGGCAGAAAAAATCGTTGACCTATGCCACACAGCAGGTGGGCACCGAGGGTATCGATGAAGCCAGACCCGAACAGAACCTGGTGAACAGCCTGTCCGGTAAAGTCGCCGGCCTTTCCATACAAAGATCGGGCAATGGCGTCAGTGGAGCCTCAAAAGTTGTCATAAGGGGCAACAGGTCCATTGCCGGTAGCAGCCAGGTGCTCTATGTTGTGGATGGGGTGCCGCTTGGTGGCGATATATCGGATTTGAGTCCGGATGATATAGCGTCCATAAACGTATTGAAAGGAGCTAATGCTGCCGCATTATATGGTGCCAGGGCCAATAACGGGGCCATAATCATTACCACCAAATCGGGCAGTGAGGATAAATTGAGCATTGATTTTAACAGTACCATAACCGCAGAAACGGGCAACATCATGTTCGACTACCAGAACAGTTTTGGCCAGGGCAGTGGGGGCGTTTACAATAAAGGCTCTTTAGGGTCATGGGGTCCCGCACTTAATGGTGCCTTGGTTCAAAATTGGTCCCCGAGCCCTGATATAACAGCAGATTTGCCTTTTTCCGCCCAAAGGAACAATGTGGACGATTTTATGCAGACAGGGTTCACCTTTGCCAATAATGTGTCCGTTCGCTCCGGAACGGAGAAGACCCAGACCTTTTTTGGCTATACAAACGAAAAGAGGGAGGGGATCGTTAAGGGCAACGAGCTGGTGAGGCACAATGCCAGTCTTAAAATAGACAATAAATTGATAGACAACAAACTTGTGCTGAGCGCAAAGATAAACTACATTTATACGGAGACCGACAACGAGCTGAGCACTGGCGAGAATTTCGCAAACCCATGGAGGCACGCCTATAGATTGCCAAGAAACATCAGGACGCAGGACGTGGAGGTCTTTCAATACGTGGACGCCAGTGGAAATGTAAGGCAAAACTATTGGGATCCGGGAAACAATGGCGGGGCAAATCCCTATTGGACCATTAATAAGAATCTAAAGAACATCATTAACAACAGGGTCATTGGGTACGGCTCTTTGACCTATAACATCCTTGATGACCTAAGCCTAATGGTCAGGACGTCCGTTGATCAAAGCACAAACTTTCAAGAAGACCGTCTGCACAATGATTCGTTCATTATCGCCGATAACGGTAATTTTATTACCGAAACCAGCAGCCAGTTAGAGTGGAACTCCGATTTTTTGTTGAGCTACACCAAAAAACTCAATGAGAATTTTTCATTCAACCTCAATGCGGGGGGAAACAATAGACAAGCAAACAACAAATTTTTATCAACGAATAATGGGGGATTGAATGCAGCGAACATCTTTGCGATCTCCAATGCCCAAAATTTAACATCAAATCAAAGATTGGGACGTAAAGAGGTAAATTCCCTTTATGGATTTGGCCAAGCGGCGTACAAGGATGCCCTTTTTCTGGACCTAACGTACCGTAACGATTGGAGCTCTACCTTACCAGAGGACAACAATAGTTTTGATTATTATTCCGTGGGATTAAGTGCCGTTGTTTCGGATTTGTTCGCCATGCCAGAGCCTATATCCTATCTAAAGCTAAGGTCTTCTTATGCAGTTGTGGGCAATGATACCGACCCTTTTCAAATTACCAGAATAGCGGGTCTCCAGCCAGGCGGGTTTATTCAATTGGGAACCGTGCTTCCAAATGCAAATTTAAAACCAGAGGAAACAGAATCGCTCGAACTTGGTTTTGATGCCCGGTTTTTAAACAATAGATTGGGAATAGATTTCACCTATTACAAAACCAACAGTACGGATCAGTTGTTTGGACAGCAAGTACCACAAGGGTCGGGTGTTAGCACCAGATTTATCAATGGTGCAGATATTGAGAACAAAGGGGTAGAAATAATCCTTACGGGCACCCCGATAAAAACCCCCGATTTTAATTGGAACGTAACGGTGAACTTTTCAAAGAACGACAGCGAGGTGCTTAAACTGGCAGAGGGGCTGGAAAGCTTAAGTTTCGGAGGGGATTTCTTTAGACGGTTTGAACTTACCGTTGGAGATGAATGGGGAAATATGTTTTCCAGAGGTTTTGCCCGGGACGCCCAGGGACGTGTTTTGGTCGCTGCAGATGGGACCCCGGAGATTACTTCGGGACAAAGCGTAAAGATCGGTAATTTTAATCCAGATTGGTTGGGGGGCATATCCAATGTATTTAAATATAAAAACTTTAGTTTTAGTTTCTTGATAGATATCCGGGAAGGAGGCGTGATAGGTTCATTTACAAATGCCATTTTATCTTCCGACGGGGCATTGGAAAAAACCTTGCAGGGAAGGGACGGCAGCCTTGTCTTTGGACAGAACGTTTTTAAAAACCTGGACGTGGTACAGGCGGACGGCAGCCCCAATAACATCCAAGTAGGAGCGGAGCAATTTTGGGCCAAAGTGGGGGGAAGAAACTCCCCTGTGGGCGAGGCTTTTGTTGAGGATGCCTCCAACATAAGAATGCGCGAGATGACTTTTGGGTACAGTTTTCCAAAATCGTTATTGGATAAAACCCCTGTTCGAAGTGCCAAGATTTCATTAGTAGGGAGAAATCTCTTTTTCTTTTCAAACGATGCCTCTGTAGATCCGGAAGTGGTTACAAACACATCAACAAGCGCGGATGGGTTTGAGTCATTTGCCCCACCGACCACAAGGAGCATAGGCTTAAATTTAAAATTTGGATTTTAAAAAAAATTGTAACTTTAAAGGAAAAAACATGAAAAAATTAATAACAAAAACCTGTTTGGGCATAGCCTTTTCCATCATGGCCATGGGTTGTACCGATGATTTCGCAGAATTGAACACGAACCCTTTGGCACTGGATATTGGAGCCTTAGAAAACAGTCAAGTTCTTCAAGGCCAAGCCTTTGCACAAGCTCAATATGTTTCAGTAAATGGGCTGCATTGGCGGTTTCAGATATCGCAAAACCTATTTTCGGATATCTGGTCACAATACTTTGCCACTACCGCTTCCGGATTTGATTCGGATCGTTACGTACAGGTGGGCCGTTGGGCAGATTTGGCTTGGGGGTCTTTTTATGGAGAGGCGGCGCCTCAGATAAAACTGATAGAAGATCTTTCCGAGGCCAATGGAAATGATGTGGGCAATGCGATGGCCAAGATATTAAAGGTGCATGCGTACCATCGTATGACCGATTATTGGGGACCGGTGCCCTATCTGTCTTTTGGAAACGGGGAATTAACAGTTCCCTATGATTCCCAAGAAGTGATCTACGATGATTTTTTTGTCACTCTTGATGACGCCGTTGCCAAATTAAAGGCCAACAGTGGGGGTACTTCTTTTGCAGGAAGCGACCGCACTTACGGTGGGGATGCGGGCAAATGGTTAAAATTTGCGAACAGTCTGCGCCTACGCCTTGCCTTGAGAATAAAATATGCCAATCCCGGAAAGGCAAAAGTAGAGGCGGAAAAAGCAATTGCAGACGGTGTAATTGAGGCCAATTCTGATAATGCCTTTGTCACTGTTGATGATACCAACCGAAATCCTTTGGAAACCATTACCGATTGGGGCGAATTTAGAATGAGCGCCACTATGGAAAGTATTCTTGAAGGATACGGAGACCCACGTATGCCCGAATATTTTGCTCCGGCGCTTAATGGTGATTCCGATGGGGACGGTAGCCCGTATGAAGGTTTGCTCAATGGACAGCCCAAGGTTTCCTTGGAAACCAGTAAGAATGCCGGACATTCTGATTTGGCGACCAAATTTATCGATGTGGCCAAAGGAGGTATCAATCCACCAATAGAAATTATGAATGCCGCAGAAGTTTATTTCCTTAGAGCAGAAGGTGCTTTGGCGGGCTGGGCTATGGGAGGAACCGCCCAGAGTCTCTATGAAGAGGGAATAAGAGCTTCCATGACCCAAAAAACGGGAGCGGGTGCCGCCGCAATTGAGGCCTATATTGCGAGCACAAGTACTCCCGTGCCCTTTGAGACGGGTGCGGCTCCTGTTGCCAATATCCCTGTCGCCTTTGGCGGGGACGACGAAACCAAGTTGGAGCAGATCATTACCCAGAAATGGTTGGCAATGTATCCAAACGGTTGGGAAGCATGGGCAGAGTTGAGGAGAACAGGATACCCCAGACAA
This sequence comes from Flavobacteriaceae bacterium, assembly GCA_041749595.1. Taxonomy (GTDB): domain Bacteria; phylum Bacteroidota; class Bacteroidia; order Flavobacteriales; family Flavobacteriaceae; genus Aurantibrevibacter. The sequence goes on along the minus strand of JBGTBA010000096.1, from coordinate 23,318 downwards.
TACGCCAGGGTACAGTCTGAAAACCCTGATGTTGCTGCCAATGAGATCATGAGGAGAATGGTTTATGTGCAAAGTGAATTTGACACCAATGGAGCAGCTGTGCAAGCGGCAATAGCGTTGCCCGAAATGTCGGGGGGCGACAAAAACAGCACAAAAGTGTGGTGGGATAAAAAGAATTAAGTTTTGAGTTAGTTTTGAATTGCGAAAAATGCCAATTTTTTTTATTGGCATTTTTTGTTTTTCAAATTTTGAACATTGCTTCCTTAACGAGGGCATGGTTTCCCTTTGCAACGGAACGTCTTAATCTCTTATGTCTTGGCCGTTTTAAATAATGGTATACAAAAATCTGGAAAACATGGGATATTCATTAAAACACTTCTTACTGTATCTTCCGATGCTTTTTGGTCTGTCGTGTCAAAAAATAGATGATAGCACCCTGTTCTCTTTGATGCCGGGTTCCAAAACAGGTATCCAATTTAAAAACAGTTTGCGCGAAACGGAAGAATTTAATGTGCTGGAATACGGATATCTATACAATGGCGGCGGTGTGGCTATTGGGGATATCAACAATGACGGTTTGCCCGACATTTACTTTACCGGAAATATGGTGGGTAGCCATTTGTACATGAATCTAGGCAACTTTTCGTTTAAGGAAATTGCAAAAGAGGCAGGTGTTTTTGCCGAAGGACTTTGGAATACGGGGACTACCATGGCCGATGTTAACGGAGATGGTTTTTTGGACATCTATGTGTGCCGGTCCGCCGCAAAAGACCCCAATAAACGTAAAAACCTGCTTTTTATAAACAATGGTGACCTTACCTTTACAGAGCAAGCTGCCCAATACGGCATAGACGATTCCGGATATACCACTCAGGCCGCTTTTTTTGATTATGACCGGGATGGTGATCTGGACCTTTATGTGTTGAACCATTCTACCCAAGAATATGCCGGTTTTGGGCAAATATCCCAACAGTTAAAAAACAGGAAGAACACGGCCTATTCCGATAAGTTCTATAAAAACGAAAATGGTCACTATATTGAATTGGGCGAAGAAGTAGGACTTACGAACAATGTGCTCGGCTTTGGTCTGGGCATTGCCATTTCCGATTTCAACGATGATGGCTGGCCGGATATGTACATTTCAAATGATTATAACGAGCAAGATTACCTCTACATTAACAATGCGGATGGTACGTTCTCTGAAAAGCTGCCCGATTTCATTGGCCATACGCCCTTATACTCCATGGGTTCCGATATTGCGGACATTAACAATGACGGGTATATGGATATGATGCTGCTGGATATGCTTCCGGAAGGTAATTACCGGCAGAAAATGGTTTCGGGACCCGATAACTATGAAAAATTCAGCCGATTGGAGGCATCTGGATTCTACCATCAGACCATGAGGAATATGCTCCAATTAAACAATCAAGGGATTTCATTTTCTGAAATTGGGCAGTTTTCAGGTGTTTCCAACACCGACTGGAGTTGGGCACCCTTATTTGCGGATTTTGACAATGATGGGTATAAAGACCTATTTATCACAAATGGATATAAAAGGGATTATACCAATATGGACTTCATTAATTATGCGGTCCAAGAAAAGTTAAATGAAAACAAGACGGGCAAGAAAACCGCAATTATCCAACTTCTGGAAAAAATACCCTCTACGGTCATAGAAAATTATGCCTATAGAAACAACAAAGACCTCACTTTTTCAAAAGTGGGCAATGAATGGGGATTTAACCAAAAATCCCTTTCAAATGGAGCTGCCTATGCAGATTTGGACAATGATGGCGACTTGGACCTAGTCGTGAACAATATAGACGAAAGGGCTTTTGTTTATAGGAACAACAGCGAAAAACTAACGGGGAACAACTATCTGAAAATAAAACTAAAAGGAGCCGGTAACAACACTTTTGGGATTGGAGCCAAAATTAAATTAACCACTTCGGGCACCAGTATCACCCAAGAACTAATGCCGGTGAGAGGGTATCAATCCTCTGTGGATTATGCACTTGTGTTTGGTATAGGTTCCCAACAGAAAATAGATAGCTTAAAAATTATCTGGCCCGATGCTAAAGAACAAGTTCTGAAAGATATTACCGCTAATCAGACTTTAACCCTTTCCCAAACAGATGCAATAGTGCCTATAGTTGGTACTGAAGCAACCAAAACCCCTTATTTTACCATTGACAGTGTAATTCCGTTTCAACATGTTGAAAGTAATTTTAATGATTTTCAAAGGGAACGGTTATTGCCCCAAAAGTTATCCACCCAAGGCCCTAAAATAGCCAAAGGCGATATTGATGGTGATGGTTTGGAAGACATCTTCATTGGTGGTGCCAAAGGCAGCGTAGGAACTATTTTTAAACAAACTAAATCAGGAAGCTTTATCCCCATCCCTCAAAATGCATTTACGGAAGACCTTTATTCGGAAGATGTGGGAGCCTTATTTTTCGATGTCGATAATGATGTCGATATGGATCTTTATGTGGTAAGCGGGGGAAACGAATTCGAATCCGATGACCCTCTGCTTCAAGATAGGCTGTATATCAATAACGGTAAGGGCAGTTTTAAAAAAACAGCTGGCCAAATACCCGTAATGCGCTCAAGCGGTTCTTGCGTTATTGCCTCAGATTATGATAATGACGGAGATTTGGATCTTTTTGTAGGAGGTAGATTGGTTCCGGGAAAATATCCCACAACGCCCCGAAGCTATCTTTTAGAGAATGATGGAAAAGGTAATTTTTTGGATGTCACCAAAAAAATAAGCCCTTCTTTAGAATTTGTGGGAATGGTTACCGATGCCTTATTTACGGATATTGACAATGACCAAAAACAAGATTTGGTCATAGTGGGCGAATGGATGCCCATCAGAATGTTTATCAACCAAGGAAAGACGTTCAAAGAGATTACGGATACCGCGGGCACAAAAGGCTCCGAAGGCTGGTGGAACAGCATCATTGCCGCGGATTTTGACAATGATGGCGATATGGACTTTGTGGTTGGTAACCACGGACTCAACTCCCAATTAAAAGCGTCCCCTACCGAACCCGTGCGTTTGTATGTAAAGGATTTTGATAATAATGGCACCTTAGATCCCATTATGTGTAGCTACATCATGGGCGAAGAATATCCGGTTTTCTCCAAAGATGATTTGGTAGACCAACTCACTATGTTGAAAAACAGGTATGTAAATTACGCTGATTATGCGGATCAAAAAATAACAACTATTTTTTCTGTCGAAGAATTAAAGGATGTAAAAATCCTTGAGGCAAATACCTTTGCAACCAGTTATGTAGAAAATTTAGGAGACGGAACCTTTAAACGCTCTGCACTTCCAGTTGCGGCGCAATTGGCGCCGATATATGGCCTTGTGTCTCATGATATTGACAATGACGGCAATCAGGACCTCATTTTGGGAGGTAATTTCTTTGGATCCCGGATAAAATACGGAAGGTACGACGCCAACAAAGGGCTCTTTCTATTGGGCAATGGCAATGGCAGCTTCACTGGAACAAAACAGTCGGAGAGCGGCCTGAACATTTCAGGAGAGGTAAGGGATATTGTTGTTGTGCAATTACCGGATAGGACCCAACTTGTTGTATTTGCCAAAAATAACACCCCTGTTTCCACATATAAAACACAAGTAACCGAAAAAACCCCTTAAAATGAAAAAGGCCTTTATTCCTATCTTGATTTTTTTTACGGTCTTTTGCACTGATTTTTCTTTTTCACAGTCCGTTACCATCCTTGAGGAAACCATGTCTTTGGACACGTATGGTTTTGGCCACCCCAACCCTGTTCCAATTTTAACGGAAAACCCAAAGATAATGCCCTACTTCAAATATGAAGGGTATGAACAAACCTCTCAAAAAAAGGATTGGAAGGTAGTTACCCTAGAAAACGATTATATCAAGGTATTTGTCTTGCCGGAAATCGGCGGTAAAGTTTGGGGAGCCATTGAAAAAAGTACGGGAGAGGAGTTTCTCTATAAAAATGAAGTGGTCAAATTCCGAAATATAGCCATGCGCGGGCCTTGGACATCCGGAGGCATCGAATTTAATTTTGGTATTATAGGCCACCATCCAATGACTGCGACACCCGTAGATTACAAAATCATGAAAAATGAGGATGGGAGCGTCAGTTGTATTGTGGGCACCTTAGATCTGCCATCAAGGACTACTTGGCAAGTTGAGATAAAATTGGAAAAAGACAAGGCTTATTTTGAGACAAATGCTTCTTGGTACAATGGTACGCCCTTAAACCAATCCTACTATAATTGGATGACCGCTGCAGCGGCAGCCACAGATGATTTGGAATTTTTTATCCCCGGCAATGCGTATTTGGGACATAGCGGAGATGCCCATTCCTGGCCTATAGACGGGGAGGGCAGAAATTTGGCATTGTACAGGAACAATAATTTTGGCCCCTCGAAATCGTACCATATTGTCGGTGAGTATAAAGATTTTTTTGGGGGCTATTACCATAAAAAGGAGTTTGGCTTTGGCCATTGGTCGCCCTATGAAGAAATGCCGGGGCAGAAGCTTTGGTTGTGGGATCTTTCCCGAGCGGGGGGGATTTGGGAAGATTTACTTACCGATACCGATGGACAATATATAGAATTTCAGGCAGGAAGATTGTTCAACCAATATAGCCCGGGTGAAATAAATCCTATTTCTCAGGCCAACTTTGATCCTTATGTGATGGATCGATGGAACGAAATTTGGTTTCCCTACAAACAAATCGGAGGAATGGCAGCGGTTTCCGAACACGGGGTCTTAAATGTTAAAATTGAAGGAGGAGAAACTTATGTGGGATTAAATGCGCTTCAAGCCCTAAACGCCCCTCTAACGGTACTTGTTAACGGAGTCACAGTGTTCACCCAAAACCTCCAATTAAAACCTATGGAGGTCTTTTCAACCCAAATTGCCGCTACCTCCTTAGATCAAATAGAAATTTTTGTAGAAAATGCCAACCTTCACTACACCAATGACCCTAAAAAATCACAACTGAAACGCCCATTTAAAGCAGATAAAAATGTTATTTCATCCGAAAACCAACAGCTTTTTATGGACGGTTGGGAAGCCATGAAATTCAGAGAATATGCACTGGCAAGAGAAAAATTTAATGAACTCCTGCAACAGGAGCCGTCCCATTTGGAAGCATTGGTAAAATTGGCCGAACTGGAATACAGGCGCACTAATTACCAAAAGGCCCTTGAATTTGCCCAAAAGGCACTTCAATTGGACACCTATAATGCAGGGGCAAATTATTTTTCCGGGCTTAGCTACAAAAAGCTAAACGACTCTGTAAACGCACTTGAGTCCTTGGGATGGGCCGCCAGGGACATTAAATATAGAGCTGTATCTTACGCCGTTATGGCCGAAATCTATTTCGGATTGAATAACCTTAACCATGCGGCTACCTATGCATTAAAAGCATTGGATTACAATACCTACAACCTAAACGCTAGGTATGTACTGCTGCTGACCAACAGAAAAAGCAACAATCCCTTAGCATTCGAGACACAGTTACAAGCCATAAGAAAGATGGATGCCTTGGATCATTTTGTCGAATTTGAATCCATTTTGCACCAAAACGGCGCACCCGGTGATATCCTTAAAAACATCCAAAATGAGTTCCCCGATGAAACCTTGTTGGAACTGGCATTAAAATATCTTAACCTAAACGAAAAGGAAACCGCACTTCAGCTATTGGCCCTTGCCCCAAAAAGTGGCAAAGCCAACATTCTTGCGGCCTATCTTTTAAGCAATATAGATCCAGTTCAAAGTCAGGTTTATTTACAGGAAGCTCTTAAGGCTTCTCCTGACTTTGTTTTTCCTTATAGAGCAGAGATGATACCGGTTTTGGAATGGGCTATCTCTAAAAACAGTCATTGGAAATTAAAATACTATCTGGCCCAAAACGACCTGGCAGTAGGGCTTCAAGAAAAAGGGGAAGTACTTTTGCGAAATTGCGGTTTTGAACCTGATAACGATACGTTTTACCGGTTTAGAGGTGAAATTTTAAAACAAGAAACGTTCGATAACCGCCTTAAGGATTTTCAAAAGGCGTTAACACTTAAAAGTAATAATTGGAAAATCTGGGAAGACCTCATCCGTTTTTATTTTGATAACGGTAAATTCAAGGAAGCCAATACAACAGCAGAAAAGGCATATAAAAAATTCACAAATAACTACAATATTGGGTTAAGTTATGCCAAAACCCTTGTGTCCGTGGAAAGCTATGCAAAAAGCATTTCCATTTTAAAATCCCTAAAAGTACTACCCTACGAGCATGCAGCTGAAAGTAAAGGAATTTATGATAATGCCCATATCTTTTATGCGCAACAATTTATGGAACGCAAAAACTTTACTAAGGCCATAGAACTGTTGAATCTTTCCAAAGAATGGCCAGAACATTTAGGCGTTGGACAACCCTTTGATCCGGATACAAGATTACAGGATTATTTGTTATCCTATTGCTACCAATCTATTGGGAAAGGCAAGGAAGCGGAAACCGCTTTAAAATCAATAGTAACCTATACAGAAAAAAATACCGAGCTAATTGGGATAAACTCTCTTTTTTCTCTTTTGGCATTCGAAAAATTAAACCAGTCCGAATCATTAAAACAATACAAAAAAGATCTAAAAGAAACCGCGACTCAAAATGAAAAAGCAGCACTAGCCGTAGTTTTATATGAGCACAATGAGAATGAAATAGAAGCACTAAAAAGAAAAATCAACCTAGATGAAAAATTATGGAGCATACTGCACTTCGTTACGGCTAACAAATGGTAAAAATAAAACCTAAAAAACATTAAAAAGCCATCCATTCTAAACTGCTATGACATTATCGTATTGGGACATCGGAATTGTATTTAGTTACATTATCGCCGTATTGGCGCTTGGTTTTTACCTCTCCAGAAAATCTTCCAAAAACATGGAATCCTATTTCTTAGGCGGAAACCAATTGCCTTGGTACTATTTAGGACTTAGTAACGCTTCAGGGATGTTCGATATATCTGGTACCATGTGGACCGTGGGCATTCTTTTTGTGTATGGCTTAAAAAGCGCATGGTTACCGTGGCTTTGGCCGGTATGGAATCAGGTATTTGTATTTGTGTATCTGGCCATATGGATGCGCCGCTCTAATGTTATGACAGGAGCTGAATGGATTACCTTCCGTTTTGGAGATGGTAAGGGAGCCAAACTTTCACATATTATTATTGTCATCTTTGCGGTCATTAGTGTTTTAGGGTTTATTGCCTACCTCTTCGAAGGCATTGGAAAATACTGTACTTCCATATTACCCTGGGATATGGCCTTTGAAATTTTGGGGTATCAGATTTCTTCTGCCAGATCATATGCCTTGCTCATCTGCGGGCTAACTGCTTTATATACCGTAAAAGGAGGAATGCATAGCGTGGTTGCAACAGAGGTTATGCAATTCATTATAATGACCATTGCCTCTCTTGGGGTTGGTATTGTGGCTTATAACATGGTGTCCTATGACCAAATTGTAGCTGTAGTGCCGGAGGGATGGACAGAGCTATTTTTTGGATGGCAATTAGATTTGGATTGGAGTAATACAGCCTTTCCTCAGGTTAACCATAAAATTGAAAGTGATGGTTTTGATCTTTTTGGCATCCTGTTTTTGCTTATGGTCTTCAAAGGCATCTTTGCGTCCATTGCTGGCCCGGTACCCAGCTATGATATGCAGCGCATTCTAGCCACACGAACTCCTTCGGAAGCTGCAAAAATGGCATTTTTAACCACTTGTGTACTGTATATTCCCCGCTATTTTATGATTATTGGTTTTGCAGTGCTATCACTTGTATTTCTCGGACCTGAACTCATGGCCATGGGTGCCAATGTCGATTTTGAACAGGTATTACCTTTGGCTATAAATAAATTTCTACCCGTAGGCCTCAAAGGACTTGTTCTTGCCGGGTTTCTGGCTGCCTTTATGGGTACGTTTGCAGCCTATGTAAATTCGGCTCCGGCCTATATTGTAAACGATATTTATAAAAAATATATTAATCCGGGCGCTCCCGACAAACGATTGGTGCGCCTTAGTATCATCTCCTCTTTAGCCTTGGTTATGGTTGGTATATTTTTTGGTTTTAATGCCGGTTCTTTAAATTCGCTCACCTTATGGCTTAGTTCTGGGCTTTACGGTGGCTATGCCGCTTCCAATCTATTAAAATGGATTTGGTGGCGCTTCTCAGGACAAGGGTATTTCTGGGGCATGCTTTTTGGACTTGTAGCCTCCACCGTAAAACTCTTCTTCTTTGGCGAATATATAGATATTTTTGTGTTTCCCCTTATTTTTGGATTTTCACTATTGGGTTGTATCCTTGGAACCTACGCACAACCGCTACCGAATGTTGAAAGCGTAAAAAAATTCTACAAACAAACAAAACCCTGGGGTTTCTGGGGTCCCGTAAAGGAAGCCGTAATGCAGGAAGATCCGGATTTTGTACCTAATATGGATTTTAAACGAGATAGTTTTAATGTCATTGTCGGCATTGTTTGGCAAATGGCGCAATTGGTAATCCCCATTTATTTTATGTTGCGCCAAAATACGGAAATGATTATTTGGAGTGCTGTATTACTACTTACAAGTTATTTGTTAAAGAAATATTGGTGGGACAACTTAAAAAATATAGATTGATTTTATGCATATTACAGGAACCTTCATAGATGAGATAAGCCATGATATTCCCCACCAGAATTGGGGAGCAAAGGAGTGGGATGCTGATTTTGCCCACATGAAGACCATGGGTATTAACACCGTGATCCTGATTCGCTCAGGATACCGCCGTTTTTTGACTTATCCATCCAAATACCTCATCCAAACCAAGGGATGCTTTGCGCCTCCGGAAGATTTAGTGCAACTATTTTTAGAGCTTTCGGAAAAGTATCAAATGATCTTTTTCTTCGGCACCTATGACAGTGGAAAATACTGGGATACAGGCGATATGAGTCACGAAATAGACATCAATAAATATCTCATAGACGAAGTGTACCAAAAATACGGGCATTTCAAATGTTTTGGCGGTTGGTATCTTAGTTTGGAAATGAGCCGAAAAACCAAAGGAGCCATAAAAACCATAGCCGAATTAGGTCTTCACTGCAAAAACAGAAGCAATGGTCTACCTGTAATGATCTCCCCCTGGATCGATGGCAAAAAGGCTGTAATGACAAATGATGCTGCTTTGGCAAAAGAAACTGGTGTAGCACTACAGCAGCATGAAAAGGAATGGGACGAAATATTTGATGGCATAAAGGGAAATATTGATATTGTAGCCTTCCAAGATGGACATGTAGATTATAACGAATTGGAAGATTTCCTTCGGGTAAACAAAGCCCTTGCAGATAAATATGGCATAACCTCTTGGAGCAATACGGAATCTTTTGACAGGGACATGCCCATCAAATTTTTTCCCATCAAATTTGAAAAATTACTACTGAAACTGGAGATGGCCCAAAAAGTTGGGGTAGAAAAGGCCATTACTTTCGAGTTTTCACATTTTATGAGTCCACAATCTTCCTATATTCAAGCGCATCACTTGTTCAATAGGTACGTAGAATATTTTAAAATCAAAACCCTTAAAAACTAATCTATTGAAGCAATACGCAGCATTATACAAATCGGAATTGTTAAATGAAATAATACCATTTTGGGAAACTTATTCTCCGGACAAGGAGCACGGAGGCTATTTTACCTGTATTACAGACACCAACACAGTTTTCGATACCGACAAGTTTATTTGGCTACAGGCACGCCAAGCATGGATGTTTTCTAAATTGCATCAAACAGTAGCACCCAATACTGCTTGGAAAGAAATGGCTCAATTGGGTATCGATTTTCTTGAGAAAAACGGTAGGGATCTTAAGGGTAACTGGTATTTTGCCCTAAACGCCCAAGGAAAGCCGTTGGTACAAGCCTATAATATATTTTCCGATTGTTTTGCAGCCATGGCCTTTGGGGCTTTTTACCAGATTAATGGGCAAGAACGCTATGCCACCATAGCCAAGGATACGTTTAGGCACATTTTAAATCGGAAGGATAATCCAAAAGGAGTCTATAATAAAATAGTTCCGGGTACCCGAAATCTTCGGAATTTTGCGTTGCCAATGATCCTCTGTAATCTTGCCTTGGAATTGGAGCATTTAGTAGGTGCCAAAGAGGTTGATACCATAACAGATACCATTATCGACCTTATAATGAATCGGTTTTACCAAAAAGAAAGTGGTTTGGTGCTGGAAAATATTTCAGATAATGGTCAATTTGTAGATAGTTTTGAAGGTCGTCTTCTAAATCCGGGGCACGCCATAGAGGCTATGTGGTTTATAATGAACCTGGGAATGCGAAAAAAAGATCTAAAGCTGGTAGCAGCGGCCGAAAAAATAATGTATCAACAACTAGAACATGGTTGGGATAAGGAATATGGAGGCATTTTCTACTTTATGGATAGTAAGGGTCACCCGCCACAACAACTGGAATGGGATCAAAAACTATGGTGGGTACATCTGGAAACCTTGGTTGCATTGGCTAAAACCTATGCTTTTAACGGTAGCCCAAAAGCCAAAGAATGGTTCATAAAAGTACATACCTATACCTGGGCGCATTTTAGAGACCAAAAAAATGGGGGTGAATGGTACGGCTACCTCAACCGCAGGGGTGAAGTGTTGCTGCATCTAAAGGGGGGTAAATGGAAAGGTTGTTTTCATGTGCCTCGGGCCTTGTTGGAGATATGGAAAAGCTTGGAACACGTCTAATTTTGATATTAAAAAAGACAGTACTAATGGGCTTATTTAAACGTTCAACGCTTATATACTTCCTACTAACTTTTTGCATGGCCTTTTCACAATCCGAAAAAGGCGTATGGCTAACCGATGTGGCCAGTAAGGCACTGGATTCCAGAGAGGGAATTCAAGAAGTGGTGCATCGCTGTAAAGCATACGGTATAGCACAAATTTATGTAGTGGTTTGGAACAGGGGCTATACCTTATATCCCAGCGCTGTCATGGATACTGAATTTGGAAAAAAAGTAGCTCCTCGTTTTGCCGACAGGGATATATTGCAGGAACTAATAGATGAGGCACATCAAGAGGGCTTAAAAGTACATGCCTGGTTCGAATTTGGTTTTTCCAGCAGCTATCAAGAAGCCGATGGTGGGCATATTATAAAAGCGAAACCCCATTGGAAAGCGTTGGATAACAAAGCTAACCTTGTCTCAAAGAATGGATTTCAATGGATGAATGCCTTCCATCCGGAGGTACAACAGTTTTTGCTTTCATTGATAAAGGAAGTGATTCTCCAATATAATGTTGATGGTATTCAAGGCGACGATAGGCTACCGGCCAACCCATCAACGGCCGGATACGATCCGTATACCGTTGAAGTGTACAAAAAAGAACACAGCGGTAAGCTACCCCCTGACGATTATAAAAATCCAGATTGGATTGATTGGCGGGCTCAGAAATTAAACCTATTTGCGCAAGAAGTGTATCAAACGGTGAAGGCTCTTAAACCAAATGTCTCCGTAACTATGGCACCGAGTATTTTCCCCTGGAGCAAAGAAGAATATTTACAAGATTGGCCAACTTGGGTACAAAATGGTTGGGTAGATAAATTAATACCCCAAGTGTACAGGTACAAGGTAAAGGCCTATACCCAAACATTAGAAACAAACCTTAGATTTATGCCATTGCCAAAGCGAAAGGATTTTATCCCCGGAATACTTTTAAAGGTAGATAACTATACGCCTTCCAAAAGTTTCTTAAAAAAAATGATAAAAGTGAATCGCAAAAACGGTCTTGATAGCGAAGTTTTCTTCTTTTACGAAGGTTTAAAATTACACCCACATTTTTTTGAAAAAGCGTATCCAAAATTAAAATGACATGAAAAAAATATGTTCGGTTTTATTTACCTTACTATGCATCTATAGTAGTAAATCGCAAGAAAAAGTAGATGTCTTGATTATTGGTGGTGGTGCCGGGGGAACTTCGGCAGCCCTACAAGCTGCCCGAATGGGAGTTTCGGTACAAATTCTTGAACCTACTACATGGCTCGGAGGCATGTTAACATCCGCAGGCGTTTCGGCTATTGATGGTAATCATGAAATGCCCTCCGGAATTTGGGGTGAGTTCCGCCAAAATTTATACGATTATTATGGAGGTGCCCAGGAAGTGGCCACGGCCTGGGTAAGCCATACGCTATTTGAACCATCGATAGGAAATCAAATTTTAAAGAAAATGGCTCAAATTCCAAATTTACAGATAACGTATAATGCGGTTTATTACGAAATAAAGCAGCATAATCCAGGATGGACGGTAACCTATTTTCAAGAAGGTAAAAAGCGTACCACCGAGGCCAAAATCTTAATTGATGCCACAGAAATAGGAGAATTACTGCCCATTATTGGTGCCGATTTCCGTTTGGGAATGGATTCAAAAAAAGATACCGGAGAAAAGGAAGCTCCCGAAATAGCCAATCACATTGTACAGGACATTACCTATGTTTTGATTCTTGAGGATACCAAAACGACCAGTAAAAAAAAAGGACTGGTAAAAATGCCTAAAAATTATAACCCCAAGGATTTTGAATGTGCATGTAAAAGGGAAGGCGGTGAAATGTTTGGAGCCGTATCGGACTGTGAGCAAATGTTGAATTACGGAAAATTGCCCAATAACAAGTACATGATCAATTGGCCGAACTGCGGAAACGATTTTTATCTGGATTGGCCCAATCTTTCGACCGAAGAACGGAGCGAAAAGCTGAAAGAGGCTAAATTATTCACTCAGGGATTCATTTATTACATTCAGAACGACTTGGGCTTTAAAAACCTAAGAGTGGCTAATGAATTCCCTTCAAAAGATGGCTTTCCGATGATTCCTTATGATCGGGAAGCCCGAAGAGTTCGGGGTAAGGTGTTTCTAACAGCAGAACATATGGAAAGGCCCTATGATTTCAATCTTTATAAAACCGGAATTGCTGTTGGGGATTATCCTATAGACCACCATCACGATAAAAACCCGAACGCTCCTGAAATCAATTTCATTAATATAAGAATACCTAGTTACAATATTCCTTTGGGCGCTTTGGTTCCGGAAAAAGTAGCCAATTTTATTGTTGCAGAAAAAAATATAAGCGTGTCCAATATTGCCAACGGTGCCACACGACTACAACCCGTGGTTTTGGGTATAGGGCAAGCGGCTGGTGCCTTGGCTGCTACCTGTGTTTTAGAAAAGGTAAACCCTGCCGAAGTGTCAATTCGAAAAGTACAGCAAAGCCTACTGGAACACCATGCGTATCTCATGCCTTTTATAGATTTAAATCCTAATGATACGGCCTTTGGGTCTATTCAGCGTATTGGCGCAACAGGTATTTTAAAAGGTTTTGGCGTGCCCTATAAATGGGCCAACCAGACCTGGTTTTATCCGGACCAAATCGTTTCGGAATACGAATGGCTGCAAGGTATAACGTCTAACTATCCCCAATTGAAAAATACCCAAGGTTCGGGAGCGGGTATTACGCTCCGTTTTATGGAATCCGTTTTTTCCCAACTAGAACCAGCTTACAGTAAGGACGATATGCAAGAAAACTGGAACATCTGGGAAATAGGAGAACATTACGATGAAAATCGGCCTTTAAATCGTAGAGCTGTCAGTATTTTAACCGATAAAATACTAAATCCGTTTGCGATAGAAATCGACTTTAACGGTCATTTAAGTCAGCCACCTCAGTTCACCGGGAATTAGTCCTCATTAACCTCAACAATCATCTCCACTTCAACGGCGATATTGCTTGGCAAGGATCCCATTCCCACTGCTGAGCGGGCGTGTTTCCCGTTTTCCCCGAAAACGGCCACCATAAGGTCCGAAAAACCATTGATTACTTTGGGATGATCCGTAAAATTTGGTCCGGCATTAACCATTCCCAGTACTTTTACTATCCGTTTTACCTTGTTCAGGTTTCCCAGTTCTGCTTTTAATACTGAAAGTTGGTTGATACCGGTTATTCTGGCCGCCTCATAGCCCTCTTCTAAGGAAAGGTCCGTCCCAACCTTACCGGCAATGTTCTCGCCGTTGGCCTTTAAAGGACCTTTGCCCGACAAAAAGATAAGGTTTCCCGTTCTAACAACATTCATAAAATTGGCAACGGGCAAAGATGGGGTGCTCAATGTAATACCGAGCGAATCTAATTTGGCCTCGGGATCATAACCTGCATTTGTTTTTTCTATTGTGGAAACCTGTCCTTGGGGAGCTTGTTTGCTCTTTTTCCCGGGGGTACATGCCCATAGGGACAAGAGAACAAAACCTAATTTTATTTTTTTTGCCGGCATTGGTTATTTTTAATGTTTTTTTATTTTTTAAAATCCCTCGCGTTTACCACTGTCCACTTTTCATAGGGTTTAATATATTTTTTAATGGCATCGTTTACGTTGGCAACGGTAAGATTACTGATCTTTTCCTCCAGTGATTTTTGAAAATCCATGGTCCGTTCATAATAGGTATTATTGTTGATTACCGTCAGCAATTCATCGTCCTTTGCCCTTGAGACGTTTTCTTCTTGAACCCATCCATTAACTGCGTTTTCCAGTTCTTCCTTGGTGATACCGTCTTTTATGAACCTGGCCAACTCTTCCCTAAAGCCCAAGAGCACCTTGTCATAATTTTCGGGGGCGTAAATGGCATAAAAATACATTTGTGAATTCTGGTCAATTTTGTCCGAATCTGCCTGTAAACCGGCTCCAGCACCATAACTTACCCCATCTTTTTGCCGTAACCGATCCGCAATGCGCGAACTTAGGAATCCTCCGCCAAAAATGGCGGTGGCGATCATAAGGGCAGGATAATCCTCGCCGTACTCGCTAATTTTAATATTGAGCCCTCCAAAGGTCATGGCATTTTTTTTATCAGGCGTAGCAATATCCTCTATAACGGCTTTTGATTCTGTAAATGGACTTGGAATTTTGGCATAGGGTTTTTTGCTCTCAAAACCATCAAACTCCCGTTCCATAAACGTTTTGATTTCATCTGGGTTAAGATTTCCTATCCCCACCAAAATGGATTTTCCCAGTCCGTAAAAATCAGCATGAAATGCCTTGACATCGGTTATTGCCACATTTCTAATGGCGGCTTCCCGTTCTTCAACCGTCATCTTGTACAAAGGATGGCCCTTGGGGTGCGGATTGTTGATTTCAGATAACCTGGTGGTGGCCAAAAACTGGGGCTCTGTTTTGTTGCTCTCAAGATTGGACAATTCTTCTGTCTTTAACTTTTCCAACTCGGCAGCGCTAAAGGCAGGATTTTTCAACATGTCGGACATTAAGTGTAAGGCTGGCATAAGATTTTCTTCCGTAGAAGAGAGGGTAACATACACGTTTCCGTTTCGGGCTCCAAAATAGATGGATGATTTTAGCTTACTCAGCTCGTCTTCAATTTGCTGTCTCGTTTTGGTAACCGTGCCCTTATTTAACATATTGGCGGTAAAGGAGGGGACAACCCCTTTGTTGGCAAGTGATTTTTCATCACCGTTGCGAATGCTGAAACTAAGGTTGACGGTATTTCCCCGATTACTCTTTTTGATAAATCCGTAATTAATTCCATTTCCCAACTTACCGCTATCCAATCGTTCCTGTATTTTGCCATAGGCCACATCAAATGCTTCACCGGTTCCCAAGCTTTCCCTCCCTTTATAGTCCTTAACAAGGGAATCGATGTTTTTGGCATGAGGGATTTCTATGCGTTCGGGGCTTTTGGTGGGCACAAAGCGACCAATGGTCCTGTTGGTAGGGATAATATATTTTAAGGAGGATTGATTTACCTTCTCAAGGGTCATATTCTCTATTCTATCGCGATGGATAAAAGCCAATCGCCAATCGCCAGCCCCAATAAATTCACTCATATAGGTTCCTAAATATGCCGAATTTCGGTTTTCCTCGTCTATTTGTTTTAAAAGATTGGCTTTGGCCCTGTCCAGTTCTTCCTGGGTAATGGGCTCTGATTTGATATTGTCCAATACCTGTTTCAAAAGTGTTTCAACCTCTATTGCATTTTTATCCGAGGGCACATCTACATGGATATACAAAAAGCCCGGTTCTTTGGTAAACGGGGAAGAAGACCATAGGGAAGAGGCTTTTTGTGCCTCTATTAATGCCTTGTACAGTCTGCCGGAAGGCTCATCCGTTAATACGTTTTCCAATATGGCCATTGCGGCATAGTCATCCTGTGAGCCTGCGGGGGTATGGTATAGCGCAGAAACCAACTGAAGATTGCCAACCCTGCTTACCGTTACCGATTTTTCTCCATCTTGAGCGGGTTCTTCGGTGTAAGAGTCACGTATCGGGGTTGTTGGCTTGGCAATTTTACCGAATTTTTTATTGATCAATGCCAGGGTTTTTTCGTCATCGAATTTACCGGTTACCATAAGGACGGCGTTGTCCGGCCTGTAGAATTTTTTGTAAAAATCCTTTAGGTTTTCAATTGGCACCCTTTCAATATCAGAGCGGTTACCTATGGTAGCGTTGCCGTAATTGTGCCATAGGTATGCCGCATCTATTACCTTCTGCATAAGCACTCCTCCAGGGTCGTTTTCGCCCATTTCAAATTCGTTACGGACCACACTGAATTCAGATTCCAGGTCTTTTTTGGCAATATGGGAATTTACCATCCTGTCTGCTTCCAGATCCAATGCCCAATCCAGGTTGTCTTCTGTGGCATTGAACGTTTCAAAATAATTGGTCCTATCGTACCAAGTGGTGCCGTTTGGCCTTGCTCCCCGTGCATTCAATTCCTTGGGAATGTCGGGGTGGTTGGGCGTGCCTTTGAACACCATGTGTTCCAGCAAGTGCGCCATGCCTTTTTCGCCATAGCCCTCATGTCTGGAGCCAACTATATACGTGATGTTTACGGTTATGGTCTGGGCAGAGTTGTCTGGGAACAAGAGTATTTTTAAACCATTGTCCATTTGGTATTCCGTTATACCTTCAACAGATGTAGTTTTGTTAAATTGGCCACTGGCCAAATGGCCAAAAGTAAAGGCAATAAGGCAATAAGGCAAATAATTGATTTTCATAGCCGGATTTTTGAAGGAATTTTCCCGAAAAATACAAAATTAATCTAAATGTGGAAAATCGGGGCACATGGCAACAAACCATGAACCATAAGGCCGGAATTACCGCTTAGTGCGCTAGGAGGCATTTGCCAATATTTCCTTTACCCTTTGGGCAACGATACGCTCCTGACCGGGTTCCATCATCCAAGTGGTAATGCCCACGGATTCTTTGGATCCAACGGTTTCAATGGAGGGATGTCCATCCCTCAGCCTCTTGCGCATTTCATCCGTTGTAATTTTAACAACTTTTTCATCCCAAGCGATTTTTAGACTGGGGACATGGTTTGCATGTGGGGGTACGTGGATTTCGGTTTTTACCCCCTTCACGGAAAGGGCACTATCGCTGATGAGTTTAATTTGGTTTTCCCATAGTTCCCATTCTTTTTTATGGTCTCTGGCCAGGTACAGTTCCAATGCCACCATCATGCCCAGGACTTCTTCCTTATTAACTTTCATGCCCCGCCCAATGGTGGTGCCGCGAGGCGGAGTATGTAATCGGGCCGCTTCTATATATGTTCTTTTCCCCAATAACAAACCTGCACTCTGGGGGCCTCGGATTCCTTTTCCTCCAGAAAATGCCACTAGGTCGAAACCTAGCTTTGTGAATTTGAAAAGGTTTTCAACAGGGGGCACATCTGCCGCACAATCAATAAATGTTGGGATATTGTGTTTCTTCCCTAAAGACACGAATTCTTCCCGCTTTATTTCCCCTTCTTCAGTATTGGCATTCAAAAACCAGAGCATGGCCGTGTTTTTGTTGATGGCCTTCTCTAGTTCCTTGGCCGTTTTCACCTTTATTATTTTTGCTCCGGTGTTTGTGAGGGCATGGGTGTACCCTATATCATGCGCTTCTTGGACAATCACTTCATTCTTCAATCCAGTGGTATCGGGCAATTGTGCCACCTTCTTTTCGTCCATACCGCACATTACTCCGGCCAAGCCAAGGGTCATTGCCCCAAATGCCCCCGATGAAACGGTTGCATATTCACAATCGAGCAATTGGGCGATGCGTTCGCCCACCTTATCGTGCAGCTCATCAAGGTTTACATACTCGGTAGCACCATAACTAATGGCATCCGTAACTTCTTTGCGCATCAAAGAACCGGTCATTGCCGTATAAGTCCCGGCGGCATTGATAAAGGTGCGAAGTCCCAGTTCCTTAAAAAAATCGCGGGACATGGGTTTGGCAACCACCTCTTCCCTAACCGCTGCGGTAAGCATGCTTGGACCTAGCATCCCAACTAGGGGAATGGCCGATATTGTTTTTAGTGCTTTTCTTCTACTACTCATACCTGTTATTTTTATGGTTTAATCCAATGCGGCTATACAGTCCATTTCTACCAAAGAATCCCCGGGCACCCCGCCATACGTGGCAACTGTAGTGCGTACAGGTGGATTTTCCCCAAAACGCCCACGAAAGACCTCGTTCATTCCCTTATAATCTGCCAGATCAGCTAAGTACACATTTACCTTGAGCACCTTTTCCATAGAGGAGCCATGTTTTACCAATTCTTTTTCGAGTTCCTTGAGTACATGGTCCGTGTGGGATTTTATATCGCCTTCGAAATGTGCGCCCTTTCCGGCAACATAAAGTGTATTCCCATGTTTTACGGCCCCTGAAAAAAGAGGTATTTCCTGATCGTTTATAACTTCACCGACCACTTCTTTTTTCGCTCCCGATGTCTTGCCTATGGCATGGATCGAGCCGGCACTGAACAGTGCGGCCAAGCCCATTCCTATTTTTTTGAATGATCCCCTTCGTGTTGTTTTGTTTTCCATTATATTTTATTTATATTGATAATTGATATATGGTGTGTAAAACCCCTTGGCTACCTATCATCCCATGGTTCTGCGGCCAACCCATTCAGGTCATAAACTACTTTGCCGTCGCGTATGGTCAATTCACATTCCAATTTTTTATCGCCCTTCATTTTCTTTCCTTGGGAATCTATAAAGCCAAAATCGCCTTTTCTAAGGTTCAATAGAGTTATATCGGCCACAGCCCCAATGGACAAATGCCCCAGATCTGGACGGTTTATGATTTTGGCAGGATTCCATGTTGATAGGGCAATAACCTCATTGATTGGCATCTCCATATTGATGAACTTGGACATTATGTTGATCATATCCTTCATGCCCGCATTCATACTACCAGTATGGATATCCGTACTAATGGAGTTGGGTTTAAAGCCTTGTTTCATGGCCGGTACTGCTTGTTCAAACAAAAAGCTTCCTCCACCGTGGCCCACATCGAAAATGACACCTCTTTTTTGTGCGGCAAAAGCAAAATCGGCAACCTTTCCCTTTTCGTCTACAATTGGGACCCGACCCTCTACATGGCCGTAGGTATGGGTAAAAATATCTCCCGGACGCAATTTTTCCAGAAATAAGGTTTCCAAGGAAAGTTCGGGATCGCTTCTCCCAAAATCGATCATTACCGGAATATTGGCCAATTTTCCCGCTTCTACGGCGCGTTCGGTGGGTGTCCAATCGAACCCGTTGTAATGTGCCAATTTAACCCCCACTATAATTCCGGGATATTGCTTGGCCACTATTGCCGTAAGTTTGGGATCCATGTCATTGATGTTTTGTTCTATGGCACCTCCTTTCATCCCAGAACCCACGATATTCAAAAAGGACAGTACCCTTGTTTTGGACTTATCTATGGTTTGTTCCTTAAAAGTCTCAAAATTGCGCCATCCCGCCCCTCCAACATCCACTACGGTAGTGACCCCACTCCTAAAAGTGAAACCATCCGGAGGAAGGGCTGTAAAGCTGTTGCTTAAGTAGGCATTGGGTTCGGTCCCGAAAAAATGGTGCCCATGGATATCGATAAGGCCGGGACTCACGAACAGACCTTTTGCATCAATTACCGTTCTGGCACTTTTGGCAGGAATATTGGTTTCTACACGGGCAATCTTCCCATCCTTTATGGCCACATCCATTACCTTATCAACACCATTTTTTGGATCGATGACCTGCCCGTTTTTTATCAGGACATCAAAGTCCTGTGCCATGGCGATGGAAGTAAAAAAGAACAGCAAAGGGGTTATAAAATGGTATAATTGTTTATGTGTCTCCATAGCATTTGTTTAATGATCTTAATTATTTGGCATTGGTTTTTATAGATGTTTCTACGTTATCGGATGCGCTCAGCGATTTTCTCACATTTTCTACCTCCAGTGGGGTCACGGGAGGGGCAATATTTCCAAAATTAGAGCGAATATAGGTCAACACCTCGGCAACCTCTCTATTGCTTAAAAAACTATGTTGAGGCATTACGCCGTTGTACACCTCATTCCCAATCTGCAAGCTGCCCTCCATTCCACTTAGAATTACTTTTATGAGCCGATCCTTATCTCCTGTTACCCAATCCGTTCCCATAAGGGGAGGAAACCTGCCCGAGGCCCCCATACCGTTCATCTGGTGGCATGCACTGCAATAGCGATAATAGGATCCCGCTCCACCAGCCAATTCGGACTTCATTAGATTGTCATCTATTTCATTTGGAGTGCGGACATTGGTGGCCAATTTCCGCTCTTCCATTTTGGCCAGTTGCGCTTTGCCAAAATTGGCCTTATCACCTTTGTAGGTCACTTTCCATATCCTTCCTTTTACCGAATCGGAAAAATACATTGAACCGTCCGGGCCAATGGCGATCCCCATAGGTCGATGCGCTGCATCCGTAACGTTTACTATGGGATCTACCCCGGCAAAACCATCGGCAAAAACCTCCCATTCGCCACTAGGTTTCCCGTTTTTGAAGGGTACAAAGCCAATTATATAGCCCGATTGCGGATAGGGCGCACGATTGGTTGAACCGTGAAATGCAATAAATGCCCCATTTTTATAATGTTCCGGGAATTGGTCCCCAGAGTAGAAAACCAAATCATTAGGGGCCCAATGTCCGGGAAAACCAATGATTGGATCGTCGAAATCGGCGCATCTCCCAATTGCCTCCCCATCGCCCCCATATTCCGGGGACAAAACCTTTTTACCTTTTATCTGGTCATAATAACAATAGGGCCAACCAAAATTTGATCCTTCGGTAACTTTCATGAATTCCTCCGAAGGGAGCAGGGCACTTTCCAAAGGCGAATATTTTTTGGGCCATAGCCGCAATAAATCATCGCGACCGTGCTGTACTACATAAAGTTCTTCATCTACAGGATTCCAGTTCATGGCAACAACACTGCGGATTCCGGAGGCATATTTATATCCGTCCTTTTGGGTCTGGCCCAATTTATTGGCATCGAAACGCCAGATACCCCCGTGATCTTCCAACTGTGGGCAAGGATCCAATCCCGGCGCACCCGGAGTCCGTTTAGGTTCCTGACAGGCATTTGACGGCGCCCCAAAAGGAATGAACATGTGGCCCGTATTATCAAAAGCTATGGGTTTGCCGATGTGTTCATGGGAACCATGGGGATGATCATCGGTGAGAACAACTTCCATTTCACCTTCGGGCACCAACGTTTCAGGGTTGAGTTTGTAGCGATAGACCACCAACTCCGAACTAAAATACAGGTATCCATTATAGATTCTGCAGCCTGTGGAATATCCCCAATTTTTTTTTTCGTTGGACGACTTCCCAAATTTCTCAATGATATCGGCCTTACCATCGCCATTCGTGTCCCTTAGGGCAGCCAAAGAGCCATTTTTGCCCGCGCTTTTAAAATTAACATAAATATCGTTGTTTCCGTTGATGGCCAGATGGCGTGCCGTCTCGGGGATACTATCTATGACCACGACTGCCTTAAAATCACTTGGAAGCAATAGACCATCGTTTGGCAACCCTTTTTTACATTGGGAAAAACTGATGGCCAAAAAAAGGACTAAGATAAAATTCCTTAAATGAAGGTGGACGGGCATACACTAAATTTATAAAGATTATTGGCACTTTAAACAATGGTCATTATATATTGTATCAAAACAGATAGCTGGAAAAACCCAGGCCCTTAAAAGTTGTTTAGAACAAAAAATTAATAGGGTTAAGTTAAAGTTTTTTTTTTGATTGGCAAGTACTATCAACAAAAATGTGTTCGAACACATTTTTGTCCAAAAGGATTTTGTTGGCTGTTCACAAAAACAACCTCCATGTAATTTACATTATCAGAATACAAAGGGCAGTGAAACCTCATGTAATATATGCTATCAATATTCTTGGACAAACGTCCAAATAAGGTGCTCCAGGCTTATTCAAAAACCAGATTGCCAAAAAACACAGGTTGATGAAAATCCGGGCGTTCTGTACCTACGGGATTCCAGGTCACATAGTGGGGCGTTGAAGTTTCGTCCCCACATTTGTAAAAGTTTGCCTTGGATTTCAAGCCTTTTAATATCAGGTCCACATTGCCGGTCAAGGTTTTTGCCGGGATAATTATTGTCATTTCCCATGAATTTATTCCTTTCCTTTCAATAAAGGGTTCGTTTCCCAAAGAGGAGTTAATTTTGATCTGCTCTTCAATAACGTCGGCATCGATAAATTTCCGTTCTTGCCTTGATGGGCCGTAGGCCAAATGTGTTACGCCAATAGCATTGAATTCAAAATTGTAATAGTTGCCATCCTGTAATGGGTCAAGAAAAAACTCAACGCAGCTATCTTTATGGGTGGCACTATTGGTTTCGGTGCGTAGGGCCAGAACATACGCTTCCCGAACATAGAATTTTAACCATATCTGGTTATTACTATGGGCTATCCTGAATTTCACTTGGGGTTGGTACGGAAATGCCTCCCAATTGATGCGGTCAATTGCATTAAGGATGGTATTTTCTTCCAGCAATCGGGAGACCTCCTTTAGTGTTGGCTCTCCTTTATATTTGATTTCCTTAACGTTCAATGTATTCCCATTTTTTTTTGGTGTTTGGCATCCAGTGACTAAAGTGCTTAGCACGAACACCGAGAGACCTATGCGCCAAAAAGTACACATTCTTAAATTTAATTTGTCATTAAAGGTAGGATATTTTGGTTACTCTATAGAGGAATATTTGAATGAAAAGGGTTATTGTAACGTTTTCCAATCTTGAGGATTAAGAAGATCGGCTATATTCTATAATAAACAGCAAAAAGCATAACTTTGTCAAATGGAAACAAGAGATACTATCAGGCCGATATTTTCAGGGCTTGGTTTTGAGCAGCAACAGGCTTTGCTGGACGAATTGCTGCAAGAACACGAATTACA
>JBGTBA010000095.1:0-9185 GCA_041749595.1 Flavobacteriaceae bacterium | reverse complement strand
AAAACAAAGCAAAAAAAGCAGTTAAAGCCAATAAAAACAGCAAAAAATGAATAAAAAGTAACCTGAAAAATTAAATTGATCAAAAAAAGCAACCAAATTAAATCCAAAAATTCAAATTACTATTCGGCAACGGTCTTATATTACATCCAATGCTTGGTTTTTGCACGGGGTCTATGACCATTCCCTTGATCAGGGTGTCCATGGCGTTACGAAGATCCCTTCCGGTTACCGGAGTGCCATTTTCTGGACGGGAGTCGTCCAACTGCCCATGATAGACCAGTTTCAATTGTGCATCGAACAAATAAAAATCGGGCGTGCAGGCAGCTTCATAGGCTTTTGCCGCCTCTTGGGCAGCATCGTACAAATAGGGGAAGGGATAGCCCTCTTTCCTAGCGGTCTGCTCCATTAAGTGAGGGGCATCCTGAGGATAATTTTCCACATCGTTACTGGAAATCGCTATAAAACCAATACCCTTTTCCTGATACTCCACACCTAATTTGGAAATTCCCGGATTTACATGCTTTACAAAAGGACAGTGGTTGCAGATAAACAATATTACGGTTCCTACGGTTCCTTTTAATTGTGCCAAGCTGAGGTTTTTACCGGTTACCGTGTCCAGGAGGTTAAAGTTGGGTGCTATAGTGCCAAGAGGCAACCTATTACTAGGGGTACGGGCCATCTTTCTTATCGTTATGCGGTTTAACCGATGTGGGGTTACCGGTCTATTACAAAGATACACCGATCGGCATGAACTTGCCGGAAGTACACCAAAAGATATCGAATTAGCCCTTTAAACAAAAAACGCCCCAGAGTGTGCTGGGTCGTTTTATGGTCAATGGGAAAACCATTAAACTATATGTCATCAAAATCAACATCCGTGAATTTATCTTTTTGGGCTTCCGCTTCATCCTGTTCCGGATCTTCTTTTTTAAAGTCCTTTTGGTGGCGTTCGGAGATAACCTCCATTCCTTTTTCATCAACAATATAGTCGATCATCTCATCCAAATGCTCTTTAAATGCGGTAAAGTCTTCTTTATAAAGGTATATTTTGTGTTTTTTATAATGAAAGGAACCATCGTCGTGCGTAAATTTTTTGCTTTCCGTGACGGTTAAATAGTAATCTCCGGCCTTTGTGCCCCTAACATCAAAAAAATAGGTCCTTCTTCCCGCTCTTAAAACTTTGGAATATATTTCTTCCTGATCCATTAAATCTTTCTCGCTCATATCATCGTAGTGTCTAGTTGTTAAAAAACAATTATCTTCCAAAAATGGAAAAAAAAAGCTTATCCGGCAACATTTTTTTAGTTTTCTTTCTCGGTCAGTTGCTGTAGGTAAAGTTCCTTATAGTAGCCATCGGCCATTATCAAACTATCGTGGGTGCCCTCTTGCAGTATTTCACCATCCCGAAGCACAAGGATCTTATCCACATTTTTGGCGGAAGATACCCTATGGCTCACGATGAGGGACGTTTTATTTTTGGAGGCCTTTTTTAGATTGCTTAAAATTTCTTCTTCCGTTTCGGTATCTACTGCAGAGAGGCAATCGTCGAATAGATAAATCTGTGGATCCTTTATCAGCGCACGCGCTATGGAGACGCGCTGTTTCTGGCCCCCGCTTAACGTAATGCCCCTTTCGCCCAAGATGGTATCGTACTGTTGGGCAAACTCCATAATATTGTCATGGACCACGGCTTTTTTCGCAGCGCTCACGATTTCTTCTTCTGTCGCGTTTTCCTTACCAAATCTTATGTTGTTCCTTATGCTGTCCGAAAATAGAAATGCATCCTGGGGCACGGCACCAACCCCTCCCCTTAAACTGTTTAGGTTCATTTTTTTTAAGGGGATACCGTCAATACGGATTTCTCCAGCACTCACGTCGTATAAGCGGGCCACCAGATCCAGGATCGTGGATTTTCCCGATCCGATTTTCCCGATGATGGCCACCGTTTCCCCTTTGTTGATCGTGAAGGATATGTTTTTTAAAGCGGTAATATGGGTATCCTCGTAGGTAAAGGAAACGTTTTTAAATTCGATTTTTCCTTGGATCGGGGTGGGTTCCATTACCTCGTTTCTTATTTCGGGCTGTATTGTCAGGAACTCGTTTATTCTCTTTTGTGATGCGGCGGCACGCTGTACAATGGATGTGAGCCACCCCACAACGGCCACGGGCCAGGTGAGCATGTTGACATATAAAATAAATTCGGCTATGATCCCGACCGATGCTATTTCTCCATTTATATATTGCCTGCCACCAATGTATATGACCAATATGTTGCTGATGCCGATTAAAAGGATCATCAATGGAAAAAACCAAGCGTTCACTTTGGCCAGATCCATGCTTTTTTCCTTACCATCCACGGCCATAGCCTCAAATTCCCTATTTATCTTGGGTTCCAGACTATAGGCCTTTATTACGGAAACCCCCGAAAAGGATTCTTGTGTAAAGGTTGACAGGGTGGATAGGAATTGCTGTACCACGGTACTGCGGTCGTGGATGATCTTGCTTATCCAATAGATCAACACGGAAAGTATGGGTAATGGTAAAACGGTATAAAAGGCCAATTCAGGCGCTTTTATGAACATTAGGGGGATGAGGCAGATGAAAAGCGTGAGGGTCTGTATACCGTACATTATGGCCGGCCCCGTATAGTCCCGTACTTGGCCCACATCCTCGCTTATACGGTTCATAAGATCTCCGGTCCTGTTTTTTTTGTAAAAAGTAAGGTTTAACAACTGGTAGTGGTCAAAAACCTCATTTTTTAGGTCATACTCAATGTATCTCGACATATTGATGATGGTCTGGCGCATAAAAAAAGTAAAGAAAGCAGATAGGAGGGAGGCTCCTACAATGATCATGATATACTCTAAAAGCAGTCCTCTGGCCATTGGTTCCGATAGATCTTCTTTTAAAAAATTTTCCACCACCTCAATGGATTTGTTCACATAAGAGGGCATTATCAACTGAAAGACCCGCGCAATAATGGTAATCAGTACGCCAACCATTAGTTTAAACCAATATTTTTTAAAGTATTTGTTGAGATGTTTCAGTTCTTTCATCCGAAATAGGGGTTGTAATGAATTTTTTTGGAACAATTGCCCAAAGATACATTTTTGGAATAAAGGAAATGTTATAAAATCTATAAGATGGAATTGAAAATATAATTCTATTTTTGCCGCGTGAATATTTCATCATTAGCACTAAAGTTCTTTTAAAATGCTTACAAGAAGGCATATCAGGGTCAAGGTCATGCAGTGTATTTATGCCATGACCCAGTCAGATGACGGTTCTGTGGAAAAACAGCAACGGTTTTTAAACGCGAGCATCGAGAATATGTACACCCTATATTTGTTGTTGCTCAGTCTTTTGATAGAAATACAGGCTATGGCCGCCGACCAGATTAAGCTTTCATCAAAAAAATATCTTGCCAATGCGGCAGACAAATTTCCGGACAAAGAAAAGTTTATCAAAAACAGATTGTTGTTGCAGCTCAGTGAAAATGCCCCGTTAAAGCAGCAGTTGGCCAAAAGGAAGTTAAAGAACTGGTATTTGAACCCAGAGTATGTAAAGCTTATATATAGGGAAATCGTGGAGAGTGGGGCTTACCAGGGCTATATGGCCAATCCCAAAAGTTCTTTTGAGGAAGATAAGGCCCTTATTATAACATTGTTCAAGGAAGTTATTGCCACCAACGATAAAATCTATGATTATTTTGAAGACGATAAACTAACCTGGGTAGATGATCTCCCCATTGTAAACACCTACCTTTTTAAACAGCTAAAAAAGGTAAAGGAAGATCAGGCACAATCTTATTTTTTGCCCAAGCTTATGAAGGATGATGAGGACATGGAGTTTGCCGATGAGCTTTTGACCAAGACCTTGCGGAACGGTGCGGATTGGGAAAAGGAAATTGAAGGCAAAACGCCCAACTGGGATAAGGACAGAATTGCCGATATTGATGCCATCCTGTTAAAAATGGCCATCTGTGAGTTCCTCAATTTCCCATCTATTCCTGAAAAGGTAACCCTAAACGAGTTTTTGGAAATTGCGAAAGAGTATTCCACACCCAAGAGCAGTATTTTCATCAATGGTGTTTTGGACAAGTTGGTCAAGGAATATAAAGAAGAAGGCAGGTTAAAAAAAGAGGGCAGGGGACTGTTGTAAATAAATATTCATTATTTTTGTTCAAACTAAAAAAATAAAATCTTCATGAAAAGAATAGTAGCGACCCTTAGTTTAACTTTTTTATTGGCCTTTTTTTCCTGTAAAGAGAACGCTTCCGCCAAAATTGACGCAGCCAACGTAGAGGTGGCCGCAGAGAGGGATCAGGCATCAAAAAACCTGCCCGTAATGACTTTTGAAAAATCTGAACACGATTTTGGAAGTATTGAACAAAACACGCCCCAGGAAACGGTCTTTAAATTTACCAATACCGGGAATGCGCCTTTGATCATTACCAATGCCACAAGTAGTTGCGGTTGTACCGTTCCCGATCCGCCAAAGGATCCGATCGCTCCGGGACAAACCGGGGAGCTATTGGTTAGGTTCAATGGTTCGGGACAAAATCAGGTTACAAAAACCATTACGGTTAACGCCAATACCGAAAAAGGATCTGAAATTTTAAGGATAAAAGCATTCGTAAACCCAAAAGGAGCTACCCCGGGTAGCCCCCTATAATCCCGTCATCAATGTTCGAAAAATACCCGTTTCTTCCGCTCGTATTAATTTTTGTAGTCTTTGTTGTGTTCATTATTTTACCACAGAGAAAGCGTCAGAAAGAAGAGAAGAATTTTATGAATGGTTTAAAAAGAGGGGATAAGGTGATCACCAAAAGTGGCATGCACGGAAAGATCGTGGATTTGAACGATGCCGATTTTTCCTGTATTTTGGAAACCATGGCCGGCAAAATAAAGTTCGACCGTTCCTCCATTTCCATGGAGATGAGCAAAAAGCTGAACCCTCCGGAGAAAAAATAATATGTCAAAAAAACATACCACAAAAACACTGCCAACAAAGCAGTGTTTTTTTATGCGGTATCCTCAGGAATTTCCTATCTTGATGCCTGTAACCAAAAATAACAATCATGTATCCCGGCAGAAGAATATTCGTTAAAAACAGTTCATTGGCGCTCATGGGCACCGGAGCTTCCTTTTTGTTCCCGATGGAATTATTGGCCACCCTTCGTAAAAAAACAGGCCCAAATGACCGTATCAATGTAGGTTTAATTGGCTGTAATGGCATGGGCTTCAGTGATCTAACTTCTATGCTTAAAATCAGTGAGATAGAGGTTGCGGCCCTTTGCGATGTGGATGAAAGTGTCCTTTCACGGCGGACGGCAGATCTTGAAAAAGCGGGACTAAAAAAACCGAAATGGTACCGGGATTACCGTCAGTTGTTGGAAAACAAGGATATTGATGTGGTCATAATTGGTACCCCGGACCATTGGCACTGCCTGCAATTGATCCATGCCCTGCAAGCCGGTAAGGATGTGTATTGCGAAAAGCCGGTAGCCAATTCGGTGGAAGAATGCAATGTAATGCTAAAAATGGTGCAGGGTAGTGACCGCATTGTGCAAATAGGGCAGTGGCAGCGGAGTCAACCGCACTTTGTAGACGCCATTAATTTTGTGCATTCCGGACAATTGGGAAATATACGATTGGCCAAAGCCTGGGCCTATCAAGGTTGGATGGCTTCCATTCCACCTGTTCCGGATACTCCCGTACCCGCTGGTGTAGATTATGATATGTGGCTGGGACCGGCTCCTAAAAGACCTTTTAATGCCAATCGCTTCCATTTTAATTTTAGATGGTATTGGGATTATGCAGGTGGACTAATGACCGACTGGGGCGTGCATCTTATGGATTATGCCTTATATGGGATGAAAGCGGCCACGCCCAAATCCGTTATGGCACTGGGTGGAAAATTTGCCTACCCGGATGATGCTGCCGAAACTCCGGATACCCTACAAACCGTCTACGAATATGACGGCTTCTCTATCCTTTGGGAGCATGCCACCGGAATTGATGGTGGGAACTACGGTCGCAACCACGGTATTGCTTTTATAGGCAATAACGGTACCCTGGTATTAGATCGAAATGGCTGGGAAGTGATTCCCGAAAACATATTTAATGGTTGGGGCGAAAAGCCCGGTAAGCGTATGGAAGCTATACCGTTACAGCAGAATCAGGGTAGCGGACTGGACAACCATACGATAAACTTTATCGAGGCTGTGAAGAGCAGAGATACCTCCAATTTAAAAGCACCGATTCAGGTGGGCTATGATGCCGCCTTAGTTTGCCATATGGGGAATGTGGCCTTTAAAACCGGTAACCGGGTCTATTGGGATGCAGAAAAGGGAAAATTTAGGGAGGAAAGTGCCAACGCCTTTTTAAAAGCGAATTACCATAACAATTGGGAGTTGCCAAAAGTGTAGGAGAAGCTAAGGAAAAATAAACTTCTGTATTCTTGTTTGTGGTTACCCAATAGCTGAATAAGGCTAGGGCATAAAAAACAATAGGTTATGCAAATGACAATCAATGTTTTGTAAAAAGTTAGCCAGAATTTAATCCGTCAAAGGAAACTCTTTCTTTAGCATTTTAATAACGTTCATTAGTGATCGGGCGTTATGGTAGTTCACCTTCCAGATATGGGCCTTTGGATCAAACTTGGCTTGCGGATTGGTATCCAGTCCCTCATGGTACCAGCCCCCATTTTCATGATCAATCATAAAGGTGTCTATATATTGCCATTGTTTTTTGAACAGCTCATAATATGGTGTTTCATTAGGGTACAGTCGCGCCATTAGTAAAAGGGAATTGAGCCCTTCTGCCTGCGTCCACCATACCTTGGCACGATTTTCTATGATGCAATTGTCGGCTTCGTAATAATAGCCGCCATCGTAAAATCCGCCATTTTCGGCATCCCACCCATGGGCAATAGTGTGATCCACCATTAACTTTGCTTTTCTGGCAGTAATGGTATCATTTTCAATACCTAAAGCATGGGATGCCTCCAGAAGTAAGAAAGCTGTTTCAATATCGTGCCCAAAAGAAACATGGTCCAAATAGAACTGCTGCTTTCTATACGCAGCTGTAGAATCACGTAGTGAAACAGGAGTCCAGTCGCGCTGCAAATGCAAGGAGAGATAGCCCTTTTCCGTTGTAATGGTGTCTCGGATCAGTAACAAAAGTTCTTGTAACCGCTTCCTTACCAAGGGATTTGGCCATACCTCATACAAAGCGGTAAAACTTTCCAAGAGATGTATGCTGGAGTTCTGGTCTTTCCAATCCTTTCGGATATAATTGTCGTAATTCTTGTCGTTTTGGGTCACGTCCAACATCCATGAACCGTCCTGTTGCAACACATCAAAATAGCCCTTGTACACGGAATCGTGTGCCTTTTCCTCAAGCCAGTAAAAGCTTTTTTTTGCCAGGTTTAAGGCTGTTGTGTCTTTGGTAACCTTATAATAAGTGGCCAAACCATAAATAGCAAAAGCGTTGCCATAAGCACTTTTACCGGTAGAAAGCAGTTGTAACGAATCGCCCGCAATGGCCAATTGCGTATAAAATCCCCCGTTTTCATTATCCCACATATGGTCTTTTAAGAAGTGGTACCCGTGCTCGGCCATTTTAATATAGCGGGGATTTTCATAAAAAAGCGACAATGACGAAGCAGTCCATACATGCCGGGCCTGACTCACCAACATCTTTTGTTGTTCGCCCTCTTTGTCCCACTTATAATTGAAATCGGACCAATAGCCTCCGTTTACGCTATCCACAGATTTTGGATACCAGACCTGAACCAATAGTTGCAAGGCATTTTCTATTTTTGGCAGTAGCGTGAGGTAGTCTTCTTTATTTTGTTTTCCCTGCCAATGGCAAGAACCCAACAAAAAAGAGCCAACAAGAGCAACAGTTCTTGCGATGGCACTGCTTATTTTACGGATTTTCATGGTGATCTGGTTTTATTTTGTAAGTGTTACTAAAAATCGACTTAAAACTAGCGTTTATTTTGATACGATAAACGCGAAGCCCAATCGGAAAATAGTCGAAGAATACAACTTGATTTCAATGCTAAAAATAAGTATTGGTATAAATAATTTTTAAAAACCTAAAATAGAAATTCCACGGTGTAGGGTATATGGATTAAAAGAATACCGGGCTATAAAGAGGGCATTCGGCGCATAACTTAGAAATAAACACAACATATGGGTTAAAATTTACCGGCACTTCATTTATGTTTTATGATTAAAAGCCTATTTTTGATTACAAACCCAAAAACAAATGAACATTGAAAACAAATAAATTTCTAATCGCATATGCGTCCTTACTGGGCATGACAACATTATATGCGCAAAATCAGGAAGTGGCCATAGAAGTAATCCCTGTGCAAGGCAACGTAAAAATGCTTAAAGGAAAGGGAGGCAATATAGGAATGCTCGCCGGTTCCGAAAAAGTACTTTTGGTGGACGACCAGTTTGCGGATATGACCCCGAAAATTTTGGCTGCTGTACGCACGATCAGCGATAAACCGATAAGCTATTTGCTCAACACGCACTGGCATGGGGACCATACCGGCGGTAACGACAATATAGGTAAAATGGGTGCCACTATTGTTGCACACGACAACGTAAGGAGAAGATTGGTAGCCGATCAAAAGGAGAAAAACCAGCCCAGACCGGAGGCGCTGCCGGAAATCACTTTTGCCAATGGATTGAATTTCCATTTTGAAGATGAAGAAATCGCCTTTTTCCATAGCCATAGTGGGCATACCGATGGAGATGCCATGGTGTATTTTATGACCAGCAATGTGCTCCATACAGGCGATCTCTTCTTTAACGGCCGATATCCGTATATTGATTTGAGTTCCGGCGGCGATGTGCGGGGCTATATCAAAGCGGTCCAAAACGCCCTGATGCTTATTGCCGAGGATACCCAAATTATCCCCGGTCATGGGGAATTGGCAACAAAAAAGGACTATCAAGACTTTTTGGAAATGCTGAACTACTTGGAGAAAAACATTTCAGGCGCTATCCAATCCGGTAAATCCAAGGAGGCTATTTTGGCCGATGGGTCACTTACACAAAAATATGACGACTTAAATTTTGGTTCCGGATTTATAAACAGCGAGCGCATCCGGCAGATATTCTATGATGGCCTTGTGCAACAACAAAAATAACGCTTAACGCT
>JBGTBA010000094.1:0-18435 GCA_041749595.1 Flavobacteriaceae bacterium | reverse complement strand
TTTAAAGTTGATTTTTTTGTTTTTTTCCTACTACAAAATACGACTTCCTAAACAGTTTTCCTATTTTAAATCACCTCAAAATACCAATAAAATCAATGCCTTAGCCAATTATCAACTCGTTTTTCAGGGGATGGCTAAATTTACTAAGTCAGGGTACTGCCAACTACAATTTCATTTCTTATACTTCAATGTTTCAGACCGTCCCTTTTTGAAAATTTTATTGCTTAACACCTTACCCCTTCGCAGTCTTTTTTGGTCCTCAAAAGGCAATCCATGGATTTCTTTACAGTAATCCGAACAACAATTATTCATTCTTTGTGCGCATGCCTTACATTGGATAAATAATAAATGGCAGGCTTCGTTAGCGCAGTTTACATGCTCGTCCCATGGATTTCCACATTGGTGACAACCGGCAATTACATCTTCGGTAATGCGTTCTCCCCGGCGGTGGTCAAAGACAAAATTCTTGCCCATAAACTTGTTCTCCAAATTTTTGGCCTGTACTTGCCTAGTGTATTCAATGATTCCACCTTCCAATTGGTACACTTTTTTAAATCCTTTGTGTTTGTAATATGCACTGGCCTTTTCGCAACGAATACCACCCGTACAGTACATCACCAGTTTTTTGTCTTCCCTAAAATCGGCCAAATCCTTTTCTATGACGTCCAAAGAATCCCGGAACGTATCCACATCTGGTGTGATGGCATTTTTAAAGTGGCCTATTTCACTTTCATAATGGTTGCGCATATCTACCAATATGGTCTCGGGATCCTCTATAAGTTCGTTGAACCTCTGTGCGTCCACATGGATTCCTTTGTTGGTAACATCAAAGCTGTCATCGTTCAGTCCGTCGGCCAAAATTTTGTTGCGTACCTTTACTTTTAATTTCAAGAATGATTTATTGTCTTGCTCAATGGCAATATTGAGCCTTACATTTCCCAAAAAAGAAATACTGTCCAAATGTTCCTTAAAAGCATTGAAATTTTCCGCAGGAACGGACAATTGGGCATTAATACCTTCTTTTGCCACATAAATACGCCCTAGGACGTCCAGTTCGTTCCAATTGATAAATAAATGGTTCCTAAAGATCGACGGATTGTTGATGTGTGCATATTTGTAGAAAGAAATGGTAAGACGGTCTATACCTGCCTTCTCGATAAGGGCTTCCCTTTCTTTTGCACTTAGTGTATTGTACAGTTGCATGCTATACCAATAATTAAGTTAAAGAATGTATTATGTTGCAAAAATAGTTATAATACCCTATTGGGCAAACAAAAAAGGCCTTGAAACAATTCAAGGCCTTTTACGGCTACCCCAATATTTTTCTCTTTCATAGAATTTAAGGAAGGTAGGTAGCCACCATTGCCCAAAGCCCTAAAAGCCTCGGTAGTCTTTTCTAAAAAAAGAAAAACCTTTTCTTCTATACACTATGATGCAGCTTTTCCAAAAAGGTTGCGTTGTCATTGCGATATGCAAAAAGAAATGGTAATTTAGCGTCCCTAATATAGAAGAAAATGAGTGCTGAAAAAGAAGCAAAGTTAAAAGCCCTGAAACTGACCCTTGATAAACTGGACAAAACCTATGGCAAAGGTGCCGTCATGAAAATGGGCGACAGTGTTGTCCAAGATGTTGAGGTTATACCTTCCGGTTCCATAGGTCTGGATATAGCATTGGGTGTTGGTGGCTATCCCAGGGGAAGGGTAATAGAAATTTATGGCCCTGAATCCTCAGGTAAAACTACCTTGACCCTCCATGCCATTGCGGAAGCCCAGAAAAATGGAGGTATTGCGGCTTTTATTGATGCAGAACATGCTTTTGACCGTTTTTATGCCCAAAAGGTAGGGGTAGATATTGATAATCTGATCATCTCCCAACCCGATCATGGGGAACAGGCATTGGAAATTACGGATAATTTAATCCGCTCCGGGGCCATTGACATCGTAGTCATAGATTCTGTGGCTGCTTTAACCCCAAAAAGTGAAATTGAAGGAGAAATGGGCGACTCCAAAATGGGGCTGCATGCCCGCTTAATGTCACAGGCCTTACGAAAATTAACAGGCTCTATCAGCAAGACAAACTGTACCGTAATATTCATTAACCAACTACGGGAAAAAATAGGGGTTGTTTTCGGAAATCCCGAAACCACCACCGGTGGCAATGCACTTAAATTTTATGCCTCCATCCGCTTGGACATCCGAAGGTCAACACAAATAAAGGATACCGAAGGGGAATCACAGGGTAATAAAACCCGTGTAAAAGTAGTGAAAAATAAAGTGGCCTCCCCGTTTAAAACAGCCGAGTTCGACATAATGTATGGCGAAGGCATCTCCAAAGTGGGCGAAATCATAGATCTTGGGGTCGATTTTGAGATCATCAAAAAAAGCGGCTCATGGTTCAGTTATGGGGACACCAAACTGGGACAGGGCAGGGATGCGGTAAAAGCCCTCTTACAAGACAACCCCGAACTCCAAGAAGAACTGGAGGGGAAAATAAAGGAGACTTTAAGAGCCATCAAAAAATAAATTAAAATCCTATCCCCATCGAATTATGTAAGGATTTTAGTGGCCACAACGCAACCTTTATATTTTGTTTACATCTTCAATAAAAAATATAAAGCGCATGAAAAGGATATTCTTTGCTCTGTCGGTCGTTATGTCCATCTTATCATTTGTCTCCTGTAGCCTAGATGATGGGGTAAATTTCCATTTTAAACCATTACAGATCATACGTGCCGATCTTCCGGAATCGTTTGATCTCCATCAGGTATATGACATCAAGGTAACCTTTATAAGGCCCGATGATTGTACTTTGTTCGAAAGATTTAATGTTATCAGGACCGACACCACGACCCGGGAAGTTGCGGTTATAGGTGCCGTAATGGAAAAACAGACTTGCCTTAACGTAGATCAGGAGATAGAAGAATCCTTTAAATTTGAAGTAAGGTACACAGACACCTATCTATTCCGTTTTTGGACCGGGGAAAATGAAAATGGCGACCCCCAGTTTCTAGAAATAGAAGTGCCCGTGAACCAAGGGACACCAAGCCCTTAAACCTATATAATCTAACCAACATTTTGAGTCTGGAAGAACTCATAGATAATTGTAAAAAAGGAAACAGGACGGCACAGGAACAGTTATACAGGAAATACTCCCGTATATTGTTCGGTATTTGTCTTAGGTACTCACGCAATAAAATGGAGGCAGAAGACAATTTGCATGATTGTTTCATAACCATCTTCGATAAAATTGGCCAATATAAATCCAAAGGGTCTTTTGAAGGATGGATGAAACGGATTGCCGTGAACACCGTCCTTCATAAATATAGAAAGGTAGAACATTTAAGTCTGGTCTTGGAAAACCGGGAAGAAGAAACAGAAACGGTTTCAAGCTACATAGATATTAATCTGGCAACCTTGTTGCGATACATCCAGGAACTGCCCCAAAAATACAGATTGACCTTTAACTTATACGTTTTGGATGGGTACACCCACAACGAAATCGGGGAAATGTTGGGCACATCTCCCGGAACCTCAAAATCCAATCTTTCCAGGGCCAGAATGATCCTTAGGGAAAGGATAGAAAAAGAAAACATAAACATTGCATAAGTCTTTGTAAAATGGATAAAAAGAAAATAGACGATTTGTTTCACGAAAAGTTCAGGGACTTTGACGAAATTCCGGATGAAAAAGTCTGGAAGACCGTAGCCTCCACTCTGGATAAAAAGAAAAAATCAAGAAAAATACTTCCCATTTGGTGGAGATTGAGCGGTGCCGCGGCCATCCTCGCCATTGCACTATATCTCATCAACCCCTTTGGAGATTCCTCCAAGGAGGTGGAAACCATCACAACTAGTGATGAATCCAATTCCCCAGATACCGTTAAGGAAAAAAATGGTTTAAACAAGAACGGTTTGTTAAAGGAAAAGTCATCGGTTCCAGATGAAGGTGCCATAGAAATTACAGATGCCGAAAACAACCCTTCCAAGGTTCATAAAGTAGACGGCCCAAATACCCTTAAAGAACAAACGGTAAACCCCCAATTGCCCTTGGGCAAAGAAACAAATAGGCATTCTGTCCTGGAGCAGAATACGGCAAATAAAAATGGACCGGTTACCTCATCGGGCAAAATGGAAAACCCAAAAATACCCATCGATGATCTTTCCACAAAACATAAAAATGAAGGTGGTATCGCCGGTGTTGCCCCCGATTTGAGCCATATTGCCAACGAAGGCCAAAAAGAAGGGAGCATAGAAGTTAAAAGCACGACCCCAAAACCATCTGCCCACAAAGAACCCTATGGAACGGAAGCCATTGCCGAGGTTGAAACAAAAAAAGAGGAAGATAGTCCCAAAAAGTCCATTTTTGATGAAATAAAAAAACAGGAAGAAGAAAAAGAAGATTTGGTTGCAGAAAAAAGTAGTGGCAAATGGTCCGTGGGCCCCAACGTGGCACCCGTCTATTTCAATGCAATTGGCGAAGGATCCCCCATACATTCCAATTTTGTCTCCAATTCCAAATCGGGGAATGTAAACCTTAGCTACGGATTGGTGGTTTCTTATGAGGCAACAAAAAAATTGAGTGTCCGTTCGGGGATCCACAAGGTGGATTATGGCTATAACACCAATGAAGTGGAATTTTCATCGTCCATAAACACAAACGTTTTATCACAGTCACTAATAGATCATATCGATTATTCTTTGGCATCCAGAAATTTAGTGATCTCGAGTAAAGCAAAAACAATCAATTCAGATTTTCCAGCTATAGCGAATGCCTTAGATGTTTTGGAGGATAGCCCAGTACGAAAAGGGAAAATGGAGCAACGATTTGGGTATTTGGAAGTGCCTTTAGAACTAAAGTACGCCCTTGTGGATAGCAGATTTGGTGTAAACCTCATCGGCGGAATAAGTTCGCTCTTTTTAAATAACAATTCCATACTATTGGAATCCGATGATTTAGCAACAGAGGTCGGTGAGGCCAATAACTTAAACAGTGTGAACTTTAGCACCAATTTTGGTTTTGGGATAAATTATAAATTTACCCCCCAATTACAGTTGAATATAGAGCCCATTTTTAAATACCAATTAAACACCTTTTCAGAAACGGCGGGAAGCTTTAACCCTTTTTCCATTGGGGTATATAGCGGTATTAACTATAAATTTTAAGATGTTGGTTAGGTAAGTCATTGCCGTTGGCAATGACTCCTTTAACGCCCTGCGATTCCAGCGGGGCGTTTTCTTTTAGTATAGATACTCTCGCTAAGGCCTCCCTTTTTTCAACTCTTTTAAAATAACCTGCCTTACCTGCTCTTTCAGACCTACCTTATCCTCTGCCTTAAGCCCCGCAGTCTCAAAAAAAGAATGCATTTTGGCCCGCATCCTGCCTGGGCCACCAAGAAAAATCTCAAAAGGAAAGCGTTTCTTGCTATCATAAAAAGTGATGGGCACCACCGGAATTTTATGGGCAATGGCCATTTTAAAGGCCCCGTCCTTAAATTCATCCAGCAATACATCCCTTTCAGGTACGCCACCTTCGGGAAATATACAGATACTCAACCCTTGGTTAAGCCTGCGCTGCGCCCTTAAATATACCCCCGTCCTGCTCCGGCTATCTTCCCGATCTACCAAAATACATACCCTTTTGTAAAAGAATCCGAAAATGGGGATTTTCACCAGCTCTTTCTTTCCCACAAAAACAAATGGATTTCGGCTTACTATTAGCATCAGCATAATATCCAACATACTGGTATGGTTGGCCACCAACATATAGCTCTTTCCCTTTCCTATTTTCTGTTCCCGTTTTATTTTTGGAAAACACCCCATTCCGTATAAAATCGTGCTGGCCCAAATATTACGGGCCATCCAAAAAAACTGGGGATACCATTTTTCGGATAATGTAAAAAGGACCAATAGGGGAAAAAAGAGAAATATGGGCAGCACCACCAAAATATAGAACCAGATTCGGTATAAAATACAACCGGCTTTTTTAAATATCGAAAACATAAAATCAAAAGTAACAAATTTGGAACTGCTTTAGGATTTCTTTTACCTTTGGCATTGGTTTTAATTTAAGTAAATGGCACGAATATTAACGGGCATACAAAGTACGGGCACTCCGCATTTGGGAAACATCCTGGGGGCAATTGTTCCGGCCATAGAAATGGCAAAAGACCCTAAAAATGATTCCTTCCTTTTTATTGCGGACATGCACTCGCTCACACAAATAAAAAATGGCGAAGAATTGCGCAAAAATACCTATGCCACCGCAGCGACTTGGTTGGCTTTTGGGTTGGATATTGAAAAAACCGTGTTCTACAGACAGAGCGATGTGCCCCAAGTAACTGAACTCGCATGGTACTTAAGCTGTTTCTTTCCCTACCAACGGTTAACCCTAGCCCATTCCTTCAAAGACAAGGCAGACCGGTTGCAAGATGTAAATGCCGGACTCTTTATGTATCCTATGCTTATGGCGGCCGATATTTTATTGTACAATGCCCACATTGTTCCCGTAGGGAAGGACCAGTTACAGCATATAGAGATGACCCGTGATGTGGCCTCCCGATTCCATGCCCAATTGGGTGAAGTTTTTGTGTTGCCCAATGCCAAAATCCAGGAAGATACCATGTACATCCCCGGAACGGATGGCGAAAAAATGAGCAAAAGCAAAGGCAATACCATAGATCTGTTCCAAACCGATAAAAACCTGCGCAAACAAATTATGGGAGTTGTTACCGACAGCACGCCCATGGAAGCACCTAAAAATCCGGACACTGATAATGTATTCGCATTGTACGGAATTTTAGCTTCTACGGAACAAGTAGCGCAAATGCGGAACAATTATTTTAATGGTCATTACGGTTACGGCCATGCCAAACAAGCCTTATATGAGGTAATACTTGAAAAATTTGGCGAAGCCCGTGAAAAGTTCAATTACTATATGAACCATTTGGAGGAAGTGGACGATGCGCTTGCCCTAGGTGCCGAAAAAGCCAAAAAAGTGGCGGATGGAGTGTTGGAAAAAGTGCGGAATAAGGTAGGGTATTAGGATTACTCGGAGGAGTAGCGGATTTTCAACACAAATGTTCATTTTAAGCAGTACATTATGCCCTTGCACTAAGTTGACCTAGAGACACTTTATTTGCCATTTTGCGAACTCGTGTTATGCCTTTGCACTTCTTTGCCATCGTATTTGTACTTGTTATTTCTTGTCTGTTTTGGTACGTTGGTTTGGTGGCTCTTTTACAATTTTTGGCTTTAGGGTTGGCTTGTGCGATCAGGGGTACCGCACCTTCGGATCGTGTTCAGGGCACGCCTGTGCCAGCCCGTAAATTCCTACAAAATTGAATTTTGCCCCATAGCAGCTTTAGCAAACGAATGGCATAATCCAATGGTATCTTCCACATCCTCCATTGTTGTTCTCGGGTTTATCAAACACATCCTCAAAACAACTTGACCGCGCAAAATAGTGGTGACCAAAATGGCCTCACGAGCTTCTGTAATTCTTTTCACGATTTCCTGGTTTAAATGATCCAATACTTTTTCTGAAAATTGTGATTCTATGGGGTTGTACCTAAAATTGATCACTGCCAAGGCGGCAGGTGAGACAATTTCCCAATGGGGACTGCTTCTTAGGAGCCGTTCCACCTTCTCCGCCATTTCAATGCCGTGCCGAACAGCCCCTTTAAAGGTGTTCAATCCAAATGTCTTAATGGACATATAGAATTTTAAGGCCCTGAACCTTCGGGTAAGTTGAGGTCCGTGGTCATAAAAATTGATCTCCGATTCATTTCCCTCAATATCCCTTAGATACTCCGGTTTTTCCATGAATGCATTGCTCAAATACGTATGGTTCCTTACCAACAAACACCCCATTTCATAGGGTTGAAAAAACCATTTATGGGGGTCTACGGTCAAAGAATCGGCTTTTTGTATTCCCTTTAAGAGACGACTTCCTTTTTTAGACAAAATGGCCGCTCCTCCATAGGCCGCATCGATATGGAACCATAGGTTTTCCAATTTACAGATTTTAGCGATGGTGTCTAGCGGATCCACTGTTCCCGTATTAGTGGTCCCCGCAGTGGCAATAATGCAGAACGGGATCCATCCCATCAATTTATCTTTGGCAATGGCATTCTGCAATTTAGGTATGGACATTTTATAATCCATATCCGAGGGGATCAACCGGATTTGCCCTTTTTTAAGGCCCATGATCCGTATGGCCTTAATGTTTGACGAGTGCGCCTGATCTGACAGATAAACAACCGCTTTGGAAAAATCTTCCCCGCACTTTTGATTTCTTGCGGCGACCAATCCCGTGAGATTGGCAATAGATCCACCGCTGGTGAAAATCCCTCCCCCCCTTTTGGTTGGAAAACCAAAAAGTGCAAGAAGCCAATTTATGGTCACTATTTCCAATTCGGATGCTGCGGGAGCCCCGCTCCATCCTCCCGAAAAAATATTAAACCCTGTTGCAAGAACATCTGCCATAACGCTTATATAATTGCTCGGTCCCGGCACA
Organism: Flavobacteriaceae bacterium; assembly: GCA_041749595.1. Classification (GTDB taxonomy): domain Bacteria; phylum Bacteroidota; class Bacteroidia; order Flavobacteriales; family Flavobacteriaceae; genus Aurantibrevibacter. The sequence continues at coordinate 9,922 of JBGTBA010000094.1, read as the reverse complement.
AATGCAAAGGATTTTGGATGTGTGAACAGGTCGTTTTTATTCAAAATATTTTCAACAACAAAATCGAGTACTTTACCCGGGTCGTCCCCGTTTAAGGGAATATGTTCTTGTAAGAGATCTTCCATTTCCCTTCGTGTGCCCAAAGCCACTGGTTTCTTCTCATTTAAAGTATCGAAATGTTCGGTGATGATATCTATGATTCGATAACCATAAGCCGTCATTTCGTTTTTTGATAACGTAAGGGTATGGTTATGTTCATTGGCTGTTACGTGGTGCATCAACTTATTTTTTATATCCTATCACTAGTGTTGCGATATTGAAAATTCATGTTCTTTGAAATACTTTGTAGATGGGGGCTGTACCCGATTTTGGGGTTCGAACGGTTTGAAAGGAATGGTTTTATGGAAACACCTTGCTGTTTATTAACCAAGGGGGGCATGTTTTTGCCCAGGTTTTAGAATTCCTTCCGCAAAATGATCTTTTGAGGTTCGTTAAAAGACACGGCGGCCCCCGGAACCGGTGCCTATTCATGGCCTTCGGCCAGCTTACCAATGGAGATGGCCCCTCCCACACGCCGATGTGCATCGGCACCAATACGGGAAAACCTTACCATGCGGGCATCGGCAGGGCGAACAGGAAAGCGTACCGGCAGATCTAAAATACCGTGACCGTGGAACGGACGAGGATGCCGACAAGGCCCGCGTCCGGACAGCCATATCCGTCCATAAAAAACCCTACAGGCCGAGCATCAACCTATTTGACAAAGAGCCTATATATAAACCATTTGGGAAAACCTGTCTACAAAATTTCAAAGAACGGGATCATAACCAATCGAAAATATAAGACTTATGACGCAAGACCAGCAAAATTGTTTTTAAAGTTAGCTATGGTGCCAGTTGAGCGATTTTTTCTACCGTATCCTTATTATCGACTCCTAAGCCCTCTTTTTGATACACCAATTCTCCCTCTCGATTAAACACACTGATGATATTGGAATGGGAAAAATCCATGGGAGATATTTTCTTATAGTTTACGGCCAATACAGCGGCGAATTCCCGGGTGTCACTTTCAGAACCTCTCAGAAAAACCCATTGGTCAGCTTCCATATGGTTTTCTATGGAAAATTCCTTAAGCCGTTCGGGCGTATCCGTTTCCGGATCTATACTTACCAAAACGAGCTTTACATGTTCTTTTTTGTTTTCGGGAATCTGGGCTTCTATAGATCGCATGTCGGCCACCAATCGGGGACAGGCCACCTGACAGGAGGTATAGATCATGACCATGACCAATACATCGCCTTTCAATTCTTTCAACGCAATCGTTTTATTATCCTGGGTCGTCCATTTTGAAGGTAAGTTATAAATAGACAGATCGGAAAATACGCCGTTGGGAGCATCGGTTTTAGCCGTTATCTTGTCTTGGATTGTATTTTGTTCTTTACAGGAAAACGTAAAAATTAGTATGGAGAATAATAAAAGTGTTTTTTTCATGAGTATAGGTATTGGTAAAATACGTTATGGTAAAATCTCTTTGTTCTTTGCGCACCGAAAGCCCAGATTTTTAATGGCATAATTTGCTTTAATACTTCCCCGAAATGCATAGCGCATAAAAGCGGCATAATTCATCAGATCCGTGGCTCCTAAGGCGGCACTGCCGCAGAATAGGTTACTGTCCTTGTCTACATCTTTTCTGGATTCCCCTGAAATAAGTACCGAATTAAAATCGGCCGTCCATTCCCAAACCAAACCGTGCAGGTCATAAACGCCCCAGAAATTTTTAAAGGTGGAGCCAACCGCTTGATTAAACGTTTTTGGAGTTTCATACCATTCCAGAATATATTGGTTATAGCTTTCTAAGGTTCGGGCATCTGCTTTGCTTTCGTTGGCCATAGCCGCATATTCCCATTCATCTATCGTAGGCAATCTTTTCCCTTGGCATTCACAATATTTTTTAGCGGCAAACCAAGAAACATTTGTTACCGGGCCATTCAGTATTTGTGCTTTTCCCAGAACACTGTCGCTTTCCCAATACACTAGGTAGTTGCCATCGGCAAATAATTTTTTCACCTTACTTCGTTGCCATTCCGGGTGTTCCTTTACAAAGGACAAATACGCGCTATGGGTTATGGGAAAGGTATCCATCCAGAAATCATCCACCTTAACTTGGGTTAAATCTGTTCCATATAGCGGGATATAAGTCCCTCCCTTAATCAATACCATATTCTCCGTTTGTCCAATGGATATTTGTCCTAGAGACATACAGAAAAGAAGGAATATCGTTCTAAAGAAAGGACTCATTGTTTTAATTTTAAGGTTTATTTTCTTCTAGCCTTTACCATCTCTGATGTAACTTCTTTTTTAGAATTCCCCCAGCTGTTATAGACGTAGGTAAGCACGTTGGCTACCTCGTTGTCAGACAAGGTCTGGGCGGTCATGACGCTATTGTATTTTTGACCATTAACCGTAATTTCCCCGGTTTTGCCATATAATATAATATCGATGGCCCGGTTGGCATCTGTATTAAGATAGTCAGATTTTGCCAATGGGGGAAATGCATTTGCAATGCCTTGCCCTTCTGCTTGGTGACAGGCAAAACAGGTCTGCATATAGGTGGCCTTCCCAAATTTCATTTTTTCTTCAAACGATTTGGCCGGAATGGAAGATTCTGCTATACCATCATTGCCAGAGGGCATGGTCTGGATACCTCCACCTTCAGGCAGATAGATACCGTCTCTCAATTCGCCGGAGTAGATCGCAGGGTTTTTTTCGCCCTGTACCTTTAACATGCCCAGAGCACCTTTGTTAAAGGCTCGGAAAATGGAATGATCTACTAAAATAAATGTTCCGGGAACATCAACTTTAAACTCCACAATAGCCGCACCACCGGCAGGAATTAAGGTTGTTTGTATATTATTATTGATTAAATCACCGCCCTCTACACGGACTACATCAAAAATCTCACCTATGACATGGAAAGACGATACCAAATTGGGGCCCCCGTTACCAACATATAACCGAACGGTTTCCCCAACATTTGCGGTGATGGCATTGTCTCCGGTGAGGGCTCCGACCGAGCCATTAAATACCACATAGTCGGCCTTCTCGTCCACCGCTTTTTGCATGTCAAAAGGTTGGAGTCCTCTTTCCCCATTTTTCCCTTTGGTATAAAAATCGCCCTGCATTACATAGTACTCCTTATCTACCAAGGGCAATCCACCTTCCGGTTCTACTAAAATCAGGCCGTACATTCCGTTTGCAATGTGCATGCCCACGGGTGCGGTGGCGCAATGGTACACGTAGAGACCGGGATTCAAGGTTTTAAAAGAAAATACTTTCTCGTGGCCGGGCGCTACAAACGAAGATTCGGCTCCGCCACCGGGACCGGTAACAGCGTGCAAATCTATATTATGGGGCAGTTTATTGTCCGGGTGGTTTTTTAAATGGAACTCTACTTCATCACCTACGCGGGTTCTTATAAAACTCCCGGGTACTGAGCCTCCAAAGGTCCAATACACGTATTTTACACCGGAAGTCATTTCGCCTTCCAATTCCAGGATTTCCATATCAACCTTTAGCTTTTTTGCCTTTCTTTTGCCAACTGGTCGGGGCACATTGGGGGGAGAAGTAAGTTCTGCGTTCATTTCCCTGTTCACAGGAATATCTTCTGCGTTGGCATATACTTTTTTCTCATTGGTGCCTACACAGGAAACAAATGCGGATAACAGCAATCCGGAAAGTAGGCTTGCTAAGCTTTTAATGGATTTTTTTGGGTTCATCTGAAAATGGTTTACGTTGATATTATTTTCCTAAAATCTTAAAATAAGACTTTTTTATCTTTTATTGGGGTAAAAGTAATGGTGTTTTACTTATTTTTATATGACACTTATCATATTCCGGTTTTTTAAAGAAGGTCTATCCTGATTAATAGCATTTGTAGATCGACATAGCTTTTCTCAAAATCCTCAGTTAGTTTGGGAAGGTAATTTTTGAAGTACCCTTTTGTGTTTTCAAATACGTTTTGATAATAGGATATCCCCTCATTCAGGTTTTGGGCAAACTGGCGCAAGCTTTGTTTTTGTTTTTCGGATACCGAAGCGTGTACCTCTTCCACTTTGTTTTTAAGAAAGTCGATATACAACTGCAACTCTTTAACAAACATATGAGGGCGATCGTTTCGCACAATTACGTTATTTCTGCCGTAGACATGATCGGTTATTTCCTGTAGGGTCATTACCTTAGAGAAATAGGCCAAATTTGGCCCGGGACATATCGAAACGCCTTTACCCTCAACCTTTGTATCGAGTCCGTATTGCAATAGGGCAGAGGTGCCCAAGCCTACACAAATACATGATTTTTCAACAATTTTATGGTATTCATGATCATAGTCTCTGCCGGAAAGCCCTTCTTTGTCAAGGGCTTTTATTTTTAAGTCTTGATACTGGCGCGATGCCGTGCATATTCCTTTTTCGGTGAGTTCCTTGTTTAAGGCAACGAACTTTTTAGGGCATGAACTACCCGGTCTTCCTTTTTGGATCAACCGCATTTTTTCGTCATCTTTGGTGTTCCCTCTTAAGGTGTTAAAAGGTACGCCAAGCGGTGAAGTGTGACTTACATACAGTTCGTCTTCGGTGGCTTGCGTTAATTTTTGAAGGGTATGTGTATCTACCGTAGTGGCCTCCGGCACTAAAAGGAATGGGGTTCCCCATCCCACCGAGTCTACTTTGTAATGTTCCAAAAGAAACTGATGTTCCTCCGAAGTGCCAACACCACCCTGAGCGGTTATTTTTAATGGCATTACGTTAGTTGGAATAACGAGGTTTTTATGTTGTAAAGCAGCGACCAAGGTCTCGTGAAGGGCATCCACTAAGGTTTGTTTTTCGTCCCGGAACTGGGCTAAAATAGGCCCCATAAGATAGCCCTCGGTAGCAAAGGCATGTCCGCCACAATTAAGGCCGGACTCAATTCGGAATTCCGAAACCCACAATCCTTTTTTGGCCAGAAATTTACCTTGTATCAAAGCCGATCTGTAATCGCTCACCTTTAGTATGATTTTCTTTTTCAGATTTCCATGGGCATCCGGATAAAAATCGGGGAACTGTTCCAAATACGTGTACAATCTTGGATTCATTCCTGCGGAGAGGATCACCGAAGCCACGAGGTTACTTTTGGCAAAGCCCCGAAGGGCTGCGTGGGCATCGTTATATTCCGTGGGTAATTTTTCCTTTTTTAGGTAGTTTTCCTTGTCGATCTTAGTCATGATGTTGACGTCGATACTACCCATTCTTAGGTTGTCTGCAACCCAGCGTTTTATTTCATCCCAACCGTGACAATCCTTAAGCAGTTTTTCAAATTCCTGTTTTAACCAGGAAGCCTCGGGTAACATTCCTATATATTTGTTAAGTGCTGCCATATTTTCTAGGGTCGATGCCTTAAGGGCTTCAAATTCTTTTTCTGCCAATTGCTGAATGAGGTTGAGATAGGAGGTAATTCTCCTTGCCCTGAAGTCTTCCATTTTGTCGGTAATCTCCTGATATGGCAGTTGAAAGTTTTCACTGTACATTTTTCGAAGTCGTTCCAGCAAGATGTCGTCCACAAGGGAAATAACAGAGTCAATGCCATATTTAGAAACCTTTAGCGGAGTGTCTATAGTATAGCCTATACCCATGACGGGAATGTGAAATGTGTGTGCTGTTGTCATTTTATCGTATAAATTAGTATTGTTAAAGACTAAATGTTCTTAGCTTCCTTATTCGTTATCGCTTTTGTACAAAGTGGGTTTTAGGGTGATCATGATCCAAGCCCAATTATTTATATTTCCGTCGTTGTTGTTCTTTACAATTTCCAGCCCATCCGAGGCAAATAACTGGGAATATCCGGCATGTAGTTGTATGTTTTTATCGAGAGTATAAGCATAGACCACATCCAGCTCCATCCCTAACTGTTTGGAATTGGTTCCTGAAATATCCGCAGCGGCCGCAAAATTATGAATGGCACCCTCTAAGCCCGATTTAGGTGTCAGCGCTACCTTGGCCTTGGCATAAAGATCCAAAAGACCTACATTACCGTTATGATTGCCTACATAGAAATAATCCATCAAGCCGTTGAATTTATGGTTGGTGCCGTAAAAAGGTGTAAAGGCATCATTGTTTCCGTTAGATGGGGCTCCGTTGTCGTTGCCACTGATTAGTTCTGCTCCCAGTGTAACTTTCCATGTTTCCGAAAGCTGGTAACCTGCTTCCAAACTAAGCAAATATGCACTTAAATCGTTATCGAGAACGTCCTTGCCAAATTGAAAATACACATTGGATATTAGGGTATATTGGTCTTTATTAAGCTTGAAATGGCCGCCAATAGTTTGGCTATATCTTGTTTCGCTATTAGTAGCATCCACAGTATCTATAAATTGCTGCCCGTTGTTCAGAAAAAGAAAACTTCCCGAAAAATAGGTCCAATCCTTATGTAACCATCCGTATTGTAGGCTTTTGTAGGTTCCGGGTGTGGTCAACGTGGTGCCGGTGATTTTTTCGGAATCTTGATTAAAGGCAAAGCCAAGATCTAGTTTTAAGCTATTTTCGGTATATTTAAGCACTGCGATATCGTGACTGCGCGCTTGTTGTGCCCAATCTACATTTCCAAAAATACGGTGATCGTCATAGACTATTTCCTGTCGGCCCAATCGAAGTGAAACGTTTTTATCAAAAAGCAGCTCCCCCCAAGCCTGATGTATGGCGATACCGTTTTTATCGGAAGTGTTTAGTTGAGGTACATCGCCCCATACCCGGACGTCTTGTAAGCTAAGGTAGAAATGAAGGCGGTCTTCTTTAAAAGCCGCATTAAACCGCGTTCTTTGGGATATAAAGGCAGCCGGATCTTCTCCATCCGGAAATAGCGTCGAAAATCCATGCCTGTATTCAAACCGGGGTCGCAATTCAGTATCAACCGTTAGCTGGCCATAGGTTTGGACAAACATAAGAACAACGATGATATTCGTAATTTTTTTAATAACTCCCATGCATCACAGTTTTAAAACAAATAGGGGCAAAAGTCTATTTAATAATGCCTTTATTCTATGATAAATATCATGTATTGACTATAGGTGGCCCGAGCTGGAAGACGGAAAAGGAATTTTAAACTAAATTTACTTTTTAAATGTGTAATGCAATGGCGATCCTCAGGCTCCATATCAATAGTGCCTTGTTTTATTTTATGCTGGCTGCCACTTTGGGTGTTATCTTGCGGTTGTTCTATGTGGCAGAAATGCCTGTAACGTATCGTTACATGGTGCATGCCCATTCGCATATTGCGCTTTTGGGATGGGTTTATGTGGCACTAACCACCGTGATCTATGTTTGGTATGCAAGGCATGCCACAATAGGCCCGGGTTATAGGCGACTTTTTTTAGGGACACAACTAACTTTAATAGGGATGTTGCTGAGTTTTCCCTTTCAGGGATATGCCCTGTTCTCGATTATCTTCTCTACCCTGTTTCTTTTTGTTTCGTATGCATTTACTTGGTTTTTCATTAAAAACGCAAAAGCAGCTCTGCGCCATACCAATTCTTATAAATGTGTTAGGATGGCCTTGGGCTACATGGTGTTGTCTAGCATTGGTCCATGGACACTGGGGGGCATTATGGCCACTTTGGGCACCGAGTCGGTATGGTACCGCATGGCGATCTATTTCTATCTGCATTTTCAATATAACGGATGGATGGTACTTGCTCTTATAGGACTCTTCTTTTTTGTGTTGGAGCAACATCAAATTAAAGTACCGGCGCAACGTTTTAGACTGTTTTATTGGAGTCTCAATTTGGGTATTGTACTCAGTTTTTTTCTGTCGACCTTATGGGCCAAGCCCAATTTTGTGTATTACCTTTTAGGTGGTTGGGGGGCCGTTTTTCAATGTGTAGCACTCGCGTTATTACTAAAAATGATGTACGACATCAAACCTTTCCGGTGGGTGTTTCTATCGCAATTACAAATGACGTTGTTGTGTATTTTTGCCACTTTGCTGACCATAAAAATGGTGCTACAGCTATTGACCTCTTTTCCTTATTTTGCGGATTTGGCCGCGACATTTACGGACTTTACCATAGGGTATTTACATTGGACTTTTTTAGGAGTAGTGAGTATAGGTTTATTTTTTCTTTTGGATTACGGTAAATAGATACGGCTGTCCAAAACCAATTTCGGGATCTATTTTATGGGGTTTATACTAACCGAAGGACTTATTTTTTACAAAGGTTGGGCGGCTTGGATGGGTTTTGGTTTACCAAAGGGATACTTTATAGTGCTGGTCATTGCCAGTGCGCTCATTGTAGTGAGCCTATTTTTGGTATTTTTTCAAAGTATAGTCGCCCAAAAGGAGTGAGTTATTAGGACAAGGGTACGTATTGCATAGGTAGGGTAGATTAAAAGAGACAGTCCCTGAGGGCTTCGGCCTTAGGGAAAAGAATGTTGTTCTCCAATTGAATATAGTGCTCAAAGTTTGCTTCAAATTGCCGCAATGCCAAAAGGGTTATTTGGTAGGTTTGGCAGGCGCCCTGCGGTAAAGCATAACCATTGGTCAAAGATTTAATTTCCTGTAATCTTTTATATTCTAGTGCGTGTGCGGAACGCATCATTTGTAATGGAGGCAAGACCGATCCAAAATGAAAAAGGGACAGGCGGGCTCCAGATTGTTTAATCAATACCATTTTTCGTATGGCGGGAAATATAGTCTGTTCTTCTTCCTTCATATGCACGCATAATTCGCCGGCGGCTTTGCAAAATTGGTTGTTAATAGCAAAAAGGGTGGGATGGGTGTCGCCATATGCACTGCACAAGGTATTTAGGTATTGTTTTATTTCCGGAATTTTTTCTAACGCATAGCGGTGGTGTTTATGTATGATATACGTAGTGAGCGCATCAAGGGGAAATGAATTAAAATCTTCTGCTTCATGGATTCCCGGAGTATTTAAATTTTGGATCTCAGGGAGCAAAGTAGGGACATCTATCTGCTTTTTAAGAGCCGCATCCTCTATAGTGCAATGGTTATTACAACAATAGTCAATTTGATGGTTCGGAAATAGTTGCGCTAACACATAATCGGTGGCTAGCAGCTCCCTGCTGTTTTTTCGATACATCTATTTTAGGTTAGGTGTTATGCATACAGATTTACAGAGGAAAAATACAATATAAATGATAAAAATATCTTTTTATTGTATATTAATTAAAAATTGATTTTATTTGATGTGCCAATTAGATGTTACCCATCCTTCAAAATTTCTACCATGAATAAGCAATACAACAAGAAGACCGCTGCAGCCCAGGCAGACACACAAGAAGAGATCATGCAAAACGGAGATGGGATAAAAAAGAACATCGATTATTTAATGAACACCAAAAATTGGTGGGGACCGCTGGTTTTTATATTGATTATAAGTTTGGCAGGGGTTGGGATGATAGGTTTTCAAACCTATAACGATGCCCCGCCCATGTCCGGTTTTAAATCGGAATCCGGAACTATCTTGATCAATCAATCGACCATTGAGAAGGGCCAAACCGTTTTTCACAAATATGCTTTGATGGAATATGGCTCTTTTTTCGGGGATGGGGCACAAAGAGGACCCGATTTTACAGCTGAGGCATTGCACCAGATTTACCTTTACATGAATCAGTATTATGTAAACCAATTGGAAAAGGAGGAGGGGAGAACCGCTAGCGATGTAGATCTAAAGATGATAGCAGAACAAGTTCGGCAAGAATTAAAGAAAAACAGATTTGACGCACGAGATAATTTGGTTGTGTTAAATGATGCTGGTGTCTATGCCCTGGAAAAATTAAAAAAGTATTATGAGGATACGTTTATCGGCAATGATGCGGGCATCCATTTCCCCTTGAAAAATTATATCAGTGATGCGCAGGAAATAAGGGATTTATCCG
>JBGTBA010000093.1:0-2546 GCA_041749595.1 Flavobacteriaceae bacterium | reverse complement strand
TATTCCTATACTTTCAACCACATCGGTGGTTTCCCGTATCCCGGCGGTATCTATAAACCGAAACCCAATGCCGCCAATGACGATTTCATCTTCTATGGCATCCCTGGTGGTTCCAGCTATTTCCGAAACGATGGCGCGTTCTTCGTTTAACAGGGCATTTAAAAGGGTTGATTTCCCCACATTGGGTTCCCCTACAATGGCTACCGGGATGCCACTTTTAAGCACATTGCCCACGGCAAAGGAATCGATGAGCTTTTTCAGAACCACTTCTATCCGATGCACGAGGGCTATGAGGTCCGCCCTATTGGCAAACTCCACATCTTCCTCGGCAAAGTCGAGCTCTAGTTCTATTAAAGAGGCAAAATTGAGCAGTTCTTCCCTTAGCTTTTTAATTTCGTTGCTGAATCCGCCCCGCATCTGCTGCATGGCTATTTGGTGACTGGCTTCATTGTCCGAAGCGATGAGATCGGCGACGGCTTCGGCCTGGCTCAAATCCAATTTCCCGTTTAAAAATGCCCGCAAGGTAAACTCCCCTGCTTGGGCCGAACGGCAGCCATTCCTCAAAAAAAGCTGGATGATCTGTTGTTGGATATAAATGGAACCATGACAGGCTATTTCCACGACATCTTCCCCTGTGTAAGAATGTGGCGATTTAAAAAGGGATACCAAAACCTCGTCAATGATACGGTCACCATCCTTGATATGGCCCAGATGGATGGTATGGCTTTTTTGTTTTTCCAGATCTTTGCCACGGATGGATAAAAAAAAAGGGGATACCATGGCAATGGCCCCTTCCCCTGAGATTCTTATGACCGCAATGGCTCCTGTACCGGATGGGGTGGCCAAGGCGATAATGGGGTCGTTCGGGATCATTGCTTGTGGAATTTGACGCAAAAATAACGAAAAGAGTTGTAGCTAATCCCGGATGGTGCAAATACGAAGGAAAAATTAGGAACGAAAAAGGAAAGTACCAAAAGATCGGGGCTTGCCGCTAACGTCCTCGCATAAACGATGGCGGGGATTTGAGCCGACATCAGATAAAATACTTGGCTGTATTTTCGCGAAGCGTACAGCCAAGTTATGAAATTTTTATTAGAACGATAAAACATCCGGAATCCACGTCCAGCCCCGCTTTCGTTTATGCAATGTTATGCGTTCGTGCTACTTTGCCAACGAAGCATAACTGTTTGAAGTCCGCACTAAAGTTTGCTTGTTGTATTATCATTGAATCAAATTAGCAGTGTCGCTTTCATTCCATCAATATTAAAATAAATCAAACAAAAGAACAGCCAGACTGCACTTTCCTTCCGTTTGATGTAAGTCCTCTACCACTTAGGCAGTAATATCGAGTAGTGGAAGCACGGTAGGTCGTGCTGGCGTAACACCGTTCTTTATGAGAATAGGTACAAGCGTTTCAGCAAATTCATTTAATACTTCTTCTGACTCCCATACATCTATTATCAACAAACCATCAGTTTGTTGAGCCACTACACGATGAATATAAGCTGGATCTTTCAATTTTCCTGCAGCCTCCATCTCTTTAATCACCTGGCTGTATTGTTCAGCAGTGTAGCCAACCACATTGAATAACGCAACAATTTTTGTCATCTTGATTTAATTTTAATTTTGTGCCTACTCTGGTCGGTTTTCGGCTTCCCCGTTAATCTTTAGTTGTCAATGTTAAATTATATTTCTGTCGGTTGAAGTTCCGATGTCGACCAAGCATGACGAATAACAATGATATAAGCAACAAAAAAAGCCACATCCGGTTAAAATGTGGCTTTAGCTATTTGGTACCCTATTAATTGTTCAACATCACGGGCATTACCAGCATGGTTATGTTCTCACCTTCATCCAACCCATCCGCAGGGGTCAATATACCCGCTCTATTGGGCAAACTCATTTCCAAGGAAACATCGTCAGAGGTCAGGTTGTTCAGCATTTCCACAAGAAAACGGGAATTGAAACCGATCTGCATATCGTCCCCTTTGTAAGAGCAGGTCAAACGTTCTTCGGCCTTATTGCTGTAATCGATGTCTTCGGCGGAGATATTCAGTTCCGCGCCGGCGATTTTAAGTCGGATTTGGTGTGTGCTTTTGTTCGAGAAAATGGAGACCCGCCGCACCGAACTTAGCAATTGGTTTCTGGAAATGGATAATTTGTTCGGGTTCTCTTTTGGAATGACCGCTTCATAATTGGGATATTTACCGTCAATGAGCCTACAGATCAGTTCGGTGTTCTCAAAACTGAATTTGGCATTGCTGTCATTGTATTCAATGGTTACCTCGGTTTCGGCCCCGGCCAATATGCCCTTCAATAGATTTAAAGGTTTTTTAGGCATGATAAACTCCGCAACATGTGATGCGGCAACATCCGCACGCTGGTATTTTACCAATTTATGGGCATCCGTGGCCACAAAAGTTAAGCTCTCTGGGGAAAACTGAAAAAACACACCGCTCATTACGGGGCGCAGATCGTCGTTCCCTGCCGCAAAAATAGTTTTATTGATCGCCGTTGCAAGAATGTCCCCAATAATCGTGGTAGTA